>JBBSGA010000032.1:0-28626 GCA_038254585.1 Chloroflexales bacterium | reverse complement strand
GCCTTCGAGCAGCGAAAGGACACCAAGGAAGGTAAAGAGAAGGACACCAAGGAAGGTAAAGAGAAGGACACCAAGGAAGGTAAAGAGAAGGACACCAAGGAAGGTAAAGAGAAGGACACCAAGGAAGGTAAAGAGAAGGAGCGCATCGAGGAGAAGCTAGTCAAGGAAGACGAAAAGGTCATTCGAGAGAAGCTAGCCAAGGAAGACGAAAAGGGCATTCGAGAGAAGGCGCAGGCGGTCGAGGCCAAGGCGATCGAAGCCAAGGCGTCCGACAAGGCGGTCGAAGCCAAGGCGGTCGAGGCCAAGGCGATCGAAGCCAAGGCCGAGGATAAGCTGAGGGACGCGATCGTCGATCGCGTGGGAGGTATCCAGGACGGCATCAACGCGCACATCGGAGTCCTCGACCGTGGCGTCGAGCCGGCAGGTGGTGAAGAAGCCGATCAGCCTCCCCCGAACGGCCGATCCTTTATTCGCGAGGAAGAGCGACCGGGCACTAATCCGAAGGCGCTCGAGAATCCGGAGAACCCCGGCTGATGTTTGTGATCGTCACCAACCTGCGCGACCAGCCAGCGTGGTCGTTTGCCGCACGCCTGGCCGCCGAAGGAGTGTGCGCGCTCACTCCCCACGACCTATCGATGCCGGGATGGCACCACCACCTCGGCAAGCGTGAACGGGCGACTGCAGTGGTCGGCGGGCGCGAGATTGACGTAACGGAGATTGCTGGTGTCGTGACACGCCTGGGAGGTGTGACGACAGACGATCTGCCGCACATCATCCCGCCCGATCGCGGCTACGTCGCCGCGGAGATGACCGCCTTCCTGCTCTCGTGGCTCTCAGAGCTGAGATGTCCCGTCCTCAACCGTCCCTCGCCCGGCTGCCTCGTCGGTCCAGCGTGGCGGCAGGCGCAATGGGTCCGTGCCGCGGCCGATCTCGGCATCCCAGTGCGGCCCGCGCACCGGCGGCTCGCATCGACGTCCGACGCTCGGAACGACAGCGCTGCGGAGGCCGCGGCCAGTGTGACCGTGGTTGGCAACTGCTGCTTCGGCGCCGTGGACGGCGCGCTGCTTACTTCGGCCCGCCGCCTTGCCACCGCCGCGGGCGTCGACCTGCTGGCAGTGTACTTCGCCGGAGCAGAGGCAGACGCAGAGCTCGTCGGCGCCGATTTCTGGCCCGATATCTCCGTGCCCAAAGTCGCCGACGCGATCCTGGCCTACTGGCGTCGAGGTGACAGATGCTGATCATGCTGTGGGGCCTCGCTGCCGAGCGGCCGCTGGCGGCCGTGCATGGCGAGCTGCGCCGGCTCGGCTGCCCGGTCGTGCTCTTCAACCAGCACGACATCCTCGAGACCGAGCTCGATCTCACCGTAGGATCGGATGTCTGCGGCGCGCTTTGCACGCGCGGCGAGCGCTGGGAGCTCTGTTCCGTGACGGCGGTCTACGTTCGCCCGTATGACGCGCGCGCTGTTCCAGCCGTCAAGCGCCAGGGCCCGGACAGTCCCGCCTGGCGTCATGCGGTGGCGGTGGACGAGGCGCTCTGGTCGTGGGTCGACGTCACGCCATCGCTCGTCGTAAACCCACCCCACGCGATGGGCTCGAACAGCTCCAAGCCCTACCAGCTCGAGCTCATCCGCCGGTCGGGCTTCGGGGTGCCCGACACACTCGTGACGACCGACCCGCGGGCGGTCGAGGCTTTCTGGGAGCGCCACGGTACGCTGATCTACAAGTCGATCAGCGGCACGCGCAGCATCGTCTCGCGGCTGCGACCACAGGATCGCGAGCGGCTGGCCGACGTCGTCTTCTGCCCGACACAGTTTCAAGCGTACATTCGTGGAACCGACGTACGCGTTCACGTCGTCGGCGATGAGGTCTTTGCCAGCGAGGTCATCACCGAGGCCGACGATTACCGCTACCACGGTGATCACGGGCTGGAGATTCGGGCGTGCGCCGTGCCTGTCGCCGTCGCGGATCGCTGCCATGCCCTCGCGTCCACCCTTGGGCTGCCTGTGGCCGGCATCGACCTGCGCCGCACATCGGAAGGCGAGTGGTATTGCTTCGAGGTCAACCCCTCGCCGGCATTCACGTACTACCAGGAAAGCACCGGCCAGCCGATCAGCGCCGCCATCGCACGGCTCCTGGCGTCTGGGATGGCGCGTGAAAGCGTCTGCCCCATCTGCGCAGATGGCCCGACCGATTCAATCCCTGCGGCCATGCTCGAAGTGGGCGCCACGGCCCTGGCAGACGTAGCGGTACGGTAGCGATGCATATAGAGAGCGGCAAAACGTACATCGACAGGGTTCGTGTCACAAGTGATGACCCGGACATCCTGAGCGTTAAGCTGCGGCTTGGTATGCTGCTGTCGACGCTGCGTCTGCACCCGGCGCGGCTGCCGCCCTCGGCGATCATCTGTGTTCGGAGGCTGGGCGATCCGCTGCCAGGCTCGCTCCGTCTTGGCGGCATTGCCGTGCACCCGCCTCCCGCGTGGGAGCAGGCGGTGATGACGTCGCTCGACCATCTCGTCACGCTGGCTGCCCGCCCGGCGCTCGGTCCGGTACCGCCGGGCGCGCCCGCGGTACTCTTCGCCGACCGTGCCGAGCTTTTGGCATGTCTCGGAAGCGATTGGATGGCCGGAGCTATCCGCGCTCGCTGGTGGTGGCACGCGCTACTGCGGGCAGAGGTGCTCGAGCGCCCGGTTCCTGCCGCCTGGATCGAGGCCCCCCAATATATACCCGCCGCGCTCGTGCACCTGGCCGCGAGCCGCCGGGCCGTCGGCTTCGCCCGCGCCTTGAGCGCAGCCGACGCGCGCGCGCTCGTCCGTGCCGTGGCACGTGCTTTTGTGCTCCCCGATCTTGTTGGTGTGCTGGAAGCCGCTCGAGGCGCCGCGGGACGGGCGGTGCAGGCTCCGCCCGGGCCGGACGCGACCGGTGCCTCTGTTGCTAATGTGTCCCAGGCGCCGTGGGCCGCCCTCATGCCGCAGACAGACCTCGGCGATCTTCACCTCGAGGGGCAGTTGTTGCTCGGCCTTGGTCTGATGCTGCAGCGTGCGCCGTCCGCCGTGCGCGCGCCCTCCTTCGCGTCCGTCGTGGAGCAATGGTGGCGTGCGCGACGAGACAGCCCCCGGTTTCGGGCAGCCGCTACGGCGGCGCCCCCGGCGCGATTGGCTCGGCCTCGCCGCGAGCTGCACCGCACAGATGACACCCTGGGCGAGGCGCCCGCCGGATCCTCGGGTCCGGCGGATGCCAGCCGCCGCGACAGGCGCTGGACTACATTCGGGCATCCAACTGCCCGCCGCTTGCCGTCGCGATCTGAGCTGCCTGTGGTGGAGCGGGCAGGCCAATCCGGCTCTGCATCGGTGGACGCACACGAGCTCCAAGATGATGCAGAAGAGCGTGCCGCGCCGCTCCCTACCGCTCTGCCGATGCGCGGCCACGCGGTAGTCCCCACACTTTCGCCGGACCGCCCGAGCCAACGTCCGCAGAGCGGGGAGGCTCCGGGTAACGCGGATGAGACCCCACTGTATGACGCGCAGATCGAGACGGCACTCGGAGGCGTCTTCTACCTGATCAATCTGGCGCTCTTTCTCGATCTTTATCATGACTTCATGTATCCGTCGGAGCGGGGCATCGGGCTTGCGATATGGGACTTCCTGGCCTTGATGGGCGAGCAGCTTGTGGAGGCCAGCTCGCGCTCCGACCCGATCTGGTCGCTGCTTGCGTCGTTGGCCGGCCGCGATGAGCATGCTCCCCCCGGAGGTGAGTGGGAGCCGCCGGATCGGTGGGAGCTCCCGTCGGCATGGCTGGCGCCTTTCGCGGCCGGAGGTGCCTGGCGGTGGTCGACGGCTGAAGACCGCCTCCGCGTTCAACATCCCGAGCAATTTCTGGTGCTCGATCTACCCCTCGAGCCCGGCGATCCACGGCCCCAGTTACGACGCGCGACTGCGCCTTACGCTTCCCATGGCGTGTTCCAACTCGAGCAGGCGAGCTTGCCCACTGCCACGGATGGCGAAACGCCCCTCGCCCGGTGGATCGGCTGGCTCGCGCCCTACGTCCGCGCGCGCCTCCGGCTGGCTCTGGGCGCCGAGCACGACGAGGATGTCGGCCGCATTGTCTGTGCCCATCGCGCGCTCGTGCTGGTGACGGCGACGCATCTCGACGTCGTGCTATCGCTGAGCGAGCTGCCGATTGCGATTCGGTTGGCCGGGCTGGATCGTGATCCCGGCTGGGTCCCGGCGGCCGGCCGCTTTGTGAAGTTTCATTTCGAGTAATGTCGAGGAGCAGCGCGTGATGGCAGGTCCCTTTGCCGATCTTCCACCGACACCGCAAAATCATTTCAAGCTCTATTTCTTCGGCGCCGTGCTGCGTCTGCTGGATCAGGTCGCGCAGTCCTTTGGCTCGCGCGACGCGGCGCTCGAAGAGTTTCCCTTCCTCGCGGGTTACGTTGAGGAGCTCGCGGAGCGCGGGATGGAAGACCTTGCAGGCGACGATGCGACGCTGTGGTGGAGCGACGCGTTGGACGGATGGGAAGCGATCGCGACCGGGCATTTGCCCTTGCGCGCCCTGCGTGAGGTCGCGGCCCTCGACCACGCCGCGCTCACACTGCTCTTGACCACCGGACTGCTGGAAGAAGACGCGCGCTTCGGGATGCTTTTCGAGACCATGCAGGGGATTCCCGGGCAGCATCGCCCGACGGCCGGCCTGCTGCAAGCCTGGTGGCGCGACGCGGACGGCTGCGGCACCGTCCGCGCTGCGCTGCGGCACCTGCTCGAGCTTGGCCTGGTCGAGGTCGTCAACCCCGAGGCGCCGCGCATCGAATGGGCGCTCCAGGCACCCGCCCTGCTGTGGGACGCATTCCGCGGCGAGGTGCACGTGACGCCGGTATCGTGGGCGCGCTATCGTCCGCCCGAGGATCTGCCGGCGTTTGCCGATCTGATCCTGCCTGGTGCTGTGCGAGAGAACCTAACGACGCTGCCGGCCTTGCTGTCGTCCGGCGAAGCGCAGGCGCTGATCGTGCGCGGCCCGCGCCATAACGGTAGGTCCGATCTCCTCGGCGCCCTCGGCCGGGCACTTGGTCGCGGCATGCTCGAGCTCACCGGCCTGAGCCGCGGCGACGACGAGCGCTGGCGGATGGTCGGTCCGTTGGCTACCGTGCTGCGTGCGTTGCCCGCGGCCGTCTTCGACCTCGCACCGGGAGAGACCGCCGAAGTTCCGCGACTGCGCGGCTACGACGGTCCGCTGGGAGTCGTCCTCAACCGCCAGGGTGGTCTTAGCGGTCCGGGCGTCGAGCGCGCCTTAACCGTCACGCTCGAGATGCCTGATGTCGAGACGCGTCTCCGCGTCTGGCGGCACAGCCTGGATGGTCGTCCGATAGGCAGCCTGCCGTCCATCGCCGAGCGTTTCCGCCTGACCGGCGGCAACATTCGGCGTGCCGCGTCGCTTGCCCAATCGTACGCCGCGCTCGCGGGCCGTGACGAGATTACGCTCTCCGACGCCCAACAAGCGGGCCGTGCGCTCAACCGCCAGGCACTCGATACGTTGGCCAGTCCGATTGCCGTGACCGGCGATTGGAATCACCTCGCCGTCGCCGCCGAGACGCTGCGCGAGCTCCGAACCCTCGAAAGCCGCTGCCGCCATCGTGAGCGCCTCGCCTCATGGGTCGGTCCGGCCCTTGCCACGCAGCTCAATTCAGGCGTGCGCGCGCTCTTCAGCGGTCCCAGCGGCACCGGCAAGACGCTCGCCGCGCGGCTGCTTGCATCCGTGCTCCAGATGGACCTCTACCGCGTCGATCTCTCAACCGTGGTGAATAAATACATCGGCGAGACCGAGAAGAATCTGAATCAAATCTTCGCGCGCGCCGAGGAGCTGGACGTCATTCTGCTGCTGGACGAAGGCGACGCGCTGCTGGGGCAGCGCACGAGCGTGCAGACGTCGACTGACCGCTACGCCAATCTCGAGACGAATTACCTGCTTCAGCGCCTCGAAGCGTTTGAAGGTATTCTGATCATCACGACCAACGCCGGCGATCGCATCGACCTCGCCTTTCAGCGCCGGATGGACGTCGTCATCGACTTCCGCGCGCCGGATGTTGCCGAGCGCTGGACGATCTGGCAGCTGCATTTGCCGCGCGCGCACGCCGTCCCGCCGCCGTTGCTCAACGAGGTCGTCAGCCGCTGCAGCCTCACTGGCGGCCAGATCCGGAACGCCGTGCTGCACGCGTCGCTGCTCGCGCTCGACGACGGCGGCACCGTCACCGGCCCGCATTTGGAAGTGGCGGTCCAACGCGAATACCGTAAAGCCGGCGCCGTCTGTCCGCTGCGCCGCGCCGCCGTAGGCACATTCAACTAGAGGGAAGAGCTCGATGCCGCCAGCCGTCGCTCCACGCACACGCGCCCCCTCCGCCGCACGCGGCACGCGCGGCCGTGGCCGCCCGGCCGGGCCGGCCGCACGGGCGCACGTGGCGGGCGGCGTCGTGCGCGCGCCCGCCGGCGCGGCGATCAAGCTCAAAAATCCCAAGGCCGCCAAGGACCCCCGGTTCCAGAAGGTCATGGACAAGCTGCACCAGAGCGCGTCCAAAGCCAAAGAGCACGAGCCGCCGGCCAAAAAGGCGGCGGAGGCCCAGAACGCCGCGCAGCCACCCGCGAACGAGAAGCTCGCGGGCGCTAAAGCCAACCAGGTCGACGCGATCAAGGAGGCCGACACCAAGAAGCCCGAGCCCAACAGCTTCCTGGCGATGCTGCGCGCCGAGATCCAGAAGGTCATGCCCAAGAAGGTCGAAGAGGGCAACGACTTCATGAAGGGCGACGACAAGCAGCAGCTCAAGAGCGCGATGACCGGCAACGTCAGCCAGCAGAAAGACGAGGCCGCGGCCGGCATGAAGGGAGCTTCCAGCCAGCCGCTCGATCCAAGCCAGGTACAGGGCAAAGAGGTCGAGCCGCTGCCCGCCCAGCCGCCTCCCGCGGCGCCACCCCCGATCGGCGCCGCCGACGCCATGCCGGCGCCGAAGCCCGCGGCGGACGTGTCGCTCCAGCAGGGCAAGCAAGACGGCGACAAGGTGCTCACGGACGCCAAGGTCACGCCCACGCAGCTTCAGAAAGCCAACGATCCGCGCTTCAGCGCCGTGCTCACCGCGAAGAGCGCCGCGGACAAAGCAGCCGATGCCCTCCCGCAGACGTATCGCGGCGACGAGCAGAAGGCCGTCGGCCAGGCCGCCGCGAAGGCCGTTGCCGACGAGCAGAAGAACGCCGCGGCGATGCGGGGCGAGAAAGGCAAGGCCGGCGGCAAAGTCAAGGCACGCCAGCTGACCGCGAAGGAAAAAGACGAGGCCGCCCGCAAGGCCGTTACGGACCGCATCGAAGGCATCTACACCAAGACCAAGCAGGCGGTCGACGACAAGCTCAACAGCCTCGAAAAAGACGTCGGCGACATCTTCGACAAAGGCGCCGAGACGGCGATTGCCAACATGAAAGCCTACGTCGAAGTGCGCTTCGACGACCGCTACAGCGGCATCACCGGCGACGCACGCTGGGTCCGTGACAAGCTGCTGCCGCTGCCGCCGGAGGTCAAGGCCTGGTTCGACCAGGCTCGACAGGCCTTCACCGACGAGCTCGACGCGCTGGTCGTCAGAGTCGCTGCGCTCGTCGAGACGCGGCTCAAAGAAGCCAAGGATCTCGTCGCGCAGGGCCAGAAGGAGATCAGCGAGTACGTCGCCGGGCTCTCGCCCGAGCTCCAGTCTGTCGGCCGGGCGGCCGAGCAAGATATGAAGAGCCGCTTCGACGAGCTACGCCAGGGCATCGACGACAAGAAGAACGACCTGGCCCAGAACCTGGCCCAGCGCTACAAGGACGCGTCCGAAAAGGCCGACGCCGCGCTCAAGGAGATGAAGGATGCGCACAAGAGCCTGATCGAAAAGATCAGAGATGCCATCGCCGAGGTTATCAAGATCTTGAAGGCGTTCCGGGACCGGATCATGGGCATGCTCAAGAAGGGCCAGGAGACGCTCGACCTGATCATCGCCGATCCGATCCAATTCCTCAAGAACCTGCTCGCCGCGATCAAGCAAGGCATCAACCAGTTCAAAGATCGGATCTGGGATCATCTCAAAGCCGGCTTCATGAAGTGGCTCTTCGGCTCGCTCGCGAACGCGGGCATTACGATGCCCAAGGACCTGTCGCTGCCGTCGATCCTGCTGCTGGTCATGCAGGTCCTCGGGATTACTTATGCGGGTATTCGCGCCAAGGCGGTCAAGCTGATCGGCGAGCGCAACGTCATGATCCTCGAAAAGGCCTTCGAGTTGATCAAGGCGTTGATCGACGGCGGCCCCGCCGCGCTGTGGGAACAGATCAAGGAGTTCCTGGGCGACCTGAAGCAGGCGGTCATCGACGCGATTCAGGACTGGGTCGTCACGTCGATCGTCAAAGCCGCCATCACCAAGCTTGCCACCATGTTCAACCCGGTCGGAGCGATCATCCAGGCGATCATTACGATCTACAATACCGTGATGTTCTTCATCGAGCGCATCGACCAGATCCTGGACTTCGTGGAGGCCATCATCAACTCCGTGAACAAGATCGCCACGGGTGACATCGGCAGCGCCGCCAACTGGGTCGAGCAGGCTTTGGCCCGCACCATTCCCGTGATCATCGGCTTCCTCGCGCGCCTGCTCGGAATCAGCGGCATCACCGACAAGATCGTCAGCACGATCAAGAAGGTGCAGTCCAGGATCGACAAGGCCATCGACAAGGTGATCGAGAAAATCGTCGGCGGCATCAAGAAGCTCTTCGGAGGTAAGGACAAGCCAGGACCGGCCGACACGCCGGAGGCGAAGGCTGGTCTTGCCGCGCTCGACGCACTGAACGAAAAGTACAAAGACGGCACTACCAAGGAAGAGCTTTCACAAGCTGTAGCCGGTGTCCGTGCCCAGCATCCTGTGTTCAAAGAACTCTTTGTCAAGGAGGTCAGTGGAGGACTCGAATATGACTACCGCTTCAATCCGACGGGTAAGAAGCCGGGACCGACGCCCAAGATAGTCAAGATTAAGCTGCGGCGCCCCGGCCGATTCTGGAAGCCTACCCGTGAGACGCTGCAGACAGAATTCTCGGCAGAGCATAAGGGCAATGTCGCGCGGCCACTGGTGAAGAAAGGCATGGCTCGCCGCCACATGATTTCTTCGAAAGAAGTGATCGATCATTACGAGAAGACGCTGAACGGCAAAACGGTCGCGGAAGCAAAGGCGCTCATAGAGGCGAAGAAGGTGGTCACGGTCGGCAAGCCGCTCAGTAACAAGGCCATCCAGGAGGCAGCGCAAGAGCTTCTCAGGAATTTCTTCAATGACACGGCGAACCTGTGGGTCGGCGATAGTGCCGAGAACAGCTCGATTCAAGAGGATCGCGATTTTCCCGATGATATGTCGCCGGCGGAGAAGAAGAACCATGTTGCAACGATGAAGCGGCGGTATTTCCTGGATACCAAGTAGCTATGCGCGGCCACAAGGATCCAGCATATCAGGGGGCGGACAATGAAAAAGAAAGCACCGAGGGAAAGTGAGTCCGGTGAAAAAGACGGCAAGAAGATCGAGGCAAGCGAGGATCCTGCGACAAAACATGACCGGGGCACTCCCCTTGAGACCGTGAAACACGTTTTAGAGCTTGCCAAGCTAGACCCGAAGCCGATCGAGGACGAAACAGGCTTCACGGTGACGTTCAAGGACGCAAGTGCCCCGAACGTCACCGGCACTGCCCTGGTTCTCGAGGACGACCGGAGGTTTCTTTTCTACATGGAGCTCGATCAGCATGCGCCACCTAAGACGCGAGCGCACGTCGCGGAGTTCATCACGCGTGCCAATTCCGGGCTCAGTATCGGCAACTTCGAGCTGGATTACTCGAATGGTGCGGTGCGCTTTAAGACGACTGTCGACTATGCCGACAGCGATCTGCCCTCCGTCTTCGTCCGCAATGCGATCCTCGACGCGATGGACGGGACGGAAACATATGGCGGAGCTCTGATCGAGGTGATCAAAGGCAAAAAATCGCCCAAAGAAGCCATCGAAGAGGTGGAGGGCTCTATAGAAACAGAGTAGGCTTCCGATCGCCGTGGCAGAGCGATTTCAGCCCCCTGTATTCGAAAAGTAGACAACTTTGCCGTTCGACAGCCGTTTGCTCGTTTCCTGCATCATGCCCACCTATAACCGGCGCGCGTACGTGCCGCAGGCCGTTCGCTATTTCCTGTGCCAGGACTACGAGCCGAAAGAGCTGATCGTCGTCGACGACGGCAGCGATTCTATCGCGGACCTCATACCCCCTGACGACCGGATTCGCTACATCCACCTGGACACCAGAGCAACGGTCGGCGCGAAGCGCAACCTCGCCTGCGAGCATGCGCGGGGTGAGATCATCGCTCACTGGGACGACGACGACTGGCACGCGCCCCACCGCCTGCGCTACCAGATCGCGGCTTTCGCCGGCGAAGACGTCGACGTCTGCGGCATCCGCGAGCTCCTGTTCTACGACCTTCGCGCCGAGCGGGCCTGGCAGTACACCTATCCGCAAAACCAGCGGCTCTGGCTCTCCGGCAGCAGCCTGTGCTACACGCGCGCCTTCTGGGCGTCCAACCGCTTCACGGCGGTGAACGTGGGCGAGGACGCGCGCTTCGTGTGGAGCGGACGTCCGGAGCGCATGCGGGCGCTCCCGGACGCGACCTTTCACGTCGGCATGATTCACCAGGGGAACGTTAGTCCCAAGCAAACCGGCGGCTCCTACTGGCAGCCATATCCTGTCGAGCAGATCGCCCGGCTGCTGGGGGCGGACTGGTCCTACTACCAGCCCGAACGTGCCGCAATTACCGCGAGCTCCCGCCCTGCCGCGTCCGAGTCCATGCCTCCGCTAAGCCTGGCTACTAGCGCGGCAGGCGCCCGTGCCACCGGATCGGCTGGCGCGCAGGATGCTCGTCTTCCACCATGCGAAAGGAGCATCAGCATGCTCACTGTTGCCCGTGCCGCCGATCTCAATCTGCCCGAATATGCCGCGTTCAACCACGGCCAGTCGCTGCCGTGGATGCGACGTTGGGAGCTCCCCTTCGTGCTCTTCCAGGCCCGGCTCGCAAATACCATGGCGGTGCTGGACTGCTCGATCAATCCTGTCAACTTGCAGCAGCGCCTCGTCCAGCTCTACCCCCACACGCTCTACCGCTACTGGAATCCCATTCAGAGCCAGCAGTTTAGCCTGCCGGTCGGCGTACCCGACGAGTCCTTCGACCGCGTGATCTGCGTCAATACCCTGGAGCATCTGCTGAAGGAGCAGCGCGACGCGCTGATCGGCATGATGGCCCGCAAATTGAAGCCCGGCGGCCGCCTGCTCCTGACCTCGGACTACTACTTCGATTCGGCCTGGGAGCAGCCCGCGTTCCTCCAGGCCGGCGTCATGCGGGCCGATCGGTCCGAAGTGTTCAACGGCTGGAACAAGGTGACGCCGGGTGAGTGGCTCGAATGCTGCGGCCGCCAGGATCTACATCCCGCGGGCGAGAGCGTCGAAGAGCCGCGCGAGGACGATACGACGCTGTATCTCAACCAGCGCCCGTACGTGCACGCCTGCATCGCGGGCGCCTTCGACAAGCGATCGGCTGCCGATCTCCCCGCCGGCAAGAAAATCGTCCTCGCGCTCTTGACGTGGAACACGCGCGACGTGAGCCTCGACTCCGTGCGAGCGTACGTTCGTGAAGCACATATGCTGAAGCGGCTGGGACAGACACCGTTCCTCTGCGTCTGTGACAACGGCTCAACCGATGGAACAGCCGGCGCGCTACGCGCGATCGAGCCGGAGATCGATCTGCCGCACAGGTTCATCTTGAATCACGAGAACCTCGGCAACTCGATCGCCCGCAACCAGATCATCGACTACATGCTCGAATGCGATGCCGATTACCTCCTATTCATGGACGGGGATATCGAGATTGTGCCTTTCTCCAGCTTCGCAATGTTGCGCTACATGGAAAATAGTGGGCATCGACTGGGGTGTATCGGCGCTGATTCACGCGGGCAGACGCCGTACCGCGAGCGGGCGACGGCATACAAGTATAGCGTCGACGGGCCGGTTCAGACTACCAACCTGGTCGCGTGGACGCAGTACGGCATGTTCCGCCGCGCCGTCTTCGGCGATGGAGTTCGCTTCGACCAGGCCGAACCGTTCGATAGCGCCGGCTGGGGCTTCGAGGATAACGATCTGGCCTTCCAGATGGAGATGAAGGGCTACCTGAATCAGTATTTCACCGGGATGGTCTACCTCCATCGGGATGCCCGTTCCTCCATTCGCATCATGCGCGAGCGCGGGATTGACGCGGCCGCGCTCTACGTGCGCCGCAAGCAGTACGTCATCGACAAGTGGTCGCCGATTCCAACGATCAATAATGGCCCGCTTGGCGACGTCCGACGAATCCAGCTGCGGATCTAGCTGAGCTGTCGTGTGGTGTGGAGGGTGCGGTGATAGCGAGAGGCTGCCTGCTGCTAGCATGGTAAAGGACGCGAGGCATGGACGACGTGCAGTATGAGGCCGGCGGTGCGTCAAGATTGGCCTTACCGAGCGTGAGCGCCAGGATCTACGCCATCGGCTGCGACTTTTTGTTGCCGTACTTGCTGCCGTTCGGGCGCTTCGTCGACCACGCCGAAGAAGCTGATTTCATCCTCGCCCTGAACGACATTACGCCCGGGGCCGTGGAGCTGCTTGCCGAGGCCCGGCACTGGAACAAGCCGATCGCCTGGTGGACGATCGAAGATCCGAACTCGCTTGAAACATTCCTGGCCCAGGCATCACAGGCGGACTTCGTCTTTACAAGCGACGAAGCATGTGTTGCGGGCTATCGGGAACGCCTTCACCACAACCGGATCTTTTCTCTCCCGTTGGCGTGTAGTCCCGCATTCCATCGCCCGCTCGCACTGGCAAACGACGCGAGCGACTTCGTCATGAGCGCGAACTGGTACCAGAACGAGGCGCGGCTGTGGGGCGTGGCAACGGTCGTCGACCCGCTCGTGCGGGCCAAACGTACGCTCACGCTCTACTGCTACGAATCGTTCATGTGGCCGGCCGAGTACCGATCCTTCTGGAAGGGCGCAACGAGCTGCCGCACGGTCGCCGAACAATACACGCACGGCCGGGTTGTGCTTGGACTGAACAACCAGCGCAGCGGCATGGATGGGCGCCCGAGGACGTATATGACGAGCATGCGTACCTTCGAAGCCCTGGCATGCGGCAAGCCCTTCCTCGCGGCTCACTCGCACGCGTACGAATGGCTTGGCCTTGTCAATGGAACACACATGGTATGGACGGAAACGCAAGCAGATACCCTGGCCTGGGCGGACCGCCTACTCGGTCCGGAGGGCGACCGGATCGCCCGCGAAGGGCGAGCAGTCGTGCTCGCGCGCCATACGTACGCTCATCGGCTGGCACGGATTGCCGAGGTTGTTCTAGGATGAGCTCGGGCCGGCGCCCAGCGCGAGGCATGCGACGATGAAAGTTTTATCCGTTCTGGGCACGCGACCGGAGGCGATCAAGATGGCGCCGGTCATCCAGGAGCTGGAACGGCATCCTCAGATCACCAGCCGCGTCTGCGTAACTGCCCAGCACCGCCAGATGCTGGACCAGGTGCTAACCCTCTTTAAGATCGTGCCCGACTATGACCTGGACCTGATGCAGGAGGCGCAATCGCCCGCGGAGGTCGCGGCCGCGGTACTTAGGGGACTGGCGCCGATCCTCCTGGCGGAGTGGCCCGACTGGGTGTTGGTCCAGGGCGATACGACGACGGCGATGGCGGCGTCGATCGCCGCTTTCTATGCCCGGGTAAAAGTGGGGCACGTCGAGGCGGGACTCCGCACGCACGACCGGATGGAGCCCTTTCCCGAGGAGATCAATCGGCGTATCGTCAGTGTGATCGCCGACCTGCATTTTGTGCCCACCGCGACGGCCCGCGGCAATCTTCTGCGGGCGGACGTTCCGGCCGAGACCATTGTGCTCACCGGCAACCCCGTGATCGATGCGCTCCTCAGCGTTGCCCGCCTGCCATACGACGTCGAGTCAGGCCCTCTCACAGCTATTCCCTGGCACAAACGCATTCTGCTCGTCACAGCCCACCGTCGCGAGAACTTCGGCCAACCGCTTGAGTCGATCTGCCAGGCACTCCGTGAGATTGCGTATCGTTACGGAAGCACGGTCCACATTGTTTATCCAGTCCACTTGAACCCTAACATCCGAGAGCCGGCCTACCGGCTGCTGGATGGGGTCCCAGGCATCACCTTGACTTCGCCGTTGGATTATCTGCCGCTCGTCTGGCTGCTCAAGCGCAGTTATCTGGTTTTGACGGACTCGGGTGGCCTCCAGGAAGAAGCGCCAAGCCTGGGGAAGCCGGTGCTGGTGTTCCGACGCACGACCGAGCGACCGGAAGCCGTGGCAGCAGGGACCGTCAGACTGGTCGGATCCGATTGCCAGAGTATCGTCGACGAGACGGCATGCTTGCTGACCGACACGCCGGCATACCGCCGTATGGCTCGCGCGATCAACCCCTACGGTGACGGGCAGGCAGCACGCCGGATCGTAGCGGCTTTGGCGACCAGCTCAGCAGTTTCGCTGCCGGCGAATGGGCATTCGGACCGAGGATATCCCAGCCGGGCTGACCTACGTCCGGCAGACAGCGCTGCCCTCGGCTAACGGCACCGTGATGCAACGTGCATTTCGCCTCGGCAGTAGGACCCGCCGATGAGTGGCTCCTGCTCGTGTGCAGCCTGCGCGCTGTCCGGCAGGTCGGGCTGCAGCTCCCGCGCTTTCGCCGCGTTGACCGCCTGCAGGAAGCGCAGCTTAGGGTCCGTCAAACAAGAAACGTTTCGAATGACGCGGCATGCGGGGAGATGGTGTAGTTCCACTCCCCATGGAACGCGTCACGCTGGATCCGGATCGCCGCCATGGCTGCATCCGTCATCTTGCGGCCGGCAGGGTAGGGGGCGGGGTCCAGCACGCTCTCGACCGTCAGCCCCGTCGCGGTGGTCGTGGGCTCACCATGGGTGCGGCCATGCTCGGGCTGCTGCATCCAGCCATCCGCGCGCTCGATTAGCAGGGTTTAGCGGCACGGTAGGCCCGCCAGCTCTCATCGCGCGGACGGTTGGAGCAGCTCTGTCACGGTCGTGTCACGCTCGACCGTGACCGCAGGCTGCCCTGCGGATGGTTCACTACAGCTATCAGCCCAGCACCGGGCAGATGAACAGATCAGCGCGTCGAATCAGAAGGTGGTGACCTGGTTCGACCATGGAGGAATGGTCATGGAACACCAACCGGCCGGTACGGACATCCAGCAGCGTGGCATCGTGATCACGACACGTCAAACACAGGAGGCATCAACCATGGCACGCTCAAACGCTAGCGGTCGGAGCGGGCTGGCGGCCGTGGCAGGCGGTATCGTGTTGGTCGCCATCGGCGCGTGGCTCATCACCCCCGCGCCTGACCCCTGGATCGGCGCGGCGGGCACACTCCTGGGCGGCGCGTGGCAGCTGGCGATGGCGCTGCTGGCGGCCGGCGCGGTGGGGCTGCACGTCCGTCAGGCGCGGCGGGCGGGTCTGGTGGGCGTCGCCGGTCTCGCCATCACCTGCCTGGGACTCGGCATGGGGTTTGTAGGCGTTGGCGGCATGGGCCTGCCCGGGATCCAGGCGGCTGGAGACGCGGCCGCGTGGCTGTGGCCTTGTGTTGCGCTTGGAGCCTTCGCCGTCCTACCCATCGGCATGCTGCTGATCGGCGCCGCGATGGTTCGTGCGAAGGTCGTGCCGGTCGGGGTCGCCCTGATCTTCATCGCCGGCGCGCTGGTGCTGGCGCTCGCGTGGTTAGTACCTGCGGACCCCTATGTCACATCGCCTCTGGCGCTGAGTCTGCTCGGAGCCTGCTGGATCGTGGCTGGCGCCGTCCTGTGGCGCGACAGCCGGCGCGCGATTTCGCGAACGACGCCCGCGACCGCCTAAGCCCACGGGCTATGCAGCCGGAAGGCAGACGACTTTTAGCTGTTCTCACGCACACTATCGAAGGAGCAATCGCCATGAAGACCTTCATTCGAGCCGTGATCCTGATCGGACTGGCGCTTACATCCGCCGTCGCGTCGGCCCAAGGCGGTGGACCGCGCGCCACGGCCGAGCTCAAGGATGCAAGCGGCGCGGTGGTGGGCACGCTCACCCTCAGCCAGGAGGATGGGGTCGTCCACCTGCGCGGCACGTTGCGCAACCTGCCGCCCGGCGTCCATGGCATCCATATACATGCCATCGGCAGCTGCGCGCCCGACTTCAAGGCGGCCGGGCCGCATTTCAACCCGGGCGGCAAGCAGCATGGGCTGGAGAACCCGGCGGGCGCGCACGCCGGCGACCTGCCGAACCTCGTGATCGACGCCAGCGGCGCCGGGACCTATGACGCCAAAGACCCGATGGTCATGCTGGGAGCCGGCGCCACCTCCCTGTTCGATGCCGACGGGAGCGCGATTGTGATCCATGCCAAGCCGGACGATTACAAAACTGACCCGGCCGGCAACAGCGGCGATCGCATCGCCTGTGGCGTTATTACCGCGACTGCGGCGGTCGTCCCGGCGCAAGGGCCGAGCGCGCTGCCCAACACCGGCCAGACATCCGCGGTCCTACCGCTGCTCGTGCTTGCCGTCGCTAGTGCGGGGATCGGGAGTCTCCTAGCGCGGCATGCGCGCCACCCGCGCTAGGAGCAGCGACGGCTGGCGAGCTTGATGTGGAGGAACACATGGTCGAGGCGAACAACGAACGCGTCATGCCGGGCGTCGTGCTCCCTGCCAGGCTGCATGCGGCGCCGGCCCGCGGCGGAGCCAGGGCGACGACGCTTGACCTGCTGCTCCTGCTGGCGGCAAGCGATCTGGGCGCGTTTGGAGTTGGACCGGTGGGCACGCTGCCGGTCCCCGTCGTCCTGATGGGGGTGGCGCTAGTCTGCCGTGGGGTTGAGGGATTGCATCAGAATTTGGTGCCCGCGAATGCGTACCGAAGCGCTCGGGCACGGTCGTTTGTTGGGGCCTCGATGGGTAGGCGGCCATGACCACGCTCATCAACGTCTGAAATCGAACATAGGACCAATACTTTTCAAATAGGGACCCCCATCGTCGTCATGCCAACCAATGCAGCTACGGTGCATGGCTCTGCGGTGCTCTATTCGTGTATTCGTGTCGTATTCGTGGACGGCTTGCCGCGGCTTATTTGAAACGTATTGAACATAGGACTCCCGTCGTTGCTGTGATAATGGTGGAACACATTGAGTCATAGCGGATGGCACGCACCATCAATCCGTATGGTGACGGGCGGGCAGCACACAGGTAGAGCTCATGTGTCTGATCCTCCGATCAGGCATTTCGCCTCGGCAGTAGGACCCATTGAGATCAGTCCGATCGGCACCCTCAGGCCGGCGGCCAGCAGCGCGAGTAACGCCGGGACGTCCGGCACGCGCTCGAGCACGGGCCGGCAGCCTGCCAGGTTGCGCGTCAGCTGCTCCTGGTAATCGAGTGACCGGGGAGTCGGGGAGCGGGCGAGCCGATCGACGGTGAAGGTGTCATAGCGATAGCGACGGCAGACCTGTAACTCGGGGAGCTCGGCCAGCCGATCCACGCACGTCACGGCCAGCTGATCCAGCGCACCGACGACGTCGAGCGCGTAGCGCAGCATGACCAGATCGAGCCAGCCCACCCGGAACGCGCGCTGCCAGGCGCCAAGGCCGTTCGCAGCATCAGGCAACAAATGCGTCAGGGCCGTGTCCTCCGTCACCAGCGGCCCCGGTCCGTGGCGCGTGGTGTACGTCCGTGTAATACCCATACGGGTCACGTCGCCCGTGAAGCCAGCTTCCCTGAGCAGCCGGTCGGCATACTCCAGCGTGGTCGTGCTCCACGTTGTATGCGGATGGAAGCCGTTCCACTCATCCAGGAGTACGCCCTGCGCCCCTTCAAAGACGATGGTGCCCGGGCGCCGCAGGAGAGTGTGCAGATATGCACCCGGCACGATCCGCGCCTGCCGCGCGAAGTCGCCGTAGTCGTCGACGAGCCAGTCCGGCCAGTCACCGCCGATCAGTGGCTCCTGCTCGTGGGCAGCCTGCGCGCTGTCCGGCAGGTTGGGCTGCAGCTCCCGCGCTTTCGCCGCGTTGACCGCCTGTAGGAAGCGCAGCTTAGTATGCAGGACGTCGGGACGAACAAGATCGCTGGCGAACAGGACGCGCTCGCCATGCTGAAGGTAGTCGGCCATCGTCTCTCCAATACCCATGCCGCAGCTGCCGTGCCGTCGTTCACCGCGCACCAGCTCCTTCAGCCGGTTGACTGCCCGCTGAAAAGGGGTGACGACCAGCGCCTGCTCGTCGATAGTCGTCTGCTGGAAGGCATCGACGCCCAGCGCCTGGAGATGCTTGCCTTCCTCCACCATCGCGAGCGGATCCAGCAGCATGAAACGGGAGAGGTGCGTGGCTGCCCCGGCAAGCGTTCCACTGCCGAACTGAGCGAAGACGTGCGCTTGCGGCTGAACGCCAGCCGTTACCACACGATGCCCCGCCTGAGCGCCACCGTTGTAGCGCACCACCGTGTGCGCCTCGAAGGCGCGCGTGAGAAAATCGACGATGGATCCTTTTCCCGCGTCGCCAAACCCCAGATCGACCGTCAGGTAAACGCGTGGCATGGCGGTCACTCCTTTGCTCAGGTCCGGGCCGCATCACCGGCCGCGGCCCGGACCCTGTGTGGCTAGAGCCGTCCGTCGTCGTCGTCCTCGGTCGCACTGGCCGCCAGCAGGCCGGCCGCAGCGTGGGCCATCTGGACGCGGCTGGCTGCGTACTGGGTGAGGGCAGTCGTGGCGGTCGCCGCGGCAGCGCGATCGTAGCCGGCCTGAATCAGATCGCCGGCCCCCCGCGTGAGATCGTCGACCGTTCCTTCACACAGCCCGATCGCCAGGGCGATCGTCTCGCAGACCGCACTCTCGTCGTCGAGCAACAGGACACGCTCACCAAGCAGCTCCTTCCACCGCGTCTGCACGTCCCGACTCTCTCCATGCGCGGTGTTGGTCGGGATGATGTGGAAGTACTCGTAGCGTTGCTGCACCTCCGCGACGATCTGCTCGACGGGGATGTCCCGTTCCAGCCTGTCGCCGATATGCTTCTGGACGTGCTGGCGACGCACCACGGCGTAGGGCATCTCATCGCCGATCGTGAAGAGATAGCCTTTCTTGCCCCGCTGCTGATAGCAGTCGATGCTGGTATGGCGCGCCAGGAAATAGATGGCCAGCTCATAGGTTTCATGGACCTGGCCGCCACCACCCCCTTCCAGATAGATCTTGCCCAGATCGTCGTCCATCTCCAGGCCGGACTCGAACTGGCCGATCTGGAGCGGCACCGCATCACAGTACGCGTCGCCGATCGCGCCAAACATCACCTGCGGATCCTCGACGTAGCCTTTCTGGATCAGGACGCGCATCAGCGCGCCGAGCTTGGTCTGCAGCACTCGAGGCACGCTGCCCATCGAGCCCGTGGCGTCGAAGATCACCGCGATCGCTACCGATTCCCGGTGCTGATCGCTGTCTCGACTCTCCCGTGTCACACCACGCGGGTCCATCTCGTCGTGGACTCGGGCGGCGCCGGTGGCGCGCACGTGTTGATCATAGGTGAACGCGGTCTGCCCGGTCCGACGGCGATGGCTTTGACGTGCCTGATAGGCCGCATCGCTCCAACGTGACTGTCCCATGGCTCAGCTCCTTATCTAAATGATGATCGGTGTGCCAGCGCTCCCTACGCCGGCGATGGCATGTGAAACGGCCGAAACGCACACGGTCCGTAGAGCCGGTCCAAGATCTCCCGGAAATCGTCAAAGATCTGCCACGCATCGCCGCACCGGCGGGCCGGCGATGGGAGCAAACAGGCACGGAGCAGGGCGCGGATCGGTCCCGGCACGCGCGCGGGCAGCTGCATAGGGGTGCGGTTGCCCCCCAGGAGCCGCACCATGCAGTGCGCTGCCATGTATAGATCTGTAGCGGCGGTCGCCGGCTGCCGGTCGTGCACCTCGGGCGGGTAATCGGCAGTGTAGGCCGGACTCACGGCCTTCAGCGGTTCGCCCGCCGGAACGCTGTAGCACCAATCGATGAGCATCCCATTGTGATCGGCGGGGCGGATCAGGACATGGGTGGGAACTAATGCGCCGTAGACCGTGTCCATGTCGTGGGCGACACCCAGGGCGGCGAGCATGCGGTTGAAGATCCAGGCAGCATCAGCGGCATCCAGACCGTCGGGATAAGCCTGGAGCACGTCCGCCAGCGAGACGTAGCCGGCTTCGGCGCGCAGGACGTTGACCTGGCGCTGACGTCCCGCGGCATCGCGGATCAGGAAGTGTTCGATGAGCGTAGGAAAGTGGGCCCGCAGCGGCTGGCCGTCCAGCACGCGCCCCAAGCGCCGTAGTGCCCCGGCCTCCGCGCGGAGCAGGTCGTGGTTGCGGTCGTTGCGCGCGACCTTGAGCAGCACCCGCTCGCTGCCAACGCCGGCCGGGAACAGGTCACACAGGTCGCCACGCAGAGGCGGCTCGTGGCCTATGTACTCGTGCAGCTGGGTGGCCGCAGTGATATAGGGCGCAATGCCGTAGCAGCCTTGTTCCAAGTGGCGATTGGCCGCGGTGTACCACGTCTGTAGGGCCTGAAACGCCTCGTTCGCCTCGGCACGCAGGCCAGGGTTGTGGTCGGGGTGAGCGATCGTTACGAGCTCCCGAAAGCGCCGTTTGAGGGCGGCAGGCCGGTCGCCGGCGAGCTCGCCGAAGACCTCCTCCGGGCGAGTCGCCCGCCGCAGAAGGTGAAGGAGATTGGGAAGGGCCGTATCCATCGCGCGCTCCTTAGTGTAAGAAATACACTAATATATTAGTGTATTTCTTACACTAAGTCAAGCACCAAGCGCGGAGTGTGCAACCGAGAACCGTCGCAAGGACGGGACGGCCTATACCGTCGATTGCTGATCCTCGCTTGTCTGTCTCGCCGCACAGGAGCTGAAGCCCATATACTGCACAGAAGACACTCCACCTTCGTTCAACACGGACGTTGGGGTGGCCGTGGCGCCCCGCTGAATCCTTAGCTCGTTCGCTGCGGGCGGCCTGTAAAATGGCGATACGCAGGCAATGGGAAGACAATGAGCAACACAACACGCAAAATCGGCGTCGCCGTGGTGGGCTTGGGGTTCGGAGCCGAGTTCGCCCCGATCTATCAACGTCACCCGGACGTCCAAAGCATCGGCCTCTGCGATTCTGACGAGTCCAAAGTCGCGGCCGTCGGTGACGCACTGCAGATACCGCTCGCGCACCGCTTCACGCGCCTAGAAGACGTGTTGGCCCATGACGACTTCGACGCGATACACCTGTTCACACCCGTGCCCTTGCACGCCGAGCAAACCCTCGCCGTGCTCGATGCCGGCAAGCACTGCGCCTGCGCCGTGCCGATGGCGACCGAGCTGGACGACCTGCGCCGCATCATTGCCGCGCAGCGCCGCTCCGGCAAAAACTACATGATGATGGAGACTGGCGTCTACACGCGCGAGTTTTTGTTCGCCGAGGATCTCGTTGTGCGGCGCGAGCTGGGAACGCTGACGTTCCTGCGCGGCACGTACTTCCAGGACCTGGAAGGTAGTTACCCCCTCTACTGGCGGGCGCAGCCGCCAATGCACTACGCGACGCACGCCGTCGCGCCGCTGCTCGCGCTCGCCCAAACGCGCGCGGCGACGGTCTACTGCCTCGGCTCCGGCCGGCTCCGGCCCGACATCCAGCAGCCAGACGGCAACCGGTTCCCGCTCCAGACCGCTATCTTCCGGCTTGCCGGGACCGAGCTTGCCGCCGAAGTGACCCGTTCCTGGTTCCAGACGGCTCGCGCATACACAGAGGCGTTCAGCGTATACGGCGACCGGCGCGGCTTCGAGTGGCAGCAGCTGGAGCACGAGGACCCGGTGCTCTTCACCTTGGAGCCGGCCACGCCCAACCGTCGCGGCCGGCGCACTACGGCGACGCGCGTCCAGGTCCCGGACCGGGCGGACCTGCTTCCCGCGGCCGTCGCGCGCTTCACCCAGGGCGGCCACGGCGGCTCGCACCCGCACCTCGTCCACGAGTTCGTTCGCAGCGTGGTCGAGGAGCGTCCCTGCGCCATCGATGCAGTGATGGCCGCCGACTGGACGGCAGCGGGACTCTGTGCTCACGAGTCAGCCATGCGCGATGGCGAACGCGTTGTGATCCCAAGTTTCAAGTAAGCCGGCAACGGTTCATTCGCATAATGACTGTGGCAAAAAACGAATTGTTTCTCCTCAATACCCCGGGCTCTACCATACGGCGTATAATGGGGCATCGCATTCAACATATTGGCAGGTGGCACACACTGCCGGCTTGCCGGAGGCTCTTCGGTGCAGCCGTTGTCCGCACCTGTTGCGTGCCTCCGCGAGGCTTACGGTGATGTGCTTGTGAGACAAGGACGGTCTTTGTCCCGAAGGAGCAGAGTCAATTTATGCGTCTTGGACTGCAGATCCCTAACTTCACGTGGTCCCCCGACCAGGGCCAACTCGGCGACACCTTCGCCTTAATTGCGGAACGTGCCGAGCGCGCCGGCTTCTATAGCCTATGGGTCATGGATCACTTCTTTCAGATCGGTATGATCGGTCCTCCCGAGCATGAGATGCTGGAGGGCTGGAGCGCCTTGGCCTTCGCCGCCGGGCGCACCAATCGGATCAAGCTCGGCACGATGGTCACCGGCGTTACCTACCGCTCCCCCGGCATCCTTGTGAAGACCGCCACGACCTTGGACGTCCTTTCCCACGGGCGCGCCTACTTGGGCATCGGGGCAGCCTGGAACGAAGAGGAACACCGCGGCTTGGGCGTCCCGTTTCCCCCCTTGGCCGAGCGTTTCGAGCGGCTGGAAGAGACGCTGCAGATCGCGCACCACATGTGGTCCGGCAATACGCAGCCCTACGACGGTAAGCACTATCAGCTCGCACATCCCCTCAACTCGCCGCAAGTCGTGCAGCGCCCTCACCCGCCGATTCTTGTCGGTGGTGGCGGCGAGCGTAAAACACTCCGTCTCGTGGCAGAGTATGCCGACGCCTGTAACCTGTTCGCGCGCGTCGGCAAAGACGAGCTGCAGCGCAAACTGAACGTCCTGCGGCAGCACTGCCAGGCGCTGGGGCGCCCATATGAGCAGATCGAGAAAACGACGCTGGACGTGGTACATGTTACGCGGGACGGCCGTGACAACACACTCAGCCCGGACGCGGCAATCGCATACTTCGCGGATCTGGCGGCTCAGGGGATCGATCAGGCCATTTTTAGCATGCCGAATGTGGCCGACCTTGAGCCGTTCGATCTGCTGACGACGCACGTCATTCCCGCGGTGGAGCAGCTGGCGGTCGCTGGGCGCTAAGCGCCGGCCGCTTTTCAGCCGCCGGCTTGCCGACACGGCCTAAACAGCTTGGCCGCCGGTCGAAGTACCTGACTGGGGGCCTCGGGATCGGGCAAAGCGCCGATGGTAACCCAGGACGCGGTTGCTCGGTACCAAAGGCGGCAAAGCGATCTCGCCGCGTAGCTCCGGCTACGCGGCCGATGCCGATGTCACCTCGACCATACGCTTCGTTGGGGAAGCTGTGAGTGCAGCCTCGATCACCGCTATATTCGCCAGCCCGCGCTCGCCGGAAATCACCGGCGCTTCGCCATTGAGCACGCAGTACGAGACGTGCTCGATCTGCGGCACATAGACATTTACGGCCGGCAGATCGAAATCGACGATCTCGTCGCCGTGCTGCATGTGCAAATCACCCGCGAACTCGCGCCCCCACCATGCACTGCTCCATATACGGCCGTTGGTCCCCTGGATTTCGAGCCCGTTTTGGTTGCACGTATAGTGCGACTGCAGCGTTCCATGGACGCCCGAGGCGAACTGCAGGAGCAGGGTGGCACTCACGTCGCCGGCGTACTGGGGGAAACGGCTGCCGACGAGTGCTGCTACCTGCTGCACAGGCCCGAGCAGGCGTGTGATCGCATCGATCGCATGGACGCCCATGTCGACAAGGGCTCCACCTCCCACCTTCGTCAGATCCTCCTGGCGCCACCGCTCGTTCGGCCGTGCGACGAAGGAGGCAGAGATACTAGCGCTGACGATACTGCCAATAGTGTCACTCTCGAGGAGTTCCCGTGTCTTGACCATCGGCGCGGTCCACTCCATGCACTGGGCAACGGCCAGAAGTACCCCATTGGCGCGCGCCGCGTCGATCATCTGCTGGCACTCGGCCACGGACGGCGCCATGGGCTTCTCGCTGATCACATGCAACCCGCGCCGAGCAGCCGCGACGGCATAGGGGGCATGTTGCGCCGTGGGCAGCACCAGAAACACGCCGTCGACCTCGTTCCGATCGATCGCTTCGATCGAGGTATAGCTGTGTGAGGCACCTACCTGCTGCGCTGCGGCAGCCCCTCGTGCCGCATCGCGGCTCACGACCGCCGCCAGTTCTGCGTTGCTGCCCAACCTGATGCCACGGGCGATCCAATCCAGCGCGAAGCTGCTTGTGCCTACAACTGCCCATCGTACTTTCTGCATGAGGCCGCCTTTCCTAATTCGACGCGCGAATCAGCATCGGCGTCATGGAGAAGGTTACTCCTAATCGCCGCACACCTCAAACTCTGCTCCGCCTCGCAAAGGTAGTGCCGTGACCTCCTGTTACCGCCCAGATCTTGCCTCCGGCACCGGCACAGCCGGATGCGGCCGCGACCGGTTTTATTGGTTGTGCTGGGGAGTCCCCAGCTGAGGTGGGGCTGTCTATACTGTCGGAGATGTCAGGTAAACTATGGTCAGATGTGCTCCTGACTTCATTCCTGATGCTCGCCTTTCGCCTCGACGACGGGCTTTCCTGTGCGAGACACGGAGACCGTCCAAGCAGGATTCGTAGGGATGTAAAATATGAATGACCTTGGCTCCTCCTTCATCGCCCTCAGATACCGCAACTTCCGGCTGCTCTGGCTCGGACAGCTAATTTCGATGTGCGGCTCGATGATGCAGAACGTCGCGATCCTGTGGCATATCTCCTTGCTCGTGCCGCCGGAGCAAAAAGGGCTGGCGCTCGGGTTGGTCGGCCTGGTACGGGTAGTGCCGATCATCGTCCTGTCGCTCGTGAGCGGCGTGGTGGCCGACGTGCTGGACCGCCGCAAGGTGATGCTCCTGACGCAGACGGGCATGGCGGTCCTCGCCGCCGCTCTGACTGCCGTAAGCTTCGCCGGCCTGCCCTCAGCCTGGCCGATCTATGTGCTGACAGCGCTGAGCGCGGGCATCGGGACCTTCGACGGACCGGCGCGCCAGGCGCTGATCCCGGCGCTGGTGCCACGCGAGCACTTCCCCAACGCCATCAGCCTGAACACCCTCATGTTCCAGTTTGCGGCCGTGCTCGGCCCGGCGCTCGGCGGCATCGCCCTCGCGACACTCGGTGTCGGCTGGGTTTATGCGTTCAACGCGCTCTCCTTCCTCGCGGTGATCGTCGGATTGCTGCTGATGCGTGACCTCCCGGCGCGCCAGCTCACCGCGGAGCAAAGCAAGCCGCCACAGATCAGTCTGGCGGCCGCGGCGGAGGGACTGCGTTTCGTCTTCGCCAACCCTCTAATTCGCTCGACCATGCTGCTGGACTTCTTCGCGACGTTCTTCTCGTCGGCCACCGCACTGCTGCCGATCTTCGCCCAGGACATCCTGCGCGTGGGCGCACAAGGGTACGGCTGGCTCTACTCCGCGCCATCGGTCGGCGCGTTTGTGGCCGGGCTGGGGATGCTGCACATCGCCGACCGCATCGAGCGACGCGGCTGGGTGCTGCTCTCCGCGGTCTTGGTCTATGGCCTCGCGACGGTCGTCTTCGGTGTGTCGCGCTTGTTCTGGCTGACCTTTGGCTGCCTCGCGCTAACCGGCGCCGCGGACACGGTGAGTACGGTGCTGCGCAACGTGGTGCGCCAGCTTGCCACGCCCGATGAGCTGCGCGGGCGCATGACGAGTGTGAATATGATCTTCTTCATGGGCGGCCCGCAGCTGGGCGAGCTGGAGTCCGGAGTAGTGGCAAGCGCGTTTGGGGCGCCCTTGTCAGTGATCAGCGGCGGTATCGGCTGCGTGGTGGTAACGATCTGGATGATGGCAACCGCCACCAGCCTTCGGGGCTATCGTACGGGCGGGGTCCAACCCCAACAGGCCCCGTCCGCCTGACCGACTCAGGTGCTAGCGAAGGCGGCCATCATGGCCAGAGCCTCTCGCCACCGGCACGCAGCACTTCCTCGACGATGGTTCTCACGGATGCGCGGCTTGGCGCCTTCCCAAGCGCATATGCCCTCCCGGCGACGGGCCCGGGTAAGCTCGCGCCGGCCGGCATCTCCGTCATGGCCGGGTGAACGGCGGGGAAGAGAGGGAGCCGCCCACGCCTTTGCTCCAGGCTTTGTTCGGGCCAGGATCGCCCGGAATAAGCTGTGTGTCGATCAGGTTGCGCTTGTAGATCTCGCTGTAATTGCCGACCTCACGGACGATGTTGACGGCGAAGGTATTTTCCAGCCCGAGGTTCTGGCCGGTGGTGCCTTCGATGCCCAGCAGCGCCTTGATCCGCCGGTCGGTCGTGCTCTGGACCTGTTCGGCGACATGCGCCTGGTCGACCCCCACCTCGTCGGCATAGATCGTGGCGAAGATGGTCCAGCTCACAATGTCGCGCCACTGGCTGTCGTCGTCAACGATCACCGGGCCCAGGGGCTCCTTCGACATGACCTCGTCGATGACTTTGTGCTCGTCCGGGTTGAGCGGCAGGCAATTCTTGAACTTGCCCGAGCGTGAGCAGTTCTGTTCGACAAAGAGCTGGGAGCGATCGCTAGAGACGGCGGCGCAGCCGCGCGCGGCGTAGTTCTGGTAGACCTGTTCGGTCGTGTCGAAGGTGCGCGTGATGATCGAAGTCCCGATCTGTCGAAAGTAGTCGACGAGGTTCGATTCGGTGGTGGTGCCACGCGCGACGCAGATCGTCTGGCCTGCCAGGTCCGCCGCTCGGTTGACCTTCGCATCGGCGCGTACGAGCAGGCCCTGCCCGTCGTAGAAGGTCGTGGGGGCGAAGTCGAGGCCGAGGGTTCCCCGCTTGATACCCGTATCGCGCTGCGAGGTCCACGTCGTATTGCGGAACAGGACGTCAACCTGGCCGTCGAGCACGGCGTTGAAGCGCTGCTCGGTGCTCACCTTCACGAACTCCACGGCGTCCTTAGTACCGAAGATCGCCGCGGCCAGCGCACGGCAGAAGTCGACATCGAAACCGCTCCAGTCCGCGCTCGCCGGGTTCTGCGTGTCGGGGTCGACGTAGCTGAAGCCGGGAAGCGCTCCACCGGTGCCGCAGATCAGGCGCTTGCGGGCCCGGACTTTCTGCAGGATCGGGATCTGGGCGGGAACTGCCGTCTGAGCCGGCGCCGCCGCAGCCGTGGCGGCACCAATGGGCAGGGCGCTGGGAATTCCTGCCGGGGCGGACGCGCTGCTCGAAGCGGTCGCGGAAGGCAACGCCGTCGATCCGGCCGCCGATCCACCGGCCGCGCCCAAGCCCGGCAGCAAGCTGCGCCGCAAGTAGTATAGCCCCCCCAGCACGCCGAAGACGAGCAAGATAATCAGCAGCATCGGTGCGAATCCCCCCCCGGATCTCCGGGCCGGCTGCGTCGGCGAAGCAGCCGGGGCGGGAGTGGCCGCGGCGCTCGGCGGCGCCGTGGCTACCTCGGTAGGAGCGCCGGCCGCCGCGCCTGCTAGCACCGCGCGCAGGTCGCCGGCCATATCTGGCGGCGTCTGGTAGCGCCGCCGCGGATCGTCCTGCACCGCGCGCTGAATCACTGCTGCGATGCCCGGGCTGGCGAGCGGATTGTAGTCGCGCAGCTTCGGCGGACCGGGTTGCGCCGGGAGCAGCTTGTACTCCTTGAGCGTCAACATCTCGAAGAGCGTGATCCCCAGCGCATAGATGTCGGTGCGGACGTCGAGCACGTTGGTAGTATTGGCCTGCTCCGGCGCCATGTAGAGCGGTGTGCCCGGATAGCTCGTGCTCGCGGCGACGGTCTTTCCCAATACCGCTCGCTCCTGTGCCACACCGAAATCGGCGAGCTTGGCGGTGTTGATCTGCCCGTGGGTATTGGTGAAGAGCAGGATGTTGAGCGGTTTGATATCGCAATGCACAATCCCGCTGGTCGAGGTAAGCTCGAGCGCCACACAGATGTCGAGCGCGACCTTGATCGCCTGGGACTCGGTCAGGATGCCATAGGTCTCGAGATACTGAGCCAGTGAGCCGCCGTTGGCATATTCACAGACGAGGTAATGCTCCTGCGTGGCCGGGTCGACGTCAAGATAGTAGACGCGCACGATGTTGGGGTGGTCGAGGCCAGCTTGGAGCTTCGACTCTTTTTCAAAGCGCGCTAGCGTCTCCTGGAAGCTCTGGCTCGTCGGGAGCGCCTCTTTGACTGCGACGCTCCGGCCGAGATTGTCCCGGGCAGCGTAGACCTGGCCCGATGCACCTTGGCCGATCGGGCGAATGTCGGTGAACTGCCCGCTTCGGGCGAAGGAGCTGGTCGGGAACGGCATGCATCTATCTCCTGCGGGACTTCACCGCCTTTGACTC
>JBBSGA010000031.1:0-28926 GCA_038254585.1 Chloroflexales bacterium | reverse complement strand
CGATACGCTTATCCCTCGCAATATCCGTCTGAGCGAGGCGCCGAGCCATGGTGAGCTGATTGCGGAGTACGACCCGCATAGTCGTGGGGCGCGAGCATATAAGACCTTGACCGAAGAGATGCTGCAGCGTGAAGAGGTGCGCCAATGAGTCGCCGTCGTGCGCTCGGTAGCAGCCTAGGCGGCCTCCTGGCAAGTGAGGTGACGGCTCCTCCGGCAGGGCTTCGCGATGTTCCGGTTGGCGCTATAGTCCCTAACCCGCATCAGCCGCGCATGCACTTTCCCGAAGCGACGCTCGAAGAGTTGGCACGGTCGATTCGCGAGCACGGGCTACTGCAGCCACTCGTCGTCACGGAGCTTCCCAGCGGCGACTATCAGCTAGTCGCCGGCGAGCGCCGCTGGCGAGCTGCCCGACGTGCCGGCCTACAGACGGTTCCCGTTGTTGTGAAGGAGGCATCGCCCCAGCAGCAGCTTGAGCTGGCCTTGATCGAAAATATTCAGCGCGCGGACCTCGACGCGATCGAAGAGGCACGGGCCTATCGCGCTCTCGCGGACGAGTTCTTGCTGACGCATGAGCAGATCGCGGCGCGTGTCGGCAAGAGCCGCCCACTTGTGACACAGATGCTGGGCCTGCTGAAGCTGCCGGGGGCGGTCCAGGAGCAGGTGACGAATGGCGTGCTCTCGATGGGTCACGTGCGACCGCTGCTCAATCTGAAGGACGCGGCGCTTCAGGAGCGCGCGGCCCAGACGATTGTCGAGCAGGGCATGAACGCTCGCCAGGCCGAAGCCCTAGTGTCGCGTATCCGCGATGAGCGTCGCCCGGCGGAGCGGGCCGAATCGGTGGAGCGAGTTGAGCCCGAAGACGAATCGGTGGTCGAAGAATTGCAGCGGGCGATCGGCGTTAGGGTTCAATTGCGTAGAAGCGGCAGGGGCGGACGGCTTATCTTATTTTGGGACGACGAAGAGATGCTGGACGGAATATATCAGCGCCTCATTGCCTCCTAAACGGAGGTTTCGGTAGATGGCGCCGCGGCCGAGAGTTCGACGGATTGCCCTCGTTTCGCCGTATGATTTTTCGGACAACGGTGGCGTCACAGAGCATGTTCGGCAGCTCGCCCGCCACCTTCGCCTACGCGATCTCGACGTCACGATTCTGGCACCGACATCCGGACAGGCTACGCGTGAGCTTGGCCTGGTCTCTCTTGGCCCGGTCACACCCGTGCCGATTAACGGCTCGGTAGCGCGCACTACGCTTTCGCCGGTGGTGATCGAGGAGGCGGCGTCGCTGCTCGCGCGCGAGCACTTCGACGTTATCCACCTCCATGAGCCCTTCGTCCCGATCCTGCCCCTCGCCGTACTGAACGCGTCACCATCACCCAATATTGCAACCTTTCATGCCTCCGGCGAGCGGAGCTTTCCCTACGCGGCGAGCCGCAAGTTCGTGCATTGGCTGGCGCAGAGACTGACGATGCGTATCGCCGTCTCTGAAGAGGCAGCCCGCTTCGTGCGCCGCTATATCGGCGGCGACTACACGATCATCCCCAACGGCGTCGACACCACACGCTTTCGGCCGGATGCGCCGCCCATCGCGGCCTGGAATGACGGCCGGCCGAATGTCCTCTTCGTCGGCCGCTTTGATGAGCCTCGCAAGGGCTTTGGAGTTCTATTCGACGCCTGGAGAGCGGTGCAACAAGCCCGTCCGGATGCCCGTCTACTCATTGTGGGCCGTGGCGACCCTGAGCCGCTCCAGCAGCGAGCTGCCGAGGTGGGCTATGGCGATGTTCACTTTGTCGGCCAGGTCGCGAGCGAGGAGCTTGCCGCCTATTATACGACTGCCGATGTATTCTGTGCCCCGTCGACAGGTCAGGAGAGCTTCGGTATCGTGCTGCTGGAAGCGATGAGCAGTGGAACGCCGGTAGTTGCGTCCGACATAGCCGGGTATCGGCAGGTGCTCCATCATCGACAGGAGGGGCTACTGGTACCGCCCCAGCAGCCGAGTGCTCTGGCCGCGGCAATCTTGCATCTACTTGGCGATCCACTCTTACTAGACGGCTGTGCGCGCGCCGGCCGTCAGACTGCTCTACGTTACGCGTGGGAGGGTGTTTCCGACCGCGTATTTGAAATCTACGAGCGGGCGCAGACCGCGTATCTCGCGCCGGGTGCTCTCCACATCGTCGGCGCTGCCCGCCAACCGCGGATTGTTTCCGGTATCGTACCTACGGCCCGCGAAATTGGCCCGATGGGTACTTCCTCTGCCGCCCCGGCGCCGGCCTTGGCTGTTTCTGGCAATCGCCCGGCCGTTCTTCAGGAAGGAGAAGAGCCCATGCTGACTGAGCCGTTTGAGGCGTGCATCCGGGCATTGACCCAGCGTATCGCCGGCCGCGCACTGGGCCGTTTTGGCATCTCGCCAAACACGATTACGGCTATCGGCCTGATCCTAACGATCGCTGTTACCTATACCCTCGCGACCGGGCATCTTGTCCGCGGCGGGATCCTCGTCCTTCTGACCAGCGCCTTCGATATGCTCGACGGTGCACTCGCGCGGGCGACGGGCCAGAAGAGCGCTTTCGGCGCCTTCTTTGACTCGACCGTCGACCGCTACACCGAAGCCCTAATTCTGCTCGGCCTCCTGCTCTACTATGAGCATCTTGGAGGGGCACGTTGGGAAATTCCGCTGGTCTATCTAAGTATCGTCGGTTCGCTGATGGTCAGCTATACCCGCGCGCGCGCGGAAGCGCTCGGCTTTGATGGAAAGGTTGGACTGCTGGCGCGCCCGGAGCGGATCATCCTGCTTGCGATCGGTCTCATCGTCGGCTGGCTTTCGTTCGCGGTGGCAGTGCTCGCGATCTTTACCAACTTTACCGCGGCACAGCGCGTCTACTACGTCTGGAGGCAGGATCGTGATCGCCATCCGAGGCCTGTGGTCCCGAAGGCGCCTAGGCGTAGCTGGTTCGCGCCGCGTGATCAGACCCCGTCTTGACGCCCGTTTCGGCACGATGCTAGAATAAGCTCTAGAGAGTCGATACAGCACTCTGTGTGTTAGAGAGTGCGATCATACTGGACGACGATGTCCTATTGTATTCAAGGTTTTGTTCGCAAGCCACGACAAAGCGCGGCTTATCGTATCTCCAACCCCGGCCTACTCAATACTGTTCCTTGCCCAACAGCAGTTGGGCCGCGAGTCCTCATAGTCCTCCCCGATCTGCAGAGCTGCGGACGGTACGCCAGGCCGCGGCCGATTTTGCTCGCTCGGCCGCTTTTCGGCAGATCTTCGTCCCGATTCTCTCCACGGACTGATACGGCTGACCCGCCGATCGACGGGTCGCGAAATATCATATTGGAGGAATGACAATGGCGTCAGAGCAAACAAATCCTTTCGCAATCGCACAGCATCAGTTCGACCTCGCAGCCGAGCGATTGGGTCTCGACGATGGACTGCAGCAGGTGCTGCGCGTCCCTCAACGCGAGCTATCGGTGAACTTCCCCGTCAAACATGACGATGGCTCAATCCACGTCTACAGTGGTTATCGTGTGCAGCACAACATCACTCGAGGGCCGGCTAAGGGCGGGATACGCTATCACCCGGCTGTCGATATCGACGAGGTTCGTGCCCTAGCTATGTGGATGACCTGGAAATGTGCGCTCGTGAATATTCCATTTGGCGGGGCGAAGGGCGGCGTGATCGTCGATCCGAAGCAGCTTTCGCAACATGAGATCGAGCGCCTTACCCGTCGCTTTGCAGCTGAGATCTCGGTGATCATCGGACCAGAACGTGATATACCCGCCCCCGACGTCAACACGAATCCACAGATAATGGCTTGGTTCATGGACACGATTTCTATGCACCGGGGTTATACTGTGCCTGCGTCCGTAACCGGCAAGCCGATCGGCATCGGCGGCTCACTCGGGCGGGTAGATGCCACGGGACGAGGGGTCAGTATCATTGCGCGCGAGGCGGCCAACCACATCGGCCTTCGCCTCGACAAAGCCGCGGCTGTTGTCCAAGGCTTCGGCAACGTCGGCAGTGTCTCGGCTGAGATGCTTGCTCGAATGGGCTGCCGGGTCATTGCGGTCAGCGATGTAAGCGGTGGATACTACAACCGGCAAGGCCTCGATATCGTGGCAATGCTTGAGCACGTGCGCCGTAGCCCGAATCACTCTCTGACCGGGTATGAGCAGCGTGGTACGGAGCGCACCACGAACGCTGAGCTGCTCGAGCTACCCTGTGATCTCCTCATCCCGGCGGCCCTAGAGAACCAGATCACGACGCTGAACGCCGACCGCATCAAAACGCGCGTGCTTATCGAGGCTGCGAACGGTCCCACAACTCCAGGAGCCGATCAGATTCTTTATGACAAAGGCATCTTTGTGGTCCCCGATATTCTCGCGAACGCCGGTGGCGTGACGGTCTCCTACTTCGAGTGGGTCCAGGGTCTCCAGGAGTTCTTCTGGAGCGAAGAAGAGATCAACGATCGGCTTGAGCGCATCATGATGCGCTCATTCGCGAATACCCTCGATCTTGCACTGAGGGAGCGCATCTCGATGCGTCTAGCAGCGTACCTTATCTCCGTCAGGCGGGTCGCCGATGCGACCGTCCTGCGGGGTATCTATCCCTAGTAGGCACTGGATCGGGTGCGAGGGCACGTTAGAGCCAGCTCGTCGGGAAACTGCTCCGTCACTTGCCCTGGGATGTGATTGGAAGACCGAAGGATTCCCTGATGATGCGCTGTGCAAGAGGACGGAAGCCATTGTCAGATTGTGGCGCTCACGGCGCCATCCTACGCTTATCAGCCAGGCGCCGCCTGGAGGCTATTGGGAGACCAGACTACTGTCGTGACAAGTTTGTTGTAGCGAGGCAGTGGCTTCCCCACCAGGTCCGTCATGGAGTAGCGTGCGACCGTAACACCGCCGGCGCCTGTGCACATCGTATAGACGTCACCCGGCCGGTCCACGTAGATGCCGCGCGCCGTCGGGCGGCACCCGTTCCGGTCGACGCTGAGCGTGCCCATTAGCTCACCCGCGGGCGAATATCGGCGTATCTCCGTACTCTCACCTTTTTTCGCGGCAACGTACAGCTCCATGCCCTGGTTCACGTCGAGAAAGACCGGATGTTCGTCCAATAGACCGACCTGTTGGTCGAAGGCCGGCTGTGATTGTACGTCGACGATCAGATGGGCCTTGTCGCCACCTGCCTCGATCCGAAACCGAGCATTCGAGCGGACGGTTACCGACCCACCCATACCGGCCGCTTCCGTAGCGTCACGAGAAAGCTGCTTGCCGTCCGGTGTGAGTAACGGGAAGGCTTTGATCTCGTTCATGATCCACAGATCACCGCTCGCAGTGAGGCTTAATGTCTTGAGCACTTCGGTGTGCTCAGGAGCCAATGGGATCTTGAACTCCTTCCGCTTACGGCCGTCGAGATCATACAGATAGAATTTATTGGCCATCGTATCCAACACGAAGAGCTCGCCGGTTCCTTTTACCGCGAAATCGGTCGGATGCTCCGTCTCGGAGAGCGAAATCGTCCGCTGGGGTTTTCCGGTTGCGCCGTCGAAGAAGAGCAGGCGCTGATTGTGTGTATCGAGGATGCGGATCGAGCCGTCGGCTCCGATCCGGAACGAGGCAGGTCCGTCCGTTCCGCCGATTCCGACCTGCCCGGTCCCGATGCCGGCCGGCAGCGACAGCACGATTTTGCCTGCGCCGGCAACAGGCGGCGCGACGGTAGCAGTCGGCGGGGCGGTGGGTGAAACCGTCGGAGCTATCGTCTGTGTCGCTGGGATAGCCGGCGACGGGACGGTCGTCGCGGGGGCTGACGTCGCCGGCCGTGTACTCGTCGGCACAAGTGTCGGCACGACGGGCGTCGACGTTGGGGTTACCGTCGTGGAAGCGAGGGCTGTCCCGGCGACCGCAACTGCCGCCGCGGGAGTGGTACTAGGCTGTACGGCCTGCGGCGTGCCGCAGGCGACGACGACCGCGGTGAGCAAACCGATGAGGAAGAGACGCAAGCTTCGCATCTTCGTTCTCGTTTCCACGTATAGGCGTCGAAGTCGGGAGTTGCAGATAGTTGGGTGAACCGGGCGCCACGCGGCTCGTAGTCGGCTCGATAGAATGGTGCCACGTGCTCGTCAAGCGCGGTTTCACTATATACCGTTCCACACTGGAGTCAATGATAGACCAAGTGATACGTGGCTTACTGAAGATTGGTCACGAGCGCAGCGTATTTGTCCGTCAGTACCCGCGCATGCTCGTCACTCAAACCCTCGGCAAAAATATGGAAGAAGGGGCCATCCGGATCCGGCTGCACCAGCACCCATTCACCTCCGAGATCGATCTTGATTCCGTCGATCTGCTCCAGCTTGCGCTCGGCATACTGTTCGTTCAAGATCCGCATCACCTTGCCCTTGTTCTCCCACCGGCAGGCGACGCGAGTCCGGGCCATATGATAGCGCGGCAGTCCGGCGACGACGTCGGAGAGTTTCAGCTGTTGCAGCGCCAGCAGCTCCATCAGCTTGACGATAGCAAACAGCCCATCGACGACGGGGTAGAACGATGGGAAGATCAGGTTGCCGCTCGAATCTCCTACCAGAAGATACTCACGATGCTGTGCAGCGTGTTGCATCATCGCCGAGAGATTGGCAGGGGTATGGACAATCGTGCCGCCATAGCGCTCTGCGATTGCCTCGAACGAGCGTGGAGCGTTCACTGGGACGGCGATGGTGCCGGCGCCATAGCAGCGCAATGTGAGCTCGGCCGCTGCCGCGAGCATCTGCCAACCGGTCAGACGGCGACCCTGGTTATCGACGAGAAAGATCTTTTCGCCGCCCGTGTCGAAGCGCACGCCGAGCTCGGCATGCAGTACCGGCACGATCGCCATGAGTTGGTCCATCGCCTCTTCGAACTGCTGCGCAGTCTGGAACAACTTCGCCTCGTCGAAGATCGCGTTTAGCTCCACTGTGCCGCAGCGCAGCCGCCGCAAAATGTCGGGGAGGATGCCTGAGGCGTTTGCATTTGCGTAGTCGACCACGATGTTAAAGTTGTTAGCGATCGCATCCAGAGCTTGCTTGCGAATCGCCGCGAAGAAGCCGCTGATGTAGGCCTCTTCGACATCACGGGGATAGGTAATGCGCCCGATCTCGTCGAGGTACACGCGGCGATAGTCTTCGCGAAAGAAGGAGCTTTCGATCTTCCGCTCCATCGCCGTGTCGATGTCGATGCCATCCTTGTCGAAGAACTTGACGTCGACCACGCGACTATCGAAAGGCGAGAGGCGAACGTGAATGCCTCCATCCGCTCCGATCGCATGGACCAGGTAGCGCGCCACGGGGATGGGCAAAGTACGCACATCGCCTACGTTAACACCTGCCGAGGGTAAGCCGGTCTGAATCGCCCGCTTCAACATCCGCGGTGTGTAGTGCGCATCGCGGTTGATCAGTACAGTTGCCCCGCGCTTGAAGGTACCGCCGTAGGCCGCGCCCAGCTTCGCACAGAACTCGGGCGTAATGTCGACGTTCACCAGCCCTGTGACGCCGTTGCGTCCGAAGAGCGCGCGTCGTCCTTGCGAGCCCCAGATCAGGTTGGTTGCTACCGTCGCGCCCTCGTCGATCTGTTTGCTTGGCCAGATCTTCACGTCCGGCTGAATAACTGCTCCCCTGTTTACAACCGTCTGGTCCCCGATGACGACGCCTTCGAAGACAACTGCGCGGCTCTTGATATTACATTGGCGCCCGACGATTGCGCCTCGGAGCTCCGCCCCCTCCCCGACGTAGGAGTTCCTCCAAATGATCGACCGGTCGATCGTCGCGCGCGCGTCGATGACAGAGTAATCCCGAATAACCGACGGGCCGTAGACGACGACCCCGGTCTTAATTTTCGCGCCATGACCCAGGAAGATCGGCCCATGTAGCTGTGCATCGGAGGCGATCTCTGTTTCGCCCTCGGCCCAAACCTCCCCGTAGATGCACTGGCCCGCACGGGGCAGCTTGACCTTTCCGGCCAGGTAATCGGCGGTCGCCCGCATATATTCCTGGAGGGTGCCGACATCGGTCCAGTAACCGTCGGTGGTGACGTATCCGAAGAGCGACTCGTCGCGCGCCAGCATTGCTGGGAAGACATCCTTCGACCAGTCGACGGCCGTCTCTTTTTCGATGTAGTCGAAGACCGCCGGGTCGAGCATGTAGACGCCCGTATTGACGGTATCCGAGAAGAGCTCACCCCAGGACGGCTTTTCCAAGAACTGGGTGACACGCCCATCCTCATCGGCGATAATCACGCCAAACTCGAGTGGGTTGGAGACGTGCTTGAGTGCGAGAGTTGCTAGTCCTCCTTTTGCTGTATGAAACTGCGCAAGTGCGGTGAGGTCGATATCTGTGAGGGCGTCACCGGAGATGACGAGAAAGGGCGCATCCAGCAGGTGCTCGGCGTTCTTGACGCTGCCGGCCGTGCCGAGAGGCGTTTCCTCCACCGAGTAGGCGATATGCACGCCGAAAGCCGAGCCATCGCCAAACTGATCCTGAATGACGTTCGCCAGGTATTGGAGTGTGACGATCAGCTCTGTGATGCCGTGCTGTTTCAATAGCTCGATGATGTGCCACATAACCGAGCGATCGGCGAGCGGCACCATAGGCTTGGGCCGATTGATGGTCAGTGGCCGTAGGCGCGACCCCTCGCCTCCGGCCATGACTACAGCTTTCATACACATTCTCTTCAGTCTAGGCCGCACCCAGGCAAGGTGCTTATCCGCCTATAGCGCCTCAATCGTTCAGCTGCCGCGTGAAGGGTTGAGAGCTGCTTGGCAAAGCAAAAACGGGCCATCAGCGGAGCTATGTTCGGCTCCACATAGAACGCCGACGGCGGAATCGCCGCGACGCCGACTTCAACCGTTAGGTGCCGGCAAAAGCTGACGTCGTCCGCGAAGCCCCACGGCCGTACATCGGCCATCGCAAAATAGGTTCCCTCGGGGGCGATCGCGCTCATCCCGGCAGACCGCAATATCTCGATCAAGAGCGACCGGCGCTCGGCATAGAACTCGCGGAGCGCCTCGTAGTAGCCTATCTGCGGCGCCTTCTCCAACGCCTCGGCCATGGCTTGCTGGAACGGCGTTGCGGTGGCGAAGGTCACCCACTGGTGTGCGCGTCGCACTGCCTCGCTGAGTGGCGCGGCGGCAAGCGCATAGCCGATTTTCCAGCCCGTCGTGCTGAAGGTCTTGCCGGTGCTGTTGATCGTCACCGTGCGCTCCCACATGCCGGGCAATGTCGCGATCGGAATATGGTGTCTCTCGAAGACAAGCCGATCATAGACCTCGTCGGTGATCGCAATCGCATCATGCTCGCAGCATAGCTCTGCGATCAGCCCAAGCTCACCCCCCGTGAAAACCTTGCCAGTTGGATTATGAGGGGTGTTGATCACGATCGCGCGCGTCCGATCCGTGAAAGCCGCGCGAAGATCGTCCTTGTTGAACGTCCAGCGGTCGGTCCCACTCATAGGGGGACATAAGGTCACGAACCGCGGTGAGCCGCCAGCCATGATAATATCGGGAACATACGCATCGTAAGTCGGCTCGAAGACGATGACTTCGTCGCCGGGATCGACGAGCGCCATAATGGCAGAGAAGATCGCCTCTGTTGCCCCACTCGCAACCGTGACCTCGGTCAGCGGATCCGCTTCAAGACCGTAGTCCCGGGCGTACGTGGCCGCGATCGCCCGCCGGAACTCCTGCAGACCGGGGGCGGGCGCGTACTGGTTGAAATCCGCATGAATGGCGTCGATTGCCGCCTGCTTGACGAACTCCGGCGCTGCAAAGTCCGGGAAACCCTGTGAGAGATTGATTGCACCGTGCTCGAGCGCGAGTGCGCTCATCTCAGAGAAGATCGAAGTCCCAAAGCCGCGCACACGACTCGCCATTATGCCTACCATCTACCATACCCCACATCCGGTCGACCTAACAATAATTCCATGCTAGCACAGCCACGCCGGCCATGCTAGCCGCCGGCAGCTCGGCGCCACGTCTCTTGTAGCACTCCTTGCATGCGCTCATGCGCAACAGAAGTAAAATCTGTTTACAACTCCTCGCATCGTAGGGCTTGAAGAAGGCTCACTTTCGTGATATAGTGAAATTTACACATCTCTGCCGCGTGTCCCTTTAAGAAAGAAGGTCGGTGCGACTTTGACAAACGTACTCGATCACCTGATGGCGTTGGCCCGGCAGCAGCACATTCTGACCTTCGACCTGATCCTGCGTTATATTCCACGGCCTGAAGAGGATATCGTCATCCTTGACGAGCTTTTCGTTCGCTGCATGGCCGAGAAAATCGATGTTCTCGAAGAGGCTCCCCCGGACTCCTTCGAGGACGACGCTTCACTTGACAATAACGAAGATCTTGAGCGGGTTCTGCAAGGCGAGCCCGGTATCGACGACCCTTTGCGGCTATACCTGCGCGAGATCGGTAGGATCAGTCTGCTCACGGCCCTCGAAGAGACCCAGCTTGCGCAGCAGCTCGAGCGCGGCGAGCTTGCGCTGATGAGGTTGAACGGCGACAGCTTCGTCCACGAGGAGCGCAGTACTCTTCAGCAATGGATTTATGAGGGCGAAGGCGCACGCCAGCACCTGATCCAGGCGAACCTGCGGCTTGTGGTCTCGATTGCTAAGAAGTATGTCGGGCGTGGTCTCTCGTTCCTGGATTTGATCCAGGAGGGCAATATTGGCCTCATGCGCGCGACTGAAAAGTTTGACTACACCAAGGGCTATAAATTCTCGACTTACGCTACCTGGTGGATCCGGCAAGCCATCACCCGCTCAATCTCCGATCAAAGCCGCACGATCCGACTCCCGGTCCACGTCGGCGAGACGATCAACCGGGTTAAGAAGACGGCTCATCGGCTCCAACAGCTGCTCGAGCGCGAGCCGACGCCCGAAGAGATCGCGCAGGCGCTGGATATTCCCGAGGAGAAGGTCAGGCGGGTCCTTGAGGCAGCGCGGCAGCCCGTCTCGCTCGAGCAGCCGGTGGGCGACGAGGGCGACTCGGTGCTTGGCGACTTCATCGAGGACGAGCGCGCGCTGGCGCCAATCGACACCGCCGCCCAACAGCTGATGCGAGAGCAGATCGACTGTGTTCTTGCGCGCCTCCCCGAGCGCGAACGCAAGATCATTCAACTGCGTTATGGGTTGAATGATGGTCGCTACCGTACCCTCGAAGAGGTCGGTAAGGAATTTGGCATTACCCGCGAGCGTATCCGCCAGATCGAATCCAAAGTGCTGAAGAAGCTCCGCCACCCTTCCTATGGCCGGACGCTTCGGTCCTATCTCGATTGACTGTCCGCTCCCTCCGCTCTCCCCGCGGCCCGTCGTCTGGCAGGCCGCTTCGTTCGTGCGCTTTCCTGTGCAACTTCCCCCCGCCTACCGGCGTCACAACCGTAGATGCATGGGAGAGTCACGATGAATTCTCAGTCGGTGAATGAACAGACTTCGACGGCATCCGGCAGTGCCAGCGAGCAGCTCTATCCCGAAATGTCTTCGGCGCCGACCGCCATGCCGGCAGTGCCTAGTCGCGATCGTAACTGGCTGCTTGCCTTTCTGTTAATTGGGCTCGGCCTCGCCATGCTCTTCGCCAACGTCGAGCGCGGGACGTTCCGGGGTGGCGAACCAATCGGTGCGCCCTTCACGGCGCCGTTGCAGGGTGCCCAGACGGCCAAGGTGGACATCCAGTGGGGAAGCGGGCTGTTGAGGCTCGGTGGATTGGAGCAGGGCGATCGCCTGCTCGCGGGCGCTTTCCAGGATCCCCGACGGGCGTCGCTCGATGTCGAACATCGCGGCTCCGCGGCCATTGTGTCCCTCCATGGCCGGGGTAGTGGCTGGTTCCCGCGCCTGTCAGCAGGCAGAGGGGATGAGCTGCTGCTGAGCCCTGTCCCGGTATACGAGCTCGACATCGAAACAGGCTCCGGCTCGACGCAGCTCGACCTGCATAGCCTGAAGGTCTCGGATCTAAAGCTCGACGCCGGCTCGGGCAGCCTCGATCTGCGCCTCCCACAAGCAGGTCCGCTGGCGGCATCGGTCGAAGCCGGCTCTGGCTCCATCGCCGTCGATCTTGCCCCTCAGGCCGAAGTGCAGATCACGGTCGACCATGGTAGCGGAAGTCTCAGCCCCGGTCTGCGGCTGAAACAGGTGGGTGGAGAGCGGGGGTCCGAGGCTGTTTACCAGACCCCAGGCTATGCCTCCACTAAAGAGCATATGGATATCAGGATCGACGCCGGCTCGGGCAGTATCACAATTCGGTAGCTGCCGGGAAATCGAGAGCAGCTCTTCGGCCTCTCCGGCGAGAAAAGACCGGCCGGCTATGCTATCCTGGCAAGCAATGTTGAACGAGCTACTAATAGTGATAGCCGAAAGCTAATGTCCGACGCCGCGTCTCTCTCGATCACGCGCGACTGGGCCGCGACAACCTTTGTGGTCCGTGATGGTCGAACGCTACTTCTGCTGCACCGCAAGCTGGGCAAGTGGCTACCTCCGGGCGGGCACGTCGATCCACATGAGCTGCCCGACGTGGCAGCGCTGCGTGAGGTCGAGGAAGAGATAGGCCTGCGCGTTGCGCTCCTCGACGCCGGCGAGCCGCTTGGGACCGTCCGCCGCCTTGCCCAGCCCCTTTGTATCCTCCAGGAGCCGATCTCGCCCGGTCACGAGCACGTCGATCTGATCTACGTTGCCCGTGTGCTCGAGGGCGAGCTCCGCCATGCGCCCGAGGAGGCCCACGAGGCGCGCTGGTACGATGCCGGCGAGCTGGGAGGTGTGGAAGTGGCAGACGACGTTTGTGCCCTGGGCCGCCAGGCCATCGATCTGGTTGCCCGGTGGGAGCAAGACCATTGACCGGCTGGGAGGCGCTCGACCAGCTCCTCGAGCATGCTCCTGGCGACTTTAGTGCCTGTGTAGAGTATCCCGACGGTCGCACTGTCTACTCCTACGCCGCGGATGTCGTCCGGCCGGCTGCCAGCTTGATCAAGGTGCCGCTCGCAATGGCTCTGGTTGCCGCCGATCGAAAGCGTCGTGATGGCGGATCCGGCGTCGACTTGGACGTCATCGTCACGCTTCGGGAACAAGATCGTGTGCAGGAAGAGGGTGCTTGGGAGGGCAGCTTCGACGTCGCGCCGGCCGGCACGGCACGTACTCGCTGGGAGTTGATCGACCATGCGCTCCGCGAGTCGGACAACACGGCGGCGAACCTCCTGATCGCAGCCATCGGTATGGACGAGGTAAATCGTTTTCTCCGCACGGCTCCCTATCATCTCGTGGCGACACGCCTTGAGCGGCGCTTGATCGACTTCGTGTCGGCCGTGGCCGGACGAGAAAACTGGACCACTGCGCGCGAGATGTGCATCCTCTTTCGCGCGTTGTTGCTGCCTAACACGCCCTTTGCGCCGCTCATTCCTTTGTTAGCGCGGAGTCTGTACGTCGACGCGCTCGTCGTGGGTCTCCCTTTGGGCACGCGCGTCGCGCATAAGTTCGGGAGGCTGCCTGGCGTCGAGCACGATGTTGGTATCGTCTACGCGCCGGACAGCCCCTACGTCGTCGCCCTGCTCTCGCAGAACCTACCTTCCTCCGAGCAGGGCAAGACGACGATTGGGGAAGCATCGCGGCTGATCTATGCGCAAATGGTCCGCGGGCGTGCTTAGTAGGAATGTTGGGAGGAAATAGCCATGGAGCTGCGTGTTGCGATCGGACAAATGGACATCGCCCTGGGCGACCCTGCCGCGAACTTGCACACCGTCCAAGATCTGGCGGCGCAGGCCGCCACGGTCGGCGCCGAACTGCTCCTGCTGCCGGAGCTATGGGGCACGGGCTATGCCCTGGAGCGGGCAGCTGAGCTCGCGGATGAGCTCAATACCGGGCTCTTCGCCTCCGTCGCCGCCCTGGCGCGCCATTATCAGCTCCAGATCTGCGGCTCGCTCCTCGAATGGGACGCCGACTCGGAGCGTGCCTATAACACGGCTACCCTCTACGACTCGGGCGGCGCCCTCCGCGGCTACTATCGCAAGATTCACCGCTTCGGCTTGATGGATGAAGATCGCTATCTCGGGCCGGGCGAAGAAGCGCCGCTCCTTCCCATGCCTTGGGGTCCGGTCGCTCTTGCGATCTGCTACGACCTGCGCTTCCCTGAGCTCTTCCGACGGTACGCGCTCGATGGCGCGCGGATCGTATTGCTGCCCTCGGAATGGCCGGTGCAGCGCATCGAGCACTGGCGGACTCTCGTTCGTGCGCGAGCCATCGAGAACCAGTGCTTCGTCGTAGCCTGTAATCGCGTCGGCTCCGATCGCGCCAATACCTTCGGCGGCTACTCGACGGTCGTCGACCCTTGGGGCAAAGTGCTTGTCGAAGGCAGCGATAGATCCGAATTGCTTCACGCGACTTTAGACCTCGGGCTCGTCGACGATGTCCGCGCCCGCATCCCTGTCTGGAACGATCGCCGGCCCGATCTGTACAGGTCACCCCGGGATACGGCGCCTGGTGAACGCGCAAGCAGGATCGAGCCGTAGCTGTTATCATACTGCCCGAAGGATATTGGAACTTAGGAGAGTCAGGTAGTAGAGTTCCGGCCGCCTGGAGGAGCCTCTAGATAGAACTATGGCCAGAATAGTAGTCGCGATGAGTGGCGGGGTGGATAGCTCGTTGACGGCTGCCCTCCTACACGAGGCCGGCCATGATGTAACCGGCGTAACCATGCACCTCTGGGAGGGAGATAGTGAGCGGCTCATGGAGTCGCAGTGCTGCTCCCTTGAGATGACGGAGGGCGCGCGGCGCGTGTGTAATCAGTTCGATATTCCCTATTATGTCTGGAACTACCAGCGTGAGTTCCGGCGGCATGTCATCGACTATTTTGTTAGTGAGTACGCGCACGGTGCCACGCCGAACCCATGCCTTGCCTGTAATCGCGACCTTAAGTTCCGCTACCTGCTGCAGCGGTCGCAGACACTTGGGTTCGACTACCTGGCCACGGGCCACTATGTGCAGCTAGATCGGCGCCATTCAACCGGTGACTGGCAGCCAGTAGCGCCTGCGACTCTCGACGTCGACGCACGCTCGCTCTGCCGGTACCGTTTGCGCCGCTCCGTTGAGCTAGCCAAAGACCAGTCGTATGTACTCTATATGCTGCAGCAGGATGAGCTCTCGCGGCTGATCTTTCCTCTGGGTGGGTTCACGAAGGCACAGGTACGAGTGATGGCAGCCGAGCGCGGCCTGGCCACTGCCTATAAGCCCGAGAGCATGGATATCTGCTTCATCCCGGACCACGATTACCGGAGATTTCTGCGCGAGGAGCAGCCGGAGGCGATCCGGCCTGGGCCGATCACCGACCGTCGTGGCAATGTGCTCGGGCAGCACAACGGACTCCCGCTCTATACGATCGGGCAGCGCAAGGGCCTGGGTATCGCCGGCAAGGCACCACTCTTTGTCATCGAGCTCGACGTCGCGCGCAACATTCTAATTGTCGGTCCGGCCGAGGAATTATCCCGCAAGGAGCTCGTCGCGGAGGATGTTTCGTTTGTCGACGGTCGTTGGCCTAAATCCTCGTTCCGCTGCTTTGCCCAGATTCGCGCTCATGGGGCTCCCTCCTTTGTAACTGTGGAGCCGGTCGAGGAAGGAGAGCTTCATCTTTGCTTCGACGAAGGCCAGCGGGCAGTCTCGCCTGGTCAGGCCGTGGTCCTCTACGACGGCGACGTCGTCCTGGGTGGAGGAACGATCGCGGTCGCCGAGACGGTAGCTACCTGATGGCTCTGCTTGCTCCCGTTCCACCCGGCCTGTTCCTTGCTATTGCTTTGGGCACGCTCTACGGTGCGATCGGCCACCTTGCCTTTGGTCGCCATTGGCTACGCTTGCCGCTCTTTGTGCTTGTTGGCATTGTCGGATGTGCCGTCGTTTGGCTGGCCGATATCCGGCTCTTCACGCATCTTCCGGCTCCGGGCGGCTTGCCGATTGTCGAAGCCTCGCTGGTGGCGTGGCTCTTGCTCTGTATGATTGCCGCTTGGCGGCGAGCATGATATAATCGCCGCGCAGATAGCGCATTGGGATGGGATAAAGCGGAGGCGCGTGGTCGCGTCTCGGTCGCTAAGGGGGCGTGGCTTTGAAAAAGTGGCTGATTATTGGCGGCGTCGTCTTTGCCGTACTGGTAATCGCGTTGGTCGTGCTAATCTCGGTGAACAATGCGTGGGCGACAGCACGCGATGTCTCAGTCGTCATCCTCGCAATCTTCGAGATGATTTCCACGCTGCTGATGATCGCACTTCTTGCAGTTCTGATTTATGCTGTGATGGCGATCCGGAGTCTGGCGATGGAAACCGTCGTGCCGAAAGTTAGCCAGACGCTCGACCAGGTTAAGGATACGGCGGTTACGGCTAAGAACACGAGCACCTACGTTGCCCAAGGTGTCGTAACCCCGCTGATCAAAATCTCGAGCGTCGCAGCCGGCGTCCGTGCCGCGGCAGTCGCCCTGGCGCGCCGCAACCCGCCCAAGCATTTCGAGCCCTAGAGGACTAGGGCGTTCCGGTACACGCATCGTTTGTCGTGCAATAGCACGACAGGCGATGATCAACTATCGTGAAGGTGCGCGGGCAGCCGGTTGAGCTTCGTCTATGGCGATGGTGGCCGATATGCTGCCATCGCTATTTTATGTATGCCTATGCGACAGAGTCAGTTTCCCTACGGCGGCCAGGCTGTGATGGAGGGTGTGATGATGCGGGGCCTGCGGCAGGCTACCGTCGCCGTTCGTGCTCCCGATGGCCGTATCCTCTTCGAGGATCGACCCCTCAATCTGGCGCGCCGTATGGTCTGGGCCCGGTTGCCGATCCTACGCGGCATTCAGATGTTGGGCGATGCACTGATCATCGGCATTTGGGCACTGACCTTTTCGGCAAGCACCGCCTCAGGTGAAGACGAGCGGCAGCTGTCTTCGGCGCAGCTTGCCGGCCTTATCACCACCTCACTGGCGATGGCCATCGGCCTCTTCTTTGTGCTGCCGCTGGTCATCGCGAGCCTTATCGCGCATCTGGGCCTGAGCAACCTGGCCCGTGAGCTTCTCGAAGGTGCCTTGCGGCTCCTGATTTTTGCCGGCTACCTTCTGATGATGCGCCGCTCGGTAGAGATCCGGCGTCTCTTTGCCTACCATGGAGCCGAGCACAAAGCTGTCAACGCCTACGAGGCGGGGGCGCCCCTCGTGCCCGTGAACGTTAGGAGCTTCTCGCTGATCCACCCGCGCTGCGGCACCAGCTTCCTGCTGGTCGTGCTGTTGCTCAGCATTATCCTCTTCAGCTTCTTAAGTGGGTTGCCGTTCGTGTTTCGCCTCCTGTCGCGCATCGTGTTCGTGCCGCTGATCGCCGGCATCGGCTACGAGTTCTTACGCCTCTCGGCCGCGCACTACCATCGCCCCTTCGTCCGATGGCTGGTCGCGCCGACGCTGCTGATGCAGAAGCTCACCACGGAGGAGCCGGACGATTCGATGCTCGAAGTAGCCATTCTGGCCCTCCGGCGCGTCCTTGCCGCCGATGGCATCGTCGCCCAGGACGATGTCGTCGCCGAGGAACTGGCGATAGAGCCGGTGACAGTGTAAGCGAGCTCCAGGCGAGCGTCCAGTTCGCCATCGAGAATACGGTCTATGATCTATTGCGGTCTCTGTGCGGGCGGGGCGACTGGCCTGCATCAGCTCCTCGCGGTCTACGGAATGCCGTGGTCGCCATTGGTGGCACTGCTCTTGTCAACTAGGAGTTTGCGGTGGGACCGCAGAGCCGCCTGTCGCCGGGCAGGATCTATACGTCGCGCGGGTCGGCAGCAGGGTAGGCGATCGTCGTCATCAGCGCCAGGTTGGTTTGGCTCGTACCCAGGCGAGAGTGCTGTACGACGATGGGCTGGTCGGATCGGATGCGCGTCGCGAACGGAACGTCCTTCGGGAGATCGGTGCCGTTCAGGTGCTCCGGCCGGTCGAGCCGAATGTGCAGCGTGCGTCGGGCCGGGACTGAAACCGGGACATCCGGAATGCAGGGCCGATCTTCGAAAAAGAAGTCGATCTGGAGATGAGCGTCTTCCGAGCCGGTGTTGAGGACACAGAGCGCTTCGTGGCTCTGGAGTGCCTGTGCATCGCCGGCTGGCGTCGGCAGATAGTGATCCGGCACGATCCATGTTCGCGCTCCCTCTCCAGGGCCGGCCGGCTCTGCCGCCACCTCGGTCTGAGGAGCTGGCGAGACGATTTCACGACCCTCCAGAAGATGCGAGGTGTCGTTCAGCAGCAGAAGATGGCCTCGCCCTCGCGCGTCGATCCTGACACAGTTCAGCGCAGCAAGGTCCTGCGATAGCCGCTCGCGGTAGCCTGCGAGGCCGATGCCCAGGAGCTGGCAGAGTACAATGCGATTGACGGAGCGATGAGCGACGACGAGTATCGCCTCGCCAGTGTGTGCGCGAGCCAGCTCTTTGACGGCTGCCACCGCGCGGGCTGCGACGTCGAAGCCGCTCTCGCCGTGAGGCGCTCGTACCGTAGCAGGATCGCGGGTCCAGGCGCCATAGACCGGGGCGTACTCGGCCATCACGTCCCGTCGATCACGACCTTCCCAGTCGCCGAAGTCCATCTCGCGCAGACTATCGACGACGATAGGCCGCAGCCGATGTGGCTCGGCCAGGATCTCCGCCGTCTCCAACGCCCTTGAGAGCGGACTCGAATATGCTGCTGCAATCCTCTCCGCTGCCAGGCGCTCGGCCAGCCGCCCTGCCTGCCGGCGGCCCTGCTCCGTGAGTACAACATCGCTGGTGCCTGCGAAGCGATCCTCCCCGCTCCACTCAGTCGCGCCATGCCGCACGAGCAGCACACGCGTAACCACTGCCTGCTCTCGTTCTTGCAGAGCCGTCGCCATCACTCGTTCGCCTTCGGTAGCCTGAAGCCGGAGGCCTGCTCGTCACATTCGTGCCGGGCGGTTTCCGTGCACTGAGTATACACCAGCTGCCGGCTTCTCTGCCCAGCCGATCTAGGACGAGACCGTGACGCTTCCTTCGCTCCTCGCTTCGCCGGTTGTAGCTGCTGCTGGTAGCTCCTCGTGCCTAGATTATCCTGTCGTGAGGAGCCGCTGTATGTCCGATGGCCGTGGAAGGGCGGGGATCGCGCCGAGGGCGGTAGTCGCCAGGGCACCGGCTGCATTCGCCCGCCGTAGCGCCTCGCGGATGGCCGCAAGATCGGGCGACTGGAGGTCGATGTCAAGATCGAATAAGGATGCGAGCATTCCTGAGACGAAACTATCGCCCGCTCCGGTCGTGTCGATCGCGTTGACCTTAAAGCCCGACACATGTCCGTCGCCTGCAGCGCAGCGGAACCAGCAACCGGCCGGGCCAAGCGAAATGACCAAGAGGAGCAAGCCATCGTGCCAGAGCTCTTCGGCACCGGCTAGAGGGTCGCGGATGCCCGTGGCGAAAAGCAGCTCTTCCTCGCTGACTTTGACGATATGCGACTGCGCGAACAGCCCCCGCATCTCCGCCCTGGCCCGCTTGAGATCGCCCCGCCAGAGCGGCTCACGAAGCGTCGGATCGCATGAGATTATGAGCCCGAAGTCGCGTGCGCGGGCAACCGCATCGAGGGTTGCGCTGCGCGCCGGTTCGTCCGTGAGGCTCAGCGTCCCGACGTGTAGGAGCCTTGCGCTGCGGAGGAGATCGTCGGCGATGGCATCAGCCGTCAATAGGGTATCCGCGCCAGGGCTGCGGTAAAACTGGAAATCGCGCTCGCCTTCTGCTGTACGGCTCACGAGCGCGAGCGTCGTCGGCGCGTCCGCGGTCGCCACGAGGCCAGCCGTATCGACGCCCTCGTCTTCAAGTGTGATGCGGAGAAAGCGGCCGAACGAATCGTCGCCGATACACCCTGCAAAACTCGAATGCCGTCCCAATCGGGCGACGCCGACGGCTACGTTGGCCGGCGCACCCCCGGCCGCTTTCTCGAAGGTCCGGGCTACCACCAGATCGCCCGTGTCGGCCGCCAGCATATCGACCAGCAGCTCGCCCAGCGCCAGGACGTCAATCCGTTTCGCGTCTTCGTCACTCATCGCAAGATCTCAGCTATCAGCTCGCGGCGTCGAGCTGCCGGGGATTGTGTTCGACAGGCTGCACCCTAGCGGTAGCTCAAACGCCCGTCTTTCAGCGCCCGATGGATAATCAGCCGGTGGATCTGGCTGGTGCCCTCGACAAGCATGAGTTGTTTGGCGTCGCGGTAGTAGCGCTCGGTCGCGTAGTCCTTGAGGTAGCCGTTACCACCAAGCACCTGAAGCGCTTCGTCCGCGGCCTCCACGGCGAGCTCGGTCGCATAGGCTTTGGCCATCGAAAGGTAGGGCGCGCTGCCGACGTTCGCCTGGCCGGAATCGACGATCGTACAGGCCCGGTACGTTAGCAGTCGCGCCGCCTCGATCTTCATCGCGACCTCGGCCAGTGCGAAGCCGATCGCCTGGTGATCGATGATCGGCTTGCCAAAGGTCCGTCGCTCTTGTGCATAGTCGACCGCGTACTGCAGCGCGCCCTCGGCAAGGCCCAAACCCCGCGCCGCCACGATCGGGCGTACCACGTTGAGCCCCTGCATCGTCAGCTTGAAGCCGGTCGCCGTGTCGCCGACGAGACTGTGCGCGGGAACGCGGCAGTTCTCGAGCGTGATGTCGACCACCGGCACAGCAGTCACGCCCATCTTCGGCAGCTCACGTGTGATGTGGAACCCCGGATTCGGCAGATCGACGATGAAGACGCCCGTACCTGCCTCGTGGTCGCCGGGTGAAGCCGCCTCGGCCTTCGCGATGACAATACAGAAATCCGCCTCTGTCGCCTGCCCTGCCCAGCGCTTCTGGCCGTTGAGAACCCAGTACCCATTCTCCAAGCGCGCGGTAGTGGCAATCGCGGCTGCATCCGAGCCGGCTTGTGGCTCGGTGAGCGCGAAGGCGCCCTTTAGATCGCCTGTTGCCACCCCTCGGCCGTAGGTCTTCTTCTGCTGCTCGTCGCCTCCCAGCATGATCACGGCAGTGCTCAGGCGGGTAAGCAGGAGGATCAGCGCCGAGCTCTGGCAGTATTTCCCGATTTCTTCCGTCGCGAGAGCCAGTCCGAGCGTGCCGGCTTCCGAGCCGCCATACTCGGCCGGAAAGCTTAGGCCCAGGAGCCCGGACTCGCGAAATGTAGTAAAGACCTCGTGCGGATAGACGCCTCGGGCGTCGATCTCGGCGGCGCGGGGAGCGACGACCTCCCGCGCGACATGTCGCGCGCGCTCGCGCACCTCTTCGTGTGCCGCGCTTAGCTCGAAATCCATTGGATTGTCCCGCTCAGACTAGAAACAGTGCCCGGGAAGGCTCCCAGGTCGTGCCATTGTAGGCTAGACGAGCATGCTGTCAAGCACAGTCGTTCCCATCGCCGGGCTTCCTCACGCATGTACCTGTGCTTGTATGAAAGCGTCCGGTTTCGGGGAAACGGAGTATATATTAGGTATCGGCCTCAAGGCTAGGAGGAGACCTATGCGTACTTCCGCAACCACACCGCCCCCACCTGCTCATTGGACGCTGCCGGACATCGCCGGGCTTGGCGGCGCGGTCGCCGGGCTCTTCGCCGGTGCCATCATGGTCGTCCTCTCGCCCTTGCTGTCGCTGATCACTGGCATCGGGATCTGGGAACCGCCCAAGCTGATTGCCGCCGCAGTCTATGGCCCAACGGTGATGGATACGCCCGGCTTTTCCCTTGTCCCGGTCCTGGTCGGAACGGGCGTCCACTTCGTTACCTCTATCGTCCTTGGCGTTATCTTCGGGCTCGTCTTTCACCGGCTCTTCCACCTAACGACGGCGTTCGGCACGCCGATACTGATCGGGCTGTGTTACGGAATCCTGATCTTTCTCGTGGCCTATTTCTTCATGCTGCCAAGAATCAATCCGACTCTTCGCGATTCGCTCCAGGCCCCGTTTGTCGCGCAGAATGTCGTCTTCGGGGTCTGCCTCGGAATCCTTTACACAAGGTTACGTCCCCAGCCGTACGAGGAGACCCGCGGGATACGTCTCCAGTAGGTTGTTTCTGGGCGCCCGGTTCGGTCTAGTATAGGCAAGAGGTGGCGCTCGTGTAATAGGCTGTTCTTCCTTCGCCCGCACTCCCCGCTCGCTCCTGCGGTGGAATGCATCCAGGTGCGCCTCCAGTGCTGCCGTGTCTTCCGGCAGCGCCTTGGCTTGCACGATCCATGAATCTTACGTGCTTGCCCGCATGTAATCAGGCTCATCCTCGATTGACGGTTCGTGCGTCTTGTTTATAATGCACGAGCGGACCAAATCGTGGCCGGCCGAGCTATTGTGCCCGGCCGGCTTAGTCTGAGTCGTTGATCGAATGCTCCGCAAAGAGGAGCTCCGTTGCCTTTTCAAGCGGTATCTTGTTTGCCCAAGCTTATGAGGAGATAGAATGCTGCCCTTTCGTAAGCACTTCTTTCGCTTTGCTGGTCCGCTTGCCATCGCCCTCACGCTGCTGGTTTTAACAGCCTGCGGCGCGTACGATGCGCCGCAGACGACGCTGGACCCGCGAGGAAGTAGCTCCCGCATTATTCTCGATCTCTACAAGGTCATCGGCGTCATGGCAGCAATCGTCTTTGTCGTCGTCGAAGGCTTGCTTATCTACTCTGTTGTCCGCTACCGGCGCAGACCAGACGATGGCATACCGCTGCAGATTCATGGCAATCAGCCTATTGAGATCGTCTGGACGATCATTCCCGCGGTGATTGTTTTGTTCCTTGCGACGATGACCTTCCGGACTCAGTCGATCCTCGTACAGCCTTCGCAGAATCCGGTGCATGTGACCGTCGTCGGGCATCAGTGGTGGTGGGAGTTCAAGTACCCCGACTACCAGGTCGTTACGGCGAACGAGCTTCATATCCCGGGGAACAGAGATGTCGAATTTACGCTAGAATCGGCCGATGTTATTCACAGCTTTTGGATACCACGGCTCTCGGGCAAAACCGACGTCATTCCCGGCCACATCAACACCATGAGCTTCAAAGCGCAGGATACAAGCCAACCGCTATTGATTCGCGGGGAGTGTGCCGAATTCTGCGGTGGTACTCACGCCCAGATGGGCATGTTTGCTGTCGTGGAGCCACAGGCGCAGTTCGATGCCTGGGTCAAGCAGCAGCAGGCCAAAGCCAGCCCGCCAGCCGGTGTGACGCCGGCGTCCGAGGTGCAGCCTGGAGCAACCGCCGCCACCGCGGCGCCTGCGCCTGCGACGGAGCCGCAAGCTGCGAGCCCAGAGGCGCGTGGCTATGCGCTGTTCAAGGCGAAGGGATGCGTCGGATGCCACGCGATCGCCGGCTACCCGGAGGCCAAGGGCCGGATCGGCCCGAACCTGACGCACGTCGCCAGCCGCCAGAGTATCGTCGCGGGCTGGCTCCACAACACGCCAGAAAATCTACAGCGTTGGCTGCGCGACCCGAACGCGGTCAAGCCGGACAATATCATGGGGAGTGCGATTAAGGCAGGCACGCTCAAGCCGGATGAGATCGACGCTCTCTCCGCGTATCTTCAATCGCTGAAATAGGCCGTAGTTCGGCCGGCGCGTCACGTGCATCTATCGTTTCTAGAAGGAGACTGATTCTATATGGCAACGACGGCTGTCCCGGTGCCTCAGATCCGCGAACGACGCTGGTGGCACGCGTGGTGGGAGTGGATCACGACGGTCGACCATAAGAAGATCGGCATCTTGTACATCATGACGGCCCTCGTCTTCTTCGTGGTCGGCGGCATCGATGCACTGTTGATCCGCCTTCAGTTAGGGTCACCCGAGAACACTTTGTTGAGCCCTAGGATCTACAACGAGATTTTCACCATGCACGGCACAACCATGATCTTCCTCGCAATCATGCCGTTCAACGTTGGCTTCGCCAACTTTATTGTGCCGCTCATGGTCGGCGCGAATGATATGGCCTTTCCGCGTCTCAACGCGCTCAGCTACTGGCTCTTTCTCTTCGGCGGCTTGTTCCTCTCCAGCTCCTTCCTCCTGGGTGGTGCTCCGGACGCGGGCTGGTTTTCCTATGCGCCTTTGTCCGAGACCTCGGTCACTCACGGCCTCGACTTTTGGGTGCTCGGCCTCCAGATCCTCGGCGTCGGCTCGGTTCTCGGCGCGCTGAATATTATCGTCACGATCTTCAATCTCCGTGCGCCCGGCATGAAGTTCAATCGTATGCCCTTGTTCGTCTGGGCCCAGCTGGTGACCGCCTTTCTGATCGTTTTCTCGTTTCCGAGCATCACGGTCGCGACGATTCTGCTGTACTTCGACCGGAACTTCGGCACGGGCTTTTTCAACCCGGCCAAAGGCGGGGATCCGCTGCTCTGGCAGCACCTCTTCTGGTTCTTTGGCCATCCCGAGGTCTACATCCTGATTCTGCCGGCTTTCGGCATCGTCTCCGAGATCTTCCCCGTCTTCGCGCGCAAGCCCATCTTCGGCTATGCCTTCATCGCCTATTCAAGCGTGGCCATCGGCTTCCTGGGCTTCACGGTGTGGGCGCACCACATGTTCGCCGTAGGCATGGGCCCCCTGGCCAATGCGTCCTTCTCGGCGACGAGTATGCTCATTGCCGTGCCCACCGGTGTGAAGATCTTCAACTGGATCGCGACGCTCTACGGCGGCTCATTGAATTTCAAGACGCCGCTCTACTTCGCCGTCGGGTTCCTCTTCCTTTTCATCATCGGCGGTATTAGTGGCGTGATCCTTGGATCGCCGCCCGTCGATTTGCAGGCTACCGACACGTACTTCGTGGTAGCACACATCCACTATGTGCTCTTCGGCGGATCCATTTTTGCCCTCTTCGCCGCCTTCTATTACTGGTGGCCTAAGATATTTGGGCGGATCCTGAGCGAGCGCCTCGGTATCTGGCATTTCTGGCTCATGTTCATCGGCATGAACCTCGCTTTCTTTCCGCAGCACTACTTGGGCATCATCGGCATGCCGCGGCGCATCTACACCTATCCACGCGGGATGGGCTTCGACTTCTGGAATCTGATGTCGACTGTCGGCGCCTTTACCGTCGCACTGTCGATTCTGATCTTTATCGTCAATGTGCTCGTGGCGCGCCGGAACGGCGGAGTCGCGGACAACGATCCATGGGACGGCCATACGCTCGAATGGGCGACGACCTCGCCGCCGCCGCCGCATAACTTCGACGTTGTGCCGATCGTGCGCAGCTCGCGCCCGGTATGGGACATGAAGTACGGCGAGTCGCCGCGCGGGCCGGCAGTTGTGCCGCCGCGCGATGTCAAGGCCGCCGGAAGCACAGAGGCGGAGGCTGTCCATAGCATTCATCTTCCGCCGCCATCCTTCTACCCGATCCTCTTGGCCTTTGGCTTGACCTTCACGGCCTATACGTTGCTCTTCTCGTCAAGCCTTGGCGCCTTCCGGTTCGTCGGTATATTTGTCGGCATCTCGATCGTCTTTATCGCAATCGCCGGCCTGGCCAGCCAGGCCGCGCGTGACTGAAGCCGGCGCCGCGCGGCCTTTGACAGAGGGCGCGCGGCCTTAACCCTGCAATCTGGGAGACCATATGGCGCACGTCTATCCGCATGAGCCTGCTGCCCATCCTCCGACAGCGCTCGGCCTGAACAGCCGGAAGCTTGGCCTCTGGGCATTTATCAGCTCAGAAGTCATGTTCTTCACGGCGCTCGTCGCGACCTACCTGGTGCTGAAGCCGCGGAACATCAAGCTCGGCGGCCCGGTGCCTCAGGAGACTCTCGGGATCGGCCTCACGGCCGTGCTGGCGCTGATCCTGCTGATGAGCAGTGTTACGATGGTGCTGGCATTGTCGGCGACGGAGCGAAATGACCAGCGTGGTATTCGTCGCTGGCTCGGGGCGACGATCCTCCTCGGGCTAATGTTCCTCGGCGGGCAGACCTATGAGTTCAACCACCTCTGGAGCGAGCAGTTTGTGACGGTTACGACCACGACGCCCGACGGGCGAGTGGAGCGCCAGGGTGTGCCGGCACATGAAGCGGATGAGCGCATCCAGAAGATCAAGGCAGCGGCGCCCGCAGGCTCCAAGGTCGAAGGATCTGCGCCTAAGAACGTCACATGGTCGACAAGCCTCTTCGGCTCTTCGTTCTTCACGCTGACCGGCTTCCATGGTACACACGTTGGTCTTGGCGTGATCTGGCTTTCGATCGTACTCGTCATGGCGTTTCGCGGCCACGTGAGCTCGAGCAACAGCTTGACCGTGGAGATGGCCGGGCTCTACTGGCACTTCGTCGATCTGGTCTGGGTGGCGATCTTCACGCTGATTTACCTGATCTAATTCATCGTGCGAATCTTTGAAGCGGAGGTTCTCTGTGGCGAATCAGGCGCATGGTCATACCGATATAGCGACTGTGCACGAAGCACATAGCGCGCCAAGCCCCCGGAACTACCTCATGATCGGGTTGATCCTGCTGATCGTGACGATCATCGAGGTAGCCGCCAGCTTTCTCCATCGCACGTTCGGAGTGCCGGAGCTGGCTCAAATCGCCGTGCTGGTGGCACTCGCGATCCTGAAAGGCCTGCTCGTCGTCATGTTCTTTATGCATCTGCGCTTCGACAGTCGCTGGTTCACGTTCCTCTTCACGACGGGCATTATTCTTGCGACGTTCGGCATAGCCGTCTTTCTGGCTCTGTTCATGTACCGTGCCGGACAGGTCGACTAGAAGCAGCCTGCTTCACACCATAGGGCGCGGAGCTGCGCCTCGGGGTGCGGCATCGTCTAGGATACACGGGAGCGGAAGCATGCCAGACATACAGGTGATGGGCGTCTTCCCCGATCGTCCGGCTGGGGAGCGGGCGGTCGGCAATCTGCGCCTCGCCGGCTTTCCTCAGGATGCCGTGGCGCTGATTATGGTCCGGCGCGACCAGTCGCAGGAAATGGCAAACGTCGCAGATCAGCATGGCGAAGGTGCGGGAGGGGTCGCGGGCAGCGCAGCCAAGGGCGCCTTGATCGGGGGGGGCATCGGCCTGGTTCTCGGCGTTGCCGCACTCTATATTCCGGGGCTGAAAGTTCTAAGCACCGTCATTTTGCTAGCATTGTACGTTTTCAGCGGTATCTTCGTCGGCGCGCTCGCCGGTGCCTTCTCCTCGGAGGATGTTTCCAGCGAGGTGATCAACCGCTACGGCATGGCTCTGCGCGAAGGCCAAGCCCTCATCAGGGTCATGGCGCCTGATGCGGATACGGCGAAGCACGCGGAAGAGCTACTCGGCGCAGGCGGAGCGACGAACATCAACTCGTACCTTGAAGATCAGACCAAAGTTACGGATGTTCCAGGTATAGCGGACGTTTCGCGCTAGCTCCTCCGGCCAGCTTCCAGTCATCCCGTCGTGGCCCCTGGTCCCGTACTATATGGAGGGTGGCAACGGCGGGGCGTCACCTTTGAGGTCGGTCCAATGTTATTAGCCTCTGTCCTTTCCTCGGCTGCGGCACATCCATTTGCGCCTCACGAGGGCACGTGGTGGATCGTCGAGCCCGCGATCTCTGCCGGCGTCATCTGCCTCACCGCTGCCTATCTCATCGCCGTCGGCCCGCTGCGGCGGCGCTACGGCTGGTCCGATCGCGTCGAGCCGCGGCAGGTCGCATACTTTTTGATCGCGATGTTGATCATCTTTGTCTCGCTCCAGGGTCCGCTCCACGAGCTCAGCGACTATTACTCATTTAGTATGCATATGGTCCAGCACCTGCTGATCACACTGATCATGCCGCCGCTCTTGCTGAAAGGTATTCCGGACTGGCTGGTTCGGCCGGTGCTTGAGGTTCCGTTGGTCCTGCGCGTCGCACGCTTTTTTACCTCGCCGTTCATCGCCTTCGGGCTCTTCAATGTCGTCTTTGCTCTCTGGCACGTTCCCGGCTTCTACCAGCTCGCGCTGTCACAACCTGCCGTGCACGGGCTGGAGCATATGCTCTTTATGGCCACTGCAGTACTGACCTGGTGGCCCGTCTTCAGCCCAACCGAGCTCCTGCCCCGCCTCAGCGAGCCGGCGCAGATGTTCTATCTCTTTGCCCAGTCGCTTATTCCGACGATTTTGGGCGCGCTCATCACCTTTGCCGATATCGTGCTCTACCCCTTCTATGCCGCGGCGCCGCGTGTGACCGGTCTGTCGCCACTTGACGATCAGCAGGGGGCCGGGCTACTTATGTGGTTGGGTGGCGCGAGCATCGTGCTCTTTGTCCTGACTCTGCGCTTCTTCAGCTGGATGGAGCCTGACGCGGAAGAGCCGCTCGAGTCGTCGCAGTTTTAGCTGCTGCGTCCGATTGAGAAGGGTGCTACAGTTAGATAAGGGTCAGGATCCTCCGAAGTCGGGGGACCATGGGGTTAGGCGATTGGCCATGTGCCCAGAGATTATGGGAATAGGTCTTCCACGATGATTCGATTTGCTGGCTTGTGTCTGCTGCTGATCGTCTTGCTTGCGGGCTGTACACAGCCCGGCGCCAGCGCTCCCCCAGATGACGCCTCGGCACAGGACCCGAATCGTGGAACCCCGGTCGATCCTCCGAAGGATCTGACCAATTTTACGCTTACCAGCCAGACCGGTAAGCCCCTCCGCCTCAGCGACCTCAGTGGCCGTCCGGTTCTGCTCTTCTTCGGCTACACCAACTGCCCTGATGTTTGCCCGACGACGCTGGCCGAGTGGAAGCGGATCAAGGCTACTCTCGGAGAGGCCGCACAGCGGGTCTCGTTTGTTTTCATCAGCGTCGACGGCGAGCGCGATAAGCCGGCCGTTCTCGCGAAATTCCTCGGGGGCTTCGATCCGAGCTTCATCGGCTTGACGGGTAGCCCGGCCGCTGTCGCCGAGGTCGGCAAGGACTACGGGCTCTATTTCAAGTCGCAGGCTCAGGCCGGTAGCGCAGAGTACCAGGTCGAGCATTCCCCACCCTCCTACCTGATCGGCAAGGATGGACGCCTACGAATGATCTATTCCTATGG
>JBBSGA010000030.1:0-29613 GCA_038254585.1 Chloroflexales bacterium | reverse complement strand
GGACGACCCGGTGGCCTACCTTGCGGCCAACGCCACGTGGCTTGGCATCGTGAAGCGCAAACGCAAGCAGCGGTCGGCGTTGAACGAGTTGTTAGACTTGACAATTCCTGCCGATCCTTACCTTGGGACCAATGCTCTAAGGTTATGCCGCCGACCGCGGGACGGCGCTACGGGACGGCGCGCGTCGTCAACACTGGACGGCCTCGGACGTGGCACAGTAGTTCGCCCAAGCATTCCTCCACGGCAAGAGCCGTGACACTGCGGCACCTCCGTAACGGTTGCCGTAACGATTTCCTGACGTGCATGGTGCATGATGCAACACAGGAAGACTGACATAGTTGAGGAGCTTGTCGGCGATGAATACGATACCAGCCGGGACAGGTGGACATCCAAGCGACGTATCTGGCCATTGGGATCTGCAGAAGGTCAAACAGCTCTCGACGCTCGACAAACTGACCGCACTTGCCCTCGTGGCGATGAGCCCGCTGCTCGTCTTCGGCATGATGATCGTAGGCGGACACATTGATCGCGTCGCGCTTGCGTGTGGCGCCGCCGCCCTGCTTGCCGCCGCACTGGTCGTGGCTAGCGGGAGGCGGTGGGCCCTGCGGCTCGCGGCCGTCCCCGGCCCGCTTACCTTTGCCGTGGCCGGCCGCTTCATCTTCCAATCGCTGCTCGAGCCACGTGAGGCACTGAACTTCGGGTTCTGGATGGTCCTCATGGCGGTGATGGGTGTGGCGACCGTTGCGAGCGTGACTGGAACTGCCCAGCATTACCTTCACCCTGCGCATAGAGGCGCACCGCGCTGGATTGCCGCGGTCTTGGCGGCGATCGGCGCCGCTTCCATCGGCGCGATGATGGTTGCGGCGCTGCCCCACCCCGCATCCGGCGTACACGTGCAGCAGGAAGCGCTGGCACGGCTTCCGGGTGTAGCCACCAAAGATTTCAAATTCGACAAAAAGGTGATCACAGTCAGAGCTGGGCAGACAGTCGCCGTGCGTCTCGATAACGTCGACTCCGGACCGCATAGCTTCGACGTCGACGAACTGAGCGTGCACACGCCGATGCCGAGCAACACCAGCAGCCTGGCGCTCTTTACGGCGACAAGGCCTGGCCGGTACACCTTCTATTGCTCGGTAGGGGCCCATCGCAAGGGCGGCATGGTTGGCACACTGTGGGCCTCGGCTAGCCAGGCGTGCTAGAATCGCAGCATGGTAGCTGAAGCTGTGGCAGAGTGGATCGAGCGTTGGCTGGCCGACGTCGCGGCTACGCACGCAAGCCCTGCGACGGTTCGGAACTACCGCGTAGCCGCCCGGTCGTTCGCGACCTTCATCGGCGGCCGGCCCAAGGGCCAGACCCTAGATACCCTGCTGGTCCTGGATTATGTCCGATCGCTGCGGCATCTGTCGGCGCGCACGCAGCATAGCTACGCCGGGGCAGTCCTGCGCTTTCTAGAATACCTCGTCGGCGAGGGGGTCGAGCCAGGAATAAGAGCCGAGAGTGGCCGGCTGCTGGCAATCGAAGGACTTCGTATGCGGGTTCGGTCGACGCTGCCACCTGCTCCATTGCCCGAAGCCCCGGAGCTTCCTGACCTTCGGCGGATGATCTCGTTCTACGACAGCTTAGCCATAGCAGCCGCGCCGGGCGGGCCGGAGGCGCTCAATCAGCTCCGCAACAGTGCCTTGCTGCATACGCTCTTCTCGACAGCCGGCCGCATCTCGGAGGTGCTTGGTCTCGACGCTCAACAGGTGCGCCGGCTCAATGGAACGATCGTGATGAGCGTCGAAATTACCGGCAAGGGTCGCAAGCGCCGGCCTCTGCTTCTGCGGGATCATGCGCGGCATCGGATCGTGCTGTATTTACAGGAACGGAAGAAGCGCTTTCCGGCTGCGAAACCGCTCTTCATCTCACATGGTCCGCGCAACGCCGGCGGCCGACTATCCGCTCTCTCCGGCTGGAGGATCGTGACGACGGCCGCCGGGGCATATGCCGACCGGCTACGTATAGAAGGAGCGGACGAGGCCGTTATTGCCGCGGTCGAGGGCGTGACGCCCCATTCTTTGCGGCACTTCGTCGCGCTCTATCTGCTCAACGAAGGGGTCCAGCTCTCCGAGGTCGCGGCGATTCTCGGCCATTCCAGCACGACCGTAACGGAGCAGGTCTACGCCGCCCATCGCCGCTCGCAGCTAGCCGAGACGCACGACACGTTCGGGCCGGATCCTCTGGCATTCGACGATTAGACCATCCTGGCGATGTAAATGACCCTGCGGTTGGCAGGGTCATTTACATCGCATGGTCGGCGTCGTCGAGCTACACCTGGGGTTGCCGCTCGTCGACGTACTGGAGCTGATAGAGCCGGTGATAGTAACCCTTCTGGGCCAAAAGCTCTTCGTGGGTGCCATCTTCCATGATCTGGCCTCGATGGAGGACGATAATACGGTCGACGTGACGAATGGTGCTGAGGCGGTGGGCGATCACGATACTCGTGCGGCCTTCCATCAGCCGCTCCAGGCCTGTCTGGATCAGCGCCTCGGTCTCGGTGTCGACGCTCGAGGTAGCCTCATCGAGGACGAGGAGTACCTCGGGGTTGAAGGCAATTGCGCGGGCAAAGGCAAGGAGCTGACGCTGGCCAACAGAAAGATTAGAGCCACGCTCGCGCACCTCGTAGTTGTACGTGCCGGGAAGCCGATCGATAAACGGTGCTGCGTTGGCGATCTCCGCCGCGCGCTTTACCTCCTCGTCGCTGATACCGTGGGCATGCAGCCGGATATTGGACGCGATCGTTCCCGAAAAACACACAGGGTCCTGCGGGACGGCTGCTACATGGCGCCGCAGATCGCGCTGCGGCACATCTGCAATATTCACGCCATCTAGCAGGATTTCGCCCTGTTGAATGTCATAGAAACGTGCCAGAAGCGAGATCAGCGAGGTTTTGCCTGCGCCCGTGGCGCCGACGACAGCAACTGCTTGGCCGGCCGGGATCGAGAACGAGACATTGCGCAGGACGGGCTCGTTCGGGTCGTAGCCGAAGGCGACGTTGCGAAACTCGACTGCTCCATGAACGTGGGCGGGGAGCTGTGTCGGATGCGGCATGTCCTTGACGTCCTCCGGTGTATCGAGGACGCCGAAGACGCGCTCGGCCGAGGCCATGGCAGATTGCAGGATGTTGTACTTCTCGGCGACGTCGCGAATCGGTGCGAACGACCGGTCGAGGTATTGAATAAAGGCGACCAGCATTCCAAGCGAAGCCCACCCCGCGAGCACACCGCGGCCACCCCAGAAGAGGAGCAGCGCCAGACCGAGCGAGCTCAGGAGCGAAACCGCGGGGAAAAAGAGGGAGAATGCCAGCAGCGACTGGAGACTGGCCCCGAGATAGTCGCGGTTGAGCCCATCGAATCTGGCTTCAGAGCGGCGCTCGCCGTTGAAGAGCTGGATGACCACCATTCCTGTGAGCTGCTCGTTAAGATAGGCATTGATGCGGGCGATCCGCTGGCGTACCAGGCGGTAGGTCTGGCGCATGACACGTTGAAAGGTCCAGGTCGTCAGGCTGACAAGGGGTAGCACGAGGATGCTTAGCAACGCGAGCCGCCAGTTCAGATAGAACATGACGGCGATGATCCCGGCGAGCGTCACGAAATCGCCGAGGATCGCCACGATGCCCTGCGTCAGAAATTCGTTCAACGCGTCGACATCGTTGGTAATGCGTGTGATGAGCCGCCCAACCGGGTTACGATCGAAGAAGGCCAGGCTCATGCGCTGGATGTGGCTGAAGATGCGCATGCGGATATCGACCATCACCTGCTGGCCCATCGTCTGAAGCGTCCAGATCTGCCCGGCGCGGAAGACGAATCCGGCGAGCAGTGCTGCAAGGTAGAGCCAGAAGATCGGCCACACTCCCGCAATGTTGCGGCTGCGAAGCGGCCCGTCGATCGCTTGCCGGAAGAGATACGGCCCCGCAAGGTCGGCGAGTGCCGCTCCTAATAAAAGGAGGAGCGCCAAAACCATGCGCCCACGATATGGTAGAACGAAGCCGAGCAGCCGCCGCATCAGGCGGGTATCGTACGCTTTCCCCAAAATTTCGTCGTCGTCAAACCCTCGCGCCATGTTCGTCCCTCATACATCCTGTCATACCTGATGTCGCTCAGGCGTCGCTCATTTCTTCGCGCAGGAGCTCGCGCCGGTACATGGCGGCGTAGTGGCCGTCAAGCTTGACAAGCTCGGCATGAACGCCGCGCTCTACGATCGCTCCGTCGTCGACGACGATGATCTCATCCGCATCCTTGACGGTCGCGATTCGCTGGGCGATGATGATCGTCGTGCGTCCGGCCATTACGCGCCGCAAGTGCCGTAGGATCTCGGCTGCCGTGTGCGTATCGACGCTGGAAAGTGAATCGTCGAGAATGAGCACAGCCGGATCGCGCAGGATCGCACGTGCGATGGCGGTGCGCTGCTTCTGGCCGCCCGAGAGTGTCACACCTCGCTCGCCGAGCATGGTATCCATCCCTTGCGGAAACTGTGGCAGATCGTTGACCAACTGCGAGACGAGGAGAGCGTCCTCGAACTCAGCTTCGGTAGGATTCGGGCGACCAAAGCCGACATTCTCACGCAGCGGCACCGAAAAGAGAAACGTGTCCTGCGGCACATATCCTACACTCTGCCTGAGCACGTCGAGCGGAATGTTCCGAACATCATGTCCGTCGATGAGAATCCGGCCTTCGGATGGATCTCTCACGCGTCCGATCAGATTGACGAGCGTCGTCTTGCCGGCGCCCGTCGCACCGACAATCGCTAGGGAGCGGCCGGCCGGAACGTGGAATGAGATGTGGCGGACGATCCACGTATCGCCATAGCGCACGCCGACGTTTTCAAAGCGGATGTCGCCTTCGATATCCGTCAGAGGTGCAGCCTCAGCCGGACTCGTGATCACCGGTTGGCGGTGGAGGATTTCCGCGATACGGCCCATCGATGCCGAGCCCTGCTGGTAGAGCGTAACGGTCCAGCCGAGTGAGATCATCGGCCACGCCAGGACGCCGAGGTAAGCGTTGAACTGGACAAACTCGCCGAGGGTCAGGCGGCCACTCGCCACGGCCTGGCCGCCCAACAGCAGGATGAGCCCGCCGGTGAAGCCCATGAGGAGCGTCATCGTCGGCCAGATCAGCCCCGAGAGCAGCACGAAGCGGAGGTTGAGGCGCTGGTATTCCCGGTTAACCTCGAGAAACGCATCGGTCTCCGCGTCTTCCTGGGCATAGGCCTTGATCGTGCGAATGCCGCTAAAGTTCTCTTGCGCGCGTGTCGAGAGCTGACCAAACTGCTCCTGAACCTTCGTGAAGCGTCTCCGCATAGGCTGGCGGATAAGCACGAAGGTGAGGCTGATCATAGGCAGCAGCAACAGTGTCACAAGCGCCAGCGGTACGTCGATGATCAGCATCCAGACCGCGCAGACGATCAGCGTCAGGCCGGAGCCTGCGATCGAGGTAAAGCCCGGGCCGAGGAACTGGCGCACGGCACTGAGATCGTTGGTAGCCCGTGCCATGAGGTCGCCGGTGTAGCTGGTGCCGAAGAAGTCCTGATCGAGGTCGAGCAGCTTGCGAAAGAGATCCCGTCGCAACGCATACTCGACGCGGTACGAGACAGTGCCGATGATATTACGCTGGCCAAAGCTGAAGACGGCCGTAATCGCGGCGGCACCTAGAATCAGCAGGCCAAAATAACTGAGGCTCCGCAGGTCGACTCCGCGCGAGTTGAGGTCATCCACGGCTCGGCGGAGTAGGTACGGCGAGACGGTGCTCATCGCCGAGCTTATCACGGCGACGATAAAGCCGTAGATCAGCATCGCTCTATGCTGCCGTAGGTATGGACCTAACGCCCGTAAGTTGCTCACCCTTATCTCCCTCTACGACGCGGCAAGGCGGCCGCCGGGGGCCACCTGTTACATATGGCATAATACGCCCGGTCTTGTAATCGAGGCAAACGGCCTGGGCTCGGGGGCGGACGGCCGAACTCAGGCCGGGCTCGACTACCAATCATCGTGCCAGCAGGTCAGGGCGTGTGGTTGCTTGCCGCGTTTGTGTTGAAAGAAGAGATTATCAGTAATCTGTCGCCGGTACCTACTGCGCGAATGCGCCGTCAGCCGCGGCAGGCCTGGAGGAACTATGGGGTTGCTGACCGGTAAAAAGGGGCTGATCGTCGGTGTCGCCAACGATCATTCGATTGCCTGGGGCATCGCCAGGGCACTGCATGCCGAAGGTGCGCGGCTCGGGTTCAGCTATCTCGGTGAGGCGCTTGAGCGCCGGGTCCGTCCGCTTGCCGAGAGCGTCGACGCTGATTTGATCGTCCCCTGCGATGTGACGCGTGACGATCAAATCAACGCCATGATGGAGGAGGTTCGGCAACGCTGGGGTCAGCTGGATATCCTTGTGCATGCCGCGGCCTTTGCCAACCGCGACGAGCTTAGCGGCTCGTTTCTTAAGACTTCGCGCGCGGGCTTTCAGGTGGCCATGGATATTTCAGTCTACTCACTCACAGCTCTCACGAAAGCGGCCGAGGAGCTCCTGAGCCCCGGTGCCTCGATCCTCACGCTCACCTATCATGGGTCGACCAAGGTCATTCCGAACTACAACGTGATGGGTGTTGCCAAAGCCGCACTGGAGGCATCCGTCCGTTACCTCGCAGCCGACCTTGGACCACGCGGCATCCGCGTCAATGCGATCTCCGCCGGCGCTATTCGTACCCTGTCCGCATCCGGTATCGCGAATTTCCGGGCGATGCACAGCCAGGTCCGCGACAGCGCCCCACTCCGGCGCAACGTCACGATCGAGGATGTAGGCAATGCGGCACTCTGGCTGTGCTCGGATCTGGGTGGAGCTGTAACCGGACAGGTCGTCTACGTCGACGCGGGTGCGAGCATCATGGGCGCCGCGAGCCCCACGGACTAGGCCCAGTCCGCGGCAACCTGCCGATCGAAGCCCCGGGCCGTGCCCGGGGTACCTGTGTGCCTATGCAAGAGAGGACGAGAATCAGCGCATGCAACTGCTTTACCTTGATCCACAGCAGATCGAGCGGGACGCCGAGGGCGTTCGTGAGGATGGCGGCGACCTTTCGGGGCTAGCCGATACCATCCGCGATCAGGGACTCCTCCAACCGCTAGGGGTCGTTCAGCTCGGCCGGGAGCGATATCGCGTCGTCTACGGCGGCCGCCGGCTTGGCGCAGCGATTCAGCTTGGGCTAGAGCGCGTGCCATGCATCATTCTGGACGACGAGGATCCGGATTTGCTACTGCAGCAGCTGATCGAGAACGTTCAGCGACGCGACCTGAACGACATGGAAAAGGCACGCGCGTTCCGCCGCCTGCGCGAGCAGATTGTGCAGCAGAAAGGTCCCCTGGCAGAGGGTGAGCTGGATCAGCGGATTGGGCAAGCGGTCGGCATCGCGCCACGGACAGTTCGCCGCTACCTCGGACTGCTAGACCTTCCCGATGAGATCCAGGAGCTGATCCGGAACGAGGAGCTGAGCGTAACCCAGGCGCAGCACCTGCGCCGCGTTCCGAGAGCAAGGACTCAGATTGAGCTGGCGCGAATGATTGCGGACGAGGGCCTTTCGGCCGCGGAGGTCTCGAACCTGGCCAACTATTTCGCCGCGAATCCCGAGCTGACCGTGGATGCAGCGCTACAGGCGCTCGAGCGTGGAATGCAGCTTCGCAGCGAAGCTACCCAACGGCCAGTGCCGGTCTCGGCAAGCCCCACCGTCCGAGCGGAGCCGACGGAGCACGCGGACGACGAGGACCTCTGGGCGGACGAGGCGGACGAGGCGGACGAGGAGGCGGGTGGGAACGCGCGCGATTTTCCGGCGCTCGATGACGGCCAGACAGCCTCTCGCACTAAGAGCCGCGTGTACCGAGTTAGATCGCTCGACCAGATGGTCGACGAGACCGACCGTATGGCGCGCGCCTACCACGACGGCGATTTGCAGAAATGGGTCAAGAGCGACGAGTCGGCGCCGTTCAAGGTGCGCCTGCTCCTGAAGCAGTTACGGGCACTCGCCCGTGCGCTTGAGGAGCTTGCCGGAGAGCACGGTTGGACGCTGGTCGACGAGTAGCCGGCGTTACGATCCTTCGCCGGGTACCTGCTGGTGGAGCACGGCGACTGGGTAGCGCAAGGAGACGAGGTAGCCGACGAGCACGTTCACGACGTTCAGGACGAGCAGCAGCGTGGATAGCGCAATGGCGCGCGCCTGCTCGTCAGCCGGTGGAAGCTTCAGAATTGCCGAGAGCAGCAGAACCATCACCACGTCGCGTGTACCGACCCCTGCCGGAGAGGCGGTTCCTACCAGCGCGATCGTTGCGACGAGCGCTATGAAGGGACCAATTGGGACGGGAGTGTTCAGCGCGAGGAAGAGCAGGTAAACTCGGATGAACGTTAGAGCTAGGCCCGCAGCCGTGACCGCCGCGATGGCCGCGACCTCGCGCGGCTCGAGATGCATCTGCTCGACAGCCTGCATGTTGATCCGTGCTTTCAACGCTCCTGGGACGAGCCGCTGTATGCTGAACGTCCGAAGCGTACGGTTCGACGCGATCAGAAGACCAACTACGACCGCCAGGAGCATCGCCGTCACGGTGACGACGTTTGCCGCCTTCCCGCCGGGAAGCACATCCCAGAAGAAGTAAAGGCCACTCGCGGCCAGCACACCCATGATCCCCACGTCGAAAAGCCGATCCAGGACGACGCTGGCGAGCCCCGCGGCGAGGCTCTGGCCACGCTGGCGGAGGTACCAGGCTTTTACGGCATCCCCCGCTTGCCCCGGCGTCATATTTCCGAGAAAGATTCCGACAGAGTAGAGCGCCGTGGCGTCGACCAGCCCGATCTTGATCTGCCATGCGTCGAGGATCAGCTGCCAGCGCAAGCCTTTGAGGAACAGGAACGGCACGACCAGGACTATGGATAGGACCATTAAGAATGGATTGGTCCTGACAAGAATCGTCCAGAGCCTGGCGAGGTCAGTTGTCAGAAGGAAATAGAGGAGTAAGGCAGGCCCGAGGAGCTTCAGCCCCAGACGGAGCACTCGGCGCATCACGCTCACCGCTCGCGCCTCCCCAGCCCGATAGCGACAATCTGCTCGGCCAAAAGCCCGAACATCCACACGATGATTGCGCCGACAAAGAACATGACGGTGGACGGCGGAAGGTGAAGGAGCGGCCCACCTGTCAGCAGGCTAAGCGCATACCCAAGGATGCTCAGACCGAAGAGGACGAGGCCGACCGGAAACATGACCCTGAGAGGATTGAAGAGCATCACGATACGCAGGATAATGAGTCCGAACTTAATGCCGTTCTGCAGCAGCTTTTGGCCGCTCTTCCCTCCCACGCGCTGCCGCGCCTCGATCGGGACGAACTTGACCGAATACCCCGCCTTCGCGAACGAAAGCGTCAGGGTCAACGGCCAAGAGTAGCGATTGGGAAGGAGATAGACAAACTCCAGTCCAATCGACCGCCGCAGGGCACGGAAGCCCGAAGTCAGGTCGTCGACCTCCACCCCCACGACGTACGAGCCGAAGCGATCCAGGACCCAGTTGCCGGTACTCCGGGTGCGGGACGCGTGAGACGAGCGGGAGCGAGCGCCGACAACCATGTCGTAGATTGACATGTGCTCAAGCAGCCGCGGAATGTCGGCCGGGTCATGCTGGCCATCGGCGTCAACGATCAGGAGCACCTCGCCCGATGCGTTGCGAATCGCCGTCTTGATCGCGGCCCCTGTGCCTTTATTGTAGGGATGGCGCACGACGCGAGCACCGGCGGCCTGGGCGATCTCGGGCGTAGCGTCCGTCGATCCATCGGAGATGACGAGAATCTCTACCTCGGGGTAGGTCGCGTGGATATTCCGTACGACTTCCCCGATACTGTGCGCCTCGTTCAATGCAGGCAGGGCAATCGTCACCGAGAAGGGCCAGCGGGACGGACCCTGCACGATCGCATCCTGGACTTCTTCGAGGACGCCGCTCATTGACTGCCCCACATACTCATAGTGATACTTGGCCTGAGAAGGCGTAAGAGTCCGATCATAACGGAACCGCTCCCATGAGGGAGCGGATGAACTGCGCCGCAGCAAGCTGCGGGGTATCAACGGCGCAGCAGCCATTCTTTCGCAGCAAGCTGCGGGGAATGTACCCGAAGAGATTCAAAGGCTGGTGGGCCGCCCAGGAGTCGAACCCGGAACCCATCGGATAAAGTAGATAGCCAGCGCGCCACAACGATCCGTAGACGAAGGGCGGGACTGTCACATAGACAAAGTTCGTGAACGCTTCTATTGGAGCAATACTGGCGTAGCAGTGCTATGAAGGAGCAGTGCTATGGTGAAGCAGCAGGTCCAAATGGCGATTGCCGGGACCGGAACATCTCACCGAGATAATCCTTCGAGATAGTACACCAGTTCGATCACGAAACGCACCTATGCGTTCAGCACCCCCTCAATTACATACGTTGTACGTTTCCAACTACCCCTTCCCGAACCGGACAGGCGAGTTTCCCCGCATCCGGCTCTCCAGAGATACTACCAAAGCCACCTTTGTGACCAGGAGCCAAGAGTTCCTACCCTTGCTTCCATCGCCAATCTTACGATTGGCGGGGGTCGTATGCCAGGTCTGAAAGTTTCAGTCCATCATACGATCCGTTATGGATTCGACGATGACACTCATGACACACAGGAATCTGCTTCCGATTCAACACTGCCATTAGTTGTGTAAAACCTTTGGCGTGCTTGTTGGTCATTTTCCTGACGTGCCGTACATGGTGCATTTCAACGTGGTTATCCTCGTTGCAAATGCAACATGCCCACCCTAGCTTCGATCTCGTTCTTAACCGTACCTGCATCCGAACCATGTCAACTTCGGGATGTTCGATGAACGCTCCTCGATTGACGGTCCAGTTCGCATTACTGTAAAACGCGATCGTCTTCAATTGTCCTTCGCGCCTAACCTCTACTTGCACGTTACCACCTTTGAGAACCTTGGCGACTCCCGTTTTCCGTTTCGCCGCCAACGTCTTCGCCAGTGAGAACTTCAGTATGTATTGTATCCGCCGCAGATAGGTCCAGTTATCCGAAGGTCTGTAGTAGCACTGTATACCTCGGTTAATCGAAGAATACAGATTGACTATTTGATCTTCGTCCAGCAGCCCCCATGCTTGTTTAGCAACGGGAACCCCGCTTGCGTCGCAGAACCCTTTTTGATGTAGTCGGTTGACGATTACGTCAATCGGGGCTTTTAGCACTATCTCCATTCCGGTCGATCTTCGTTTGAACATCTTGCCGGATGCGTTTGTCGATAGTGTTAATTTCTGCTTTGCCCTGTTAGACCTACCAAGCCGTATTCGGTATCCTAGGAATGCGGCTTCCTCTGATCGGGCGTTGGTTATCTTGGTTTTCTCCTCGCTGAGTGTCAATCTGAGCTTGGTCTGTAAATATGACCGCACTCGTTCCTTGACCTGCTCTGCCAGGTGGTGACTGCCGATAAGTCCTATGACCCAATCATCTGCGTAGCGTACATACTTCAGCCGAACAAAGTCCGGGTCGTGCGGATCCAACGATGGCAATCCTCGCAACGTTGTACTGAGTTCCTGGTATTCCCTGGTGTCGGTCCTTCCGGTCCTCGCCAGATTCTGCCGTTGCTGTGCAATCAAGCGGTATACCGGGTTCCGCCTACGTTGCTTGCCTTGTTCTAGCTCTCCCCGCATTTGCTCAACATATTCGTCGAGTTCATGCAGGTAGATATTTGCCAGAATAGGCGAGATGATGCCACCTTGCGGTGTTCCTGCGAACGAGTCTTTGCGCTTCCCGTCGAGGTCTTGATAACCTGCCTTAAGAAACTTCCAGATGAGCGTGATGAAACGTTCATCCTTGATTTTCTTCCTGATAATATCGACCAGAATGTGATGATCGATATCATCAAAGCAGGATTTGATGTCCCCTTCGATCAGCCACGTTACGCCGGACCACTTTTGCTGGATGTCCCGCAGTGCGCTGTGACAACTTCGTGAACGTCTAAACCCATGACTGCTGTCCAAAAAGTACGGACCCTCTGGGCTATCGTAGATAGACTCCAAAATAATCCTGACAACTTCTTGAACGAGTTTATCCCGTGCGCTTGGTAGGCCAAGTTTCCGCAGCTTCCCGTTTGCTTTAGGGATATACACAGTTTTGACAGGGCGACAGCGGTACGTCTCGGCCCTCATCTCTTCGATAAGTAGCTTGATCGTTCCATCCCCGAACCCGTCAAAGGTCTTTTCATCCGTTCCTGGAGTCATACTCCCTGGATTGGACTTAAGCCGTTCATACGCTAAGATGTAGATGTCCCGCTTGAACATCAAACGATAAAGATCGTTGTTGATCCACTCCCTCGTTGTGTTGAGTTTGCGGATCGTGGCGAGTCTGGTTAAGACGCTACTACATTCCGCACGCTCTTGCATCAAGAGATGTACCTCCTTGTATCTTTACGTTGTGATGTTCTCCATACCTCCTTTGTCACTCATGCGGACCGAGCCATCATGCACGTCTTTGGCCTGGTGTCTCATCCGAGACAGCCGCGTTGTGCTGATGGAGTACCCCCTGCATCCCTTCCCCGTGTATCAGGCATTACCCTGATCGTTTGAGTACTATGGATGCTCTGTCACCATGCCGCTCTCGCGGTGTAGGCGATCCCGTAGTTTCACATTGTCCCCACGATACACGTAGGTTCCCTATTCGCCGTTTCCCTCTCATTGAGAGATGCTGTGGTACAGAATCTTTCATCGCACTCATACCCTTTGCGACGAACTACCACATACGCCCAATTCGTATCATGAAGGCGTAGGTCCTCGGAAAGACCGCTCCGACTAGGGTTCAGGCAGTATAGCCTTAGCCATATGCATCTTAGCTGACCGACCGACACAAGATACGTTCTGTCTCCGGCCTTTTCACACCATGCTGTTGTCCCCTTTGAGTTTCCCCATTAGGTAAGGTGCTGCTTTATCCACCTCGATTCCAGTGGTGCTATGGACTCATAGCAAGGAACAATGCGCTTCAACGGCGCACGTATGAGCCGAGTGCTCTGCCATTGAGCTAGCGGCCCCTCTCGGGTCCGAGATCGTACCATAAAGCTCAACCCCACGCAAACTCGCCGCTGCTTGACGTCTCTGCCGGACTGCGGCTAGGATCAACAGTATGAGCACCTCAATCATTCTTATCGGGCTAAGCGGGACCGGCAAATCGACAGCTGGGTCGCTGCTAGCACAGGCGCTTGGGCGCAGATTTATCGACACGGACGCACTGATCGAGGAGCGGAGCGGGAGGCTGGTTCCGGACATTTTTGCTGAATCCGGTGAGGCCGAGTTTCGACGCTTCGAGACCGAGGCGCTGGCGCGGGCGCTTGAAGCCAACGGAGCCGTGATAGCGACCGGCGGTGGGATTGTAGAAGAGCCCGCGAACCGGCCGCTCCTCGGCTCGGCGGCGGTCGTGTGGCTCACGGCGAAACCGGAGACACTTGTCGCACGACTCGGGGCACATGGCAACCGCCCGCTGCTGGCAGGCGATCCGCTCGCGGCGCTGCATGGGCAGATCGCCCGGCGGACGCAGCACTACGCCGCCCTTGCCGACTGGGTTGTCTCGACCGACCAGCTCACCCCCGAAGAGGTGGCAGGCCAGATCAGGCGGTTCGTCGACATCTACCACCATCCCGCGACCGGACAGCTCATAGTCAACACGCCAGGTGGTCGCTACGAAGTTATCGTCGGAGAGGATGCCCTCGGCTCGCTACCGCAGCGACTATCGGCTAGTGGGCCCACGGGACGGCTATGGGTTGTAAGCGACGATCAAGTCTGGCAACACCATGGCCGGCGGCTGCTCGCGGTGCTCGAAGGTGCCGGGCTTGACGTGAGCAGCTTTCAGATCCCGGCCGGAGAGGCGTCGAAGAATCTCCAGGTCGTCTCCAACGTATATGACTGGATGTTGCGCAACAAGGTCGAGCGGCACGACATGCTGATCGCATTTGGTGGTGGTGTCGTCGGCGATCTTGCCGGTTATGTCGCGTCCACCATCCTAAGGGGTATCGGCCTGGTTCAGCTGCCGACCACGGTGCTGGCGATGGTCGATAGCTCTATCGGCGGAAAGACCGGAGTAGATCACGCGGCTGGCAAGAACCTGATCGGCGCCTTCTATCAGCCGCGCCTCGTCGTCGCGGATACGAGTGTGCTCGCGACGCTTTCGCTCCCTGAGCGGCAGGCGGGCTGGGCCGAGGCGATCAAACATGGCGTCATCGCCGATCGGCAGCTCTTTGACGACCTGGTGAGCTCCGCGTCGCAGCTCGCGGCCGTGCGCGAGCCGGCGACGAGCGATCTAATCCGGCGCGCCGCGGCGGTGAAAGTCGGCGTCGTCAGCGGCGACGAGCGAGAGCAGGGCCGCAGGATGCTCCTCAACTACGGCCATACAATCGGGCATGCCGTCGAGCGGTGGAGCAACTACACGATCCGGCATGGCGAGGGGGTAGCTATGGGTATGGCAGTCGCGGCCGACATTGCGCGCCGTATGGGAATCTGCGATGGCTCGCTCATACCACGCCAACGCGAGGCGCTCGAGGCTTTTGGACTGCCGATCGGGCTACCCGCCGGCGTCGCGGCTAGCGCATTGCTGAAGGCAACCCGGAGCGACAAGAAGGTGCGCCAGAAGCGCATCAACTGGGTCTTGCCGCAGACGATCGGTGCGGCGATGGTGCGGGGAGATGTACCGGACGAGATCGTGCTCGCGGCGCTAGCCGCGGCCGGCGCGAGCTGATGCAGCGGCTAAACCACCGCGTTCGACGGATCCTGGCCGTCGCTCGACTCCGCATTTGTAGGAGGCACTACAACCCGCTGCTCCTGAAGATAATCGTCGAGCAGCAGACGCGCAGCAAGCTGGTCGACCACGCCTCGGCGGCGCTCTTCGCGTGATACCGGTCGCTCTTCGTTGAGGATACGGTGTGCCTCGCTGCTCGTCAGGCGCTCGTCATAGAGCTCGATAGGCACGGACAAAGCAAGTCGAAGACGCTCGACAAACTCCGCGGTGCGCTGCGCCTGGGGTCCGATCTCGCCCCGCAGTGTGAGCGGGAAACCAGCCACGACGACGACCGCCGCTTCATCATGGACGATGGCTGCGATACGCTTAATCGCACTGTCGGGGGGCTGAGCCGGCACCATGCCGACGATACGCGTGACGATCCGATAGGGATCGCAGGCGGCCACGCCGATCCGCTTCGACCCGATGTCGAGCGCGACGACACGTCCCGGCGCAGCACCCGAAGTGGCCGACGGGGTAGCCCTCTCGTCGCGCATCATTGGGTCGCTTGCTTCACGCTCACTCGCGTCGGGACAGTTTCCCACTGCGCGGGGAGCGGTGCGTAACCCGCGATCTTGCCCTCCTTGACGAGCGATTGGAGATAGTTTACGGCCTCGTTGCGCCGCTTGCCGGCGATAGCCGCCTGAACCTCATCCAGCAAGCTTTGCGGCAACTGCGGCGCCTTCGCAGACGGCGTAACGGCTGCGTCGACGATCAATCCCTGAGTGCCGGCCGTGAAGCTTTTGATCTGCACCTGGGCATTGCCGTCGATTCGCCCAGTATTGACCAGTTGGTTACGGACGGCCTTGGGAAGCTGCTGTGCAAGGGGCGCGTTTGCCGGCTCGGCAACCCCGCGAAAGAGCCCGCGAACCTCAAGCTTGAACGTACCATCCGGCGCGACACCGCCGAGCGGCGGAAAGACTCCGTAGTCGATCCCGCGCAGCTGTTGTAGGCTCTCGAGTGTCGGCGTAATTGTCGGCGTCACGAGGCTAAAATCGGATCGATCGGCCAGCTTGATCTGCAGCGCCCGAATGCCCGTTCCATAGAGCTGCGAGACTGCATCCGGGAGCACGCGATTAACGTCCTCGGTGCGGACAATATGCACTTCCTGATCGCTGCCGCCCGCAAACTGGCCCTGCTCGACCCGCAGGGTTCCTTCGAAGCCAGGTATCGCGGTGATCGAGCCAGGCGGTATGTTCCCGCCACCGCCCGGCACGACCGCTCGTAAATTGGCTTGCCCGCGCCCGAATGTGATGCCATCGGCCGTCGCGGCAGCCGCCGGGACCGTCGTATCCGCCTGAACGGTGAACTGCACACCGGTTGCCGCCGGGACCACCGTCCCAGCACGCACGACGACAGGCTGCGAGAGCGTATTACGGAGAAAGATGACACCTGTCGCGCGGCCGATGGGTGTCAGGGTCGTACTGATCGCCTGGCCCTGAACGGTCACGCTGACCGGCTGCTCGAGCAGCGCCCCTTGCACCTCGAACGACGACTGATCGGTGATCGGCTGGTCGCGTACAGGGATCGCGAGCCCGGTGAATGATTGGGCATCGCTCTTGGGCGCCGGGGCTGTAAGCGTTATGGTCGCGCTGCCGGGAAGAACACCGAACGTTCGAGTGGCGACCCATGCGCCGGTGATGAGGATCAGCAGTCCGAGAAGAGCGAGCGGCCACAAGAGCAGGCGGCGCGATTGGCGCGTGCGGAGCACCGCTTCCTCAGGGCTACGCTGGGACCGCTGCATGAGCAGGCCCGCGAAGGCAGACTTGGCAGCTCGCCGAGGCCGGCGTGCCAGTAGCGGCGCGAATGGGCCTAGCACAGCTCGCCGCGGAGGCTGACCATTTCCGCCGATCGTGTCTGGGGCCGACCGTCTGCGGGCCGGGCCGGGTGGCCCCGGCTCGGCTGCCATCGTCGCACCCATATCCTCAAACGCCGACTCCCAGGCATCCTGGCCCGCTGCATCCGGGCGCGGGACACCAAGGTCGCCGGGTGCGTCGAAGAGGACCGCTCCCTCACTGGTAGGAAGGGTCTCCCCGCCGGCAGGTCCCCGGATACTTTGGGCGCGGTCGAAGGCTTCCAGACCGGCCAGGAAAGCGTCATCTGACGGCGCTGGTGTAGGGAGCGGCAGCGTCTGTCCTGCGTTCGGGGCGCCCTGGGGCGGGCCTTCGGCGGACGGCCGAACCGGGCTGACCCGCCGCGGAATCGTGCGAGCCTGCGATGGTCCGGACGCGGGCGCTGCGCTGCCCGATTGTCGCGTCTGCAATGGAGCAGGACGGGACTGGATATCTGGTCGCGGTGCAGTTCTCGCCTCCGAACCGGCCAACTGGCTCAGACGAGCCGGTGGAACCTGAATCTGCCGAGAGGGCCTCGGACGCGGATGATCGTCGGATGGAGCCACGATTGCGCCGCCGACGGCGACGACGTCGAGCTTTGCTATTCGCGCCGCCGCGGCCGTCTTCTCATCCGAAGTAAACAGGGTCGTATAGATACCTACTGCCGTGAGAGAGCGCCTAAGCATCTCGCAGCCGGCGAGGCTCTGAAGTGCTTTCGTGTTATTCGGAACGAGGAGCTCAACCCGAGGGCTGCCCAGAGCCTGCACCTCTGCCACGATCTCTTCGATCGTGGCCTGGGGCTTGACCGGAAGCAGGCTACTTGCACTATCACCCGCTTTGCTTAGGGCTGGAATGCGTGCAGGTTCGCTTGTGCCGCCTCCGGGATTCTCTGGTGGATTGCTCACGCCACTCCTCATCACTAGATCGACGCATGCGGCCGCCAGCTGTAAACGCTGCCCGACGCGCCGACCGGCAGCCGGGACGTCCTACGGATGCTGCTCCACGATCAGTTCGCCGACCTTCTGCAGGGCGAGATCCAGCTTACTTGCATCGCGTCCACCTGCCTGGGCAACCTCGGGGCGGCCACCACCTCCACCGCCCACAACTGCAGCCAGGGCCTTGACCAACTTCCCCGCGTGGTAGCCCTTAGCAGCCAGATCCGGAGTGATCATCGCGACGAGCTGTGGCTTCTCGGCAATGACGGCCCCCAGCACGACGATGCCGGATTTTAACTTATCCCGTAGCCAGTCTCCGCTTTCGCGAAGATTGTCGATCGTGGGCGCGTCCAGCCGTGCCGCGACGAATTCGGTGCCGTCTGCCCGCTGCCGCGACTCGAGGATCTGCTGGAGCTGGTCTGCGCCCTTGCCCCGCTTGAGCTGCGCAAGCTCGGCCTGCTGCTGTTTGACTTGAAGCAGCAGCTGTGCGACGCGGTCACCGAGGCGATCCGGGCTGACCCCAAGCCGCGTCGCGACCTCGCGCAGCTCAGCATCCTCACGTTCGACGTACTCCTCCGCCGCCCGGCCGGTTAGGGCTTCGATTCGCCGCAAGCCAGAGCCGACCGAGCTCTCGCTGACGATGCGGAAGAACCCGATCTCCCCGGTACGGACGACGTGGGTGCCGCCGCACAGTTCGCGCGAGCAGAAGTTGGGCGCCGGGTGCGTATGCGTCGAGGTCTCCTCGTCCAAAACGTCACCTGCATCGGCACAGCCAACCGTCACGACGCGCACGACGTCGCCATATTTCTCGCCAAAGAGGGCGGTCGCACCAAGGCGCATCGCCGCGTCGCGGCTCATCTCAGCAGGAGCGACCTCGGTATCGGTGCGGATCCAGTCGTTGACGCGGCGCTCGACCTCCCGCAGTTCCGCCGGCTCGACCGCTCGCGGGTGACCAAAATCGAAGCGCAGACGATGCGCGTCGACAAGGGACCCCGCCTGCTCCGCATGCTCGCCCAACACCTCACGTAAGGCGCGATGCAGTAGATGAGTCGCGGTATGATTACGCATTATGTCCCGCCGCCGCCGGGCGTCGACGCGCAGCTCGCCGGCATCCCCGCGTCGCAGCGTGCCCCGCTCGACAGCTCCAATATGGACGAAGAGGCCGGGGACTGGCTTCTGGACATCCTCGATCCGGACAAGCCCATCCGGCCCTAAGAAGAACCCGGTATCGCCTACCTGCCCACCACTCTCTCCGTAGAAACAGGTCTGGTCGAAGACAAGCTGGACGCGATCGCCCTCACGTGCCTCTTCGTCGACGGCGCCGTCTACCGCCAGAGCTAGCAGATGCCCGAAGGTCTGAAGCTCGGCGTAGCCCGTAAAAATGGTCTTGGGCAGGGGGTGGTCTCCCCAGAGCGTCGCCGCAGCATTGCGTTCGAACAGTGACCCCTCGCGCGATCTGTGTCGTTCCGTATCACGTGCCGCCACATAGCCCGCTTCGTCTACGCCAAGGCCCCGCTCATGAAGGATCTTAGCGGTCAAGTCGACCGGAAAACCGTAAGTGCCATGCAACAGAAACGCCTCCTCGCCATCCATGATCGTCCGGCCCTCACGCTGCATCCGCTCGACCATCACGTTTAGCTGTCGAAGGCCTGACGCTAGGGTAAGCCCAAAACGTTGTTCCTCCGCCGTAATGACCGCCCCTATATACTCGGCTTTTCGGCGCAGCTCCGGGTATGCGTCGCCCATGATGTGGATAACGATCGCGGCCGTCTGTGCGAGGAAGGGCTCATGCAGACCGAGTGTCTGGCCCAGGTATGCCGCGCGCCGTAGGATGCGGCGCAGGGCGTAGTTGCGGCCCTCGTTACCGGGTCTTATACCGTCGGCGATCAAGAACGTAACGGCGCGAGAATGATCGGCGATCGCATGGTAGATCGCTCGCCGTGCCAGATAACCGCCCTCGCCTTGGCCGGTTATCTGGATCAGTCGATCGATAATCGGACGAAAGAGATCCGTCTCATAGTTATTCTTTACACCTTGCATGATGGCCGCGACGCGCTCGAAGCCCATGCCTGTATCGATCGACGGACGGGGCAGCGGCGACATGAGGCCGCCCGCATCACGGTTGTACTGCATGAAGACGAGGTTCCAAATCTCGACGTAATCGTCGTCGATGTTGACGCCACTTGCCGTCTGATTCGCGAGGTCGTCGCCCTGATAGTAGTGAATCTCGGAACAAGGGCCGCAGGGGCCAGTATCGCCCATAGCCCAGAAGTTGTCTGTCTCGCCAAAGCGAAGAACGCGCGCGGGATCCGCGCCGACCTCGGCCCACATTCGCGCGGCGTCGTCGTCGTCGACATACACGGAAAACCAGAGGCGATCAACGGGCAGCTTTAACTCCTGAGTCAAAAGCTCCCACGCCAACTGAATCGCCTCGCGCTTGAAGTAGTCACCGAATGAGAAGTTCCCAAGCATCTCGAAGAAGGTGTGGTGCCGCGGTGAAGGGCCCACATCCTCGAGGTCATTATGTTTTCCAGAGATGCGCATAGCGCGCTGGCAGCTCGTGGCGCGACTATATGGTCGTGGCTCGAGCCCTAAGAACGTATCTTTGAACGGCACCATGCCGGCATTCACAAAGAGCAAGGTCGGGTCGTTCGCGGGGACGAGCGATGCAGAGGGAACAACTGTATGCCCATAGCGCGCAAAAAAATCAAGAAATGACTGTCTAAGCTTCGCGCTCTCCATTGAAACCGAGTCTCCTATCGTATGTCGCACACAATTGTACGAAGCGCACCGATCAGTGTCAACCGTAGGCGATACCGAAGCGGAGCACACATCTGTCGTCTTGAAAATTATACACGACGCACTCGTGCGACTTAGTGCACGGTACCTGAAAGTGGTGAGACGCTAGGGCAGCTGCTCGCGCTGCCAGAGATCGCGGACATACTCGAGGACGGCCCGCTCACGGGGGAAAGCTGCAACGGCGACAGCCTCCTCAATCGGAAACCAGCAGGCATCGTCGACCTCGGTCTCTTGGGGCAGAACCTCGCCTTCGTCGTAACGCAAGAGATAGAAATCAACATATTTATGCACGCGCCCGCGGCGGACACGAAACCAGTATTCGATAGTGTCAATCAACTGAAGCACCGTCCCGCCGACGCCCGTCTCCTCCAGGATTTCGCGGCGGGCGGCGTCCGACGGCGGTTCGTCGGCGCCGACATGTCCCTTCGGCAGCCCCCAGCGTGTACGACCGTTTGTAGCGATCATGACGACATAGGCCCGGCCATCTTCGAGGCGATAACACACACCGCCGGCCGAATGTGCGATCTCATGATTGCTCGATTTAGGGAGATGCGAGGCCATCGGTTAGCCCTTTCTGGAGACATCCACCACCCTAAGGATCTCACCTCGCACAGTTTACAGACGGACCGGCGGGCCTTGCGGCCCGCCGGTCTCCTCCTCCAGCGCACGAAGTGCAGTCCAGGCCCTACCCCCCGTTTATCCAGGGGCTAGCGGCCAGCCTCGCTGCTTCTCGGCTCAGCGGGCGCGGATATCTTCTCGAGCGCATCGCCGACGAGGCGGTCCTTTCCTGTATCGACCGCGAGATCGCCGATCGAGACGTAGCCAACGAGCCTGCTCTCTTCCACGACAGGGAGACGACGGATTTGCTCGCGCGCCATCAGGTTGGAGGCCTCACGTACATCGGCGTCCGCCGAGATCGTCGTCGGATTGGGCGTAAGGCAGTCCCGCGCTAGCGTGCTTTGCGGATGCTTACCTTCGGCGACGACTCGCGTGACGATATCACGGTCGGTAATGATTCCGAGCAGCCGCTCGCCTTCTACAATAGGAAGCGATCCAACGTTGAGTGACTTCATTTTTCGGGCAATCAGCACAATGTCCGTATCTGAAGCAGCCGACTCCACGGCGGGTGTCATAATGTCGCGTACTTTCATACCACCGCTCCTGCACCTATAGTTTTACCTAGGATCACCCAGGTCGATCTACGGATCAGACTTCGGAGCCTCCCTGCTGCCCCTCGCGCGGCTGCTGCCAGCTATTGTATCCGTCCTGTGACTGCGGCTGCGGACTGCTGCCATAGTCTGGCAGCTGCTGCGGTGTCCGCCGCGATCCAAGCTGCCCAAACTGCTGCTGAAGCTTATCCCGATTACGCCAAGCGTATGCAGCGCCGGCAAGACCGAGCGCCCAGAGTGCTCCTCGCATATTTCGCATTCGATAACCTCCTTTACCTGGTCAATGTGACATATAGGAAGGTAGCAAGATGTGGACCAATGCCCGATTTTAGCCCGGAAACGCTTTACATCTTGCGAGCCGATCTCAAAACTGGTATACTGTAATACAAATGTTCTGCTCTAAATAGAATCTGATGATTGTGTAGCTATATATAAACCGGAGCGGGTGAAAGGGAATCGGAGATGACGAACCGCGAGATCGCAGCTATCCTGTTCAACATTTCTACGATGTTGGCCGAGCAGAGGAGCAACCCTTATCGGATCCGCGCGTATCGACGCGCAGCGCGGAATATTCTACGCGCCGGCCATTCGGTTGTAGAGCGAGCTGTCGCTGGAATGCCGCTGGGCATCCCTTTCTTGGGGAAGCGCCTCACCGCCAAAATCACGCAGCTCGCTACCGAAGGTCGCTGCGACTTCTACGATGAGCTCTGCGGCAACCTCCCAGCAGCGGAGCAGGCACTCCTTAAGGTGCCGGGGATCGGCCCGCGTCTGGCCAGCCGCGTCGCAAAAGATCTTGCCGCACAGCAGGCCGACGAGCTCGTGCGACGCGCGGCAAGCGCCGGTCTGCAGCAAGTGTGGGGGATCGGACCGAAACGGGCGGCCGCAATCCTAGAGGGGATCGGGGCACAACAACCTGAGACACCCTCGGCGACAGTCCGCGACGGCAACGTGATCTACAGACAGGAGAGCTTCTGGAATGGCGAGCGCAAGAAAGCCGCGTAGGTTCGTCGTCCCTATGGAGGTCGAGCAGCAGGAGATGGATGAGCTGTGGGATCTCCAGGACGACGCGGCGTCAGATCTGCTCGCCGCGACACTGCCGCATGAGGATCTGGCTGAAACCGTCGTCGACGAGGGAACTCTTGCCGGCAATTTTCGGGCTCGGCTCGTTTTCGAGCCTCGGCCATATCAGGTTGCGGCACTCGAGCGCTGGATCGAGCATGATGGCCGTGGCCTCGTCGTGCTACCGACCGGCGCAGGCAAGACGGTCGTCGCCCTGATGGCGATCGAGCGCATGCGGCTTCGCACGCTCGTCGTCGTGCCGACCATCGAGCTGCTCTATCAGTGGCGCGACGCGATCGTCGAGCGCCTGCAGATTACGGGCGGGAAAGTCGGCGTGGTCGGCGATGGGCAAAAGGAATGGCGCCCGATTACGGTCACAACATATGCCTCCGCAGCCATGCCCACGGCCCGCATCGGCGCCACTGGGCTTCTGATCTGCGATGAGGCGCACCATCTCCCGTCTCCCGCCTACGCAGAGATCGCGCGGCGAAGCAATGCTCCCTACCGGCTTGGCCTCACCGCAACTCCGGAGCGCGCCGACGGCCAGCACCGAGCACTCGCCGAGCTGATCGGGCCGGAGATCTACCGTCGCGCGCCGGCCGATCTATCTGCCGAAGGACACGTGGCGCAGTACGATGAGCGCCGCGTCTTCGTATCGCTTACACCTGATGAACAGCTTCGCTATGATGCGCTGATCGGAGAGTGGAAATGGTTCGTCGCGTCGAAACGCAGCCTGTTGTCTCGAGGGGGAGATTTCTTCGGCGAGCTCATTCGGCGCTCAGGCAACGACCCCCAGGCGCGACGGGCGCTTCATGCGCATCACCAGGCGCGCATGATAGCACTTAACGCGGAGGCAAAGCTGGCGCAAGTTGAACGGCTCTTAGGCCAGCACCCCCACGACAAGGTGATCGTCTTCTCCGAATATAACGCCCTCGTCGACGCGCTCAGCGAACGGCTGGCCCTGCCGTCGATCACCTATAAGACTTCGGCCGAAGAACGCAAGGTGACGCTGAATGCATTTCGTGACGGCACGTACAGCAAGATCGTGACAGGCCGCGTGCTCAACGAGGGCGTCGACGTTCCAGATGCCAACGTCGCAATCGTGGTCAGCGGCTCCTCGACTACACGCGAGTACATTCAGCGGCTCGGGCGTATCATCCGACCCAAGGAACAGCGTGCCGTTTTGTACGAGGTTATTACGCGCAAAACGGGCGAAGTCAAAACGGCGCGGAAGCGGCGCCCGGAGTAGCATAGAGCAATAACCGAAATTGGCGTTTCAATCAACTATCGTCAATCCAAACACAGATAATCCAAGCCAAATCAAGAACGAACAAGGAGACATATATGGCGTTTTCGTTGACCGATTTCAAGAAAACCACCCGCAAGGTCGACGGTCGCCAGATTCTGTATCCCCACCAATTGCGGGACGATCGCTTCGTGGCGGCGATCTCATACGCCATCGACTACTATGAGCGTATGGTAGCTCGCCCGCGATGCGAGTTCCACGCCGATACGCTGCTCGAGTTCTTCGGCGATCCAAAGCTGGCCCGCGGTATTGTGGCGTGTTTAGGACGAACATACGCTTGGTATGAGCAGCGCTTTGCCGACGTGATTGAGCCCGGCACCCATGCTCTGTTGTGGGCATCAGGGATCACAACACCTGCGCATCTTCGCGCTTACCTATACCGTTACGTCAACTCACACCAACATGGCTTTCTTCCATCCAGCGCTCGCACCGTAATACTCGAAGCCATATGCCAGGAGCTCCCAATCGATCGCGCGCAGCTTGAGCTATTGCTGACGCTGGACGCGCCGGCAAATGCTGTTTTGACCAAGACCGCGGGCACACCCGATGCGCGGGAGATCGTGGCACTCTATAACTATCATTCACTGGTAACGGCACTGTCGTACGCGGAGTCGCTGCAAGTAACGCTGCATGGAGCGATCTTTCCTGCGATTCGCACCGTGCATAACATTGCCCGTCGCTACGGGCTTACGTATTTGGTCGACCATGGTCCGGCAGGCATTTTCGGCAAGGAAGTAACGGTCACGCTCTCCGGGACGCGCGATGCGCTCGGTAGCTTTCGTGGTAGCGGACGGCGAATCGTGCGCGCTTTGCTGCGGCTCTTGGCAGCGCATCCAGATAACCCGGTCACCGGAGAGGCCGTCGTGCACCTGCGGGGCCGGCTTTGTCACCTCGTGCTCGACAAGCGAGCCCTCAAAACGCTCGGCGTCCAGGCGACGATGGCCGACGGAGACGACGCGTGGGAAGTCGAAGGATCGGAGCAATTGCGCGCCGCCTGGAGCCGCGCGTTTGTCCGAGGTGAGACCGGGGGCTGGCGTCTGCGCCGGGACCCGGAGCCAATCATCACCGAGCATGGGGTGATCGTCCCCGACTTTGGGCTTCAGCGTGGGGCTCAGCGAGCCTCGCTCGTTCTCGCTACGACATCTACAGCGGTCGAGGCATTGCTCAAACCATTGAAGGCTCTTGGCGGTCGTTCGCCTATCGTCGTTTCGGCTCCCCCTCACCTTGCACGGCGTCTCGCGGGACTAGGCGTCGTCGTCGTTCCTGCAGGCGACACGCCGGTGCCACGAGCTCTCGCCACAGCACTCCCCTCTCCGACGGCACTTGCAGAGCGGCATACGACCAAGTGGCAGCGCATCGAGCGCATCCTGGATGCCGAGGGCTTCGTGGACGAAGCACGTCTCGGTGAGGTCCTGGACATCGACGCGCCGCAGATTGAAGCGACGGTACGTAACTGGCGGGCGAGCGAGGTCACGTATATTCCAGGCGTAGGCCTGTGCACAAGCGAGACTGTGAGCGAGATCAGGGCTCTACTTCAGTCAGAGCGAAGGCGCGCCGCGTAGTGGAGCGCGCGGATATTGGTCCGGACGGCACGCTAGCGGCGGCGAACTATCGAGGGACTTCGTGGCAGGCGCGGCAGCGCGCCTCATATGCCTCAATGGCGCCTACGTGAATAACCGGATCATAGTACGACGCGGGACTGCCGTCGATCAGCCGCTGCGTCCGGCTGGCAGGGATCCCGCATCGTACGCAGATTGCCTGGAGTTTGTCCACGTTCTCGGCTCGTGCCATAAGCTCTGGCATGGCGCCGAACGATTCCCCGCGAAAATCCTGGTCGAGGCCCGCCACGATAACCCGCTTACCCCTGGCAGCCAGCGATTCACAGACATCCACGATGCCGCAATCGAAAAACTGGACCTCGTCGATGGCGACGACCTCAGTCGCTTCGTCGATAAGATCCGCGATCTCTGCGGCAGAGGCTACCGATACGGCTTGAGCTCGGACGCCGTCGTGAGAAGCGACATGTTCGACGCCATACCGTGTGTCGAGCCGCGGCTTAAAAACCTGAACCCGTCGACGCGCGATCTGAGCACGCTTGACCCGCCGGATAAGCTCCTCGGTTTTCCCACTGAACATCGAGCCGCAGATAACGTCGAGCCCACCGGCAACCCGGCCCTCATGCATGCTGTTTCACCCCTCCATTCGTAGGCAGCATAAAAGTAAGGGCACCGCCTACTACGTGCGGTGCCCCTCGTGCCAACTCAGACCGAACTACTCTGTCGGCTGCGCGTCCTCGGTGCCGAAGACCTCTTGATAGAGGCTGCGCTTAGCGGGCTTCCCAGAATCCCGCTCGCGCCGCTGGCTCGCATCGGCCTGCCTTGACTGGGTCGTCTGAAGCCGCCGCATAAAGCGATCGACCTGGCCCGCGGTGTCGACCATGCGCTGCTCACCACTATAGAACGGATGGCAGTTCGAGCAAACGTCGACCCGCAGATTCTGGCGCGTGGAACGCGTCGTGAACGTATTGCCGCACGCGCACGTTACGGTCGTCTCTTCGTATTTGGGGTGGATTCCTGGTTTCATGATTTTTCCTCCGGAGGCTCCGCACGAGCCGCCGACTGTCCCTGAGCTACGCCGCTTCCGGCTCCGCCACAGCAGCTTCCATCGTGGCAGTGGAGCTGGCCGGGTAGACGCTCACCATTTTCTGAGTGCTCGAAAAGGGCTCAAATTTAACGACGCCGTCGATCATAGCGTAGATGGTAAAATCACGTCCGAGACCGACGTTGGTTCCGGGACGAATCTTCGTGCCACACTGGCGTACGATGATCATACCTGGCTTGACGACTTCGCCGCCAAACTTCTTGACACCCCGCATCTTCGGCTTGCTATCACGACCGTTTCGCGAGCTACCGACCCCCTTTTTATGTGCCATGGCTTGATCCTTTCCGCGTGACGGTGCTCTTGCGCTCCGACCGGCTTGCACCGAACGGGCCCTCCGTCGGTCTACCGCGGCTACGCTAGAATTTCCTTGATCGCCAGCCGAGTGTAGTCCTGTCGATGGCCCGTGCGCCGGCGGTAACGCTTCTTGTTGCGGTACTTGAAGACGACGATCTTTTCCCCGCGGGCCTCGCCGACGACTTCCGCACGTACCCGCGCGGCGTTAATCATCGGAGTCCCGATTCGCGGCTCGTCGCCACCAATCATCAGCACCTCGTCGAGGAACACCTCGGCGCCAGGGTTCACATTATTCATTTGTGCGACGTCAAGGAGCTGGCCTTCCTCAACGCGGTATTGCGCCCCGCGATCTCGAACAATAGCGTACACGGTCACGCTCCTTAAGATTCAGCAGACAACAAGAAAGGAGAGTGGTAGCCACCCTCCAGAATGACCTTTCGCTAACCGAGAAGTATAACGTCCCGAGCCCGACCTGTCAAATTTTGTCTTGCTCACCTTGCTCAGGCCGCTCCGCTTGCTCCCGCCACCCGAGACGTGCCTGAACGGCTGCCTCAAAGCCATGGTCGGTCGGCATGTAGTAGCGGCGGTCCGCAAGATTCGGAGGCAAGTGGGACTGCTCGACATGGGCATCCTTGAAATCGTGCGCATACCTATAGCCCTCGCCATATCCCAGACCTTTCATCAGTCCGGTTACCGCGTTCCGAAGATGCAGAGGCACGGGGTCGTTACGCGTTTGCTCGACGTCGGACAGGACGCTCCCATAGGCACTGTAGACGGCATTGCTTTTCGGAGCCTGACAAAGGTAGACGACGGCATGGCCGAGCGCGAGATCCCCTTCCGGCTGCCCGAGAAAATGTACCGCCTGCTGCGCAGCTACACAGACGCCAAGAGCGAAAGGATCGGCCATGCCGATGTCCTCAACCGACATGCGGATCACCCGGCGGGCAACGTAGAGCGGGTCCTCGCCCCCCGCCAGCATGCGACCCAGCCAGTACAGGGCGCCATCAGGGTCGCCGTCACGAACCGATTTATGCAGCGCAGAAATCGCGTCATAGTGCAGCTCGCCTGCTTTATCGTAGGCGATATGCCGGCGCTCGAAGGCCTCGAGAATCTGCTCGTGCCCGATCGATAAATGATTGTCGGCATCCGGCTGGGCGGCGAACGCCGCCACTTCGAGCGCATTAAGGGCTGCACGAGCATCGCCGTTGGCGAGATTGACCAGCAATTCCCGAGCTTCCGGCGCAAGGCTAACTCCCAAGTCGCCCAGCCCCCGCTCGGCGTCAGCCAGGGCACGCGCGACGATCGCCTTTATGTCGGCATCGCCAAGCGCCTTGAGCGTGATAACGCGGCAGCGTGAGAGCAGCGCGCGATTGACTTCGAATGACGGATTCTCGGTCGTGGCACCGATCAGCGTCAGCGTCCCGTCCTCCACATAGGGCAGGATAGCGTCTTGCTGTCCCTTGTTCCAGCGGTGGATCTCGTCGACGAAGAGCAGCGTGCGCTGGCTGTACAAATTGCGCCGCTCGTGCGCTTCCGCCACGACCTTGCGAAGCTCCGCAACCCCCGCACTGACGGCCGACATTTGCTCGAAAGAAGCACCGCTGGCGCCCGCGAGGAGGCGCGCGAGTGTCGTCTTGCCTGTGCCTGGCGGACCCCACAAAATCAGCGAGAAGAGGGCGCCCCGATCCAAGGCCCGTCGTAGCAACGTGCCCGGAGCCGCCAGGTGTTCCTGGCCGACGAACTCTTCGAGCGACTGAGGTCGCATGCGCGCGGCTAGCGGCGCGTCCCGCTCCTGCTCCGATCTACCGGCGGAGTCGAAGAGATTGGGAGGATTGCGCGCGCTCATCGCAGCTTTAGCCTTGTGTCGGAAAGCCGTCGCAATGCAGGCATGCTCGATAGTCCTGCCACCAGCCTACCGCCAGATGCACCCCGCGCGCAAGACCGGTGCCCGGCTGGTAGCCGAGGAGCTCCCGTGCACGCGTGAGATCGGCGACGTAGTGCGTAACCTCGCCCACACGCTTCGCGGGCTCTATTCGCAGCTGTGGGATGACCCCAAGCTCGCAGGCGACGAGCTGCGCAAGGTTGACCAGACTGTTGCCCTCGCCATAGGCAAGATTGATCGTATGATTAGCGACCTGGCCGGAGACTAACCGCTCGGCTCCGCGAACAATCCCATTCACACAGTCGTCGACATAGGTAAAATCGAGGACTTTGTCCGCGCCAAAGATCGTCACCGGCTCGCCTTGTGAGAGGCGCTGAATGAACAGAGGCACGACGCGCTCCATCCGTTGGAGGTCGCAGTCGAACCGGCCGTAAACATTCGAGAAGCGAAAGACCACGTAGCGTAGGCCGTAGCAGCGCGCATAAGCATAGATCAGTGCTTCACCACTGATCTTGGAGGCGGAGTACGGGCTTTCCGTAAACGAGAAGTTCGCATGTTCTTCCTCGGTAATGTAGCGGTGAATATCCCCGTAGACCTCGCGCGACGAAGAGAAAATGAGGGGGGTGCCGGTATGTCGACAATATTCGAGGACGTTAAAGGTGATCGTAATATTCTCCAGCGCGCGGTGCGGCGCCTCGACCAGCTCATGGACCTTCGCGTTCGCCGCCAGATGGATCACGACATCGCACTCGGGATAGTCAACAGAGCCGATACCGTTCTCGAACTCTCGGTATGCTCCCGCGAGATCCTGGAGGACATACGGAAACTCATTTGTCCAAATATTTGGC
>JBBSGA010000029.1:0-30050 GCA_038254585.1 Chloroflexales bacterium | reverse complement strand
CGGATGGACCAGTGCCACACCGGCCAGCGGATGACCATCCATGGCGCCGTCCGTGGAGTCTGCGCCGCCAAAGGGAGCAGGCGGTGACTGCCTAACCCGCAAAAAGATGAGACACACCCTCTGCATGTGGTGATAATACAGGTGCGCTGGCGCAAGCCTGCACGGAGCTGCTGCTCCCGTGAGACGACGAAAATCGAATGCAGCGAACAGTGGAACCGGATCGACGCAGCAATCAGGAGACGGGCGCAATCATGGGTACTGTCGAGACTTTAGTCGACGATGGCCACGTGGATCTGTACGCGGACCATATACCCTTGATGGCCGGGGACCGACGGGTAGGTACCGCCTACCCGATCGGCTTCATGAAGGCGCTCCTGCGGCGGGCGAACGAGGAGGTGGACGTCGTCGCTTAGGCTCCATGCTGCTGCTGCCGGTAGGCTCGCGGTCACGGCACCAGACTTGTTCGTCTTAACCTGGCGCCTATGCCATCCGCTCGGCGATGCCAGGCGCACCGGCCCCTTCCCCTGGCCGCGGCTGCGGACGGCTGATGTGCCCTGTCTGCAGGTCCATGACCCACACGCCCGGCTCCAGCACACCTAGCTCGCCGGCATGGACGGCCTGCTGCAGGGCTTCGGCCACGCTCGCCGGTAGCTCGACGGGCGCGCCCATCTCGTTGGCGGCTTGGACGGTACACGTCCAGCGTGAATGCCCCTCCGCTGCTTGCCGGTCGAGCGCCCATGACAGCTTGGTCGCCCCCGCGCTCTGCAGCTGAGATCGAAGCCGGTCCAGCATATCAGCCATGAGCACCTCCTCTCCCCACTGCGCTCGCCGTCGATCCTGTGCGAAGATGGTAGGAGCGATCGGCGTCGCCCGTCACGCGATGGGATGGACCTATGGCATGATTGCCAGATCAGTCGTCGAGCTTGCGCGAGCCGCTTTGCATCCAGCCGATCGTCGCCGCTTAAGCATCGGGGGTTGTGCTTTCGATGAGCTCAGGAGAAGCCTCTCGCTCAGGCTCGATCGCCGGCGCCACCTCTGGCCGCCGCACCACCCACGAGCCGACCAGCGGGACCGGCCTAACTATGCCATGGAGTGCGAACACCATCCCGGTAACCCAGCTTATGGCCAGCCCAATATAAGCGGCGATCACGAGGGCGAACAGCGACAGGCCGATCAGCGGGCCCGCGGTCGGGATCCACGCACCTCCCCACGCGACGACTGCCCAGGCGAGCGGGACCATCACGGCGGCGACCGCGATCGCCAGCGACTGCTTGGCGTGGAAGGCCGCAAACGGATCGTCTCGCCGCGCGAGCAGCACATACAGTGCTCCAGGGATGCTCAGCAGATAGGCGAAAAAGGCCAGGTACCGGCTCGACTGGTTCACTCTGCCACCTCGATGCCTTGAAGCGCCAGCTCTTTCGCGAAATGGCAACTGGCGTAATGGTCCGCCTCGACCTCGACGAGCGGAGGCGGCTCCACTGCACATACCTTCTGAGCGTACGGGCAGCGGGTGTGGAACACGCAGCCGCTGGGCGGATTAGCCGGGCTGGGAATGTCGCCGTGCAGGATAATCCGGTTTTGCTGAATGTCCGGGTCGGCCGGCGGGATCGCCGAGATCAGTGCCTCGGTGTACGGGTGCAGCGGGCGCTTCAGCAGCGTCTCGGCCTGGGCCAGCTCGACGAGCTTGCCGACGTACATTACCGCGATCCGGTCGCACGTATGCTCGACCACGGAGAGATCGTGTGCGATAAAGATCATCGTCAGCCCCAGCCGCTCCTTCAGCTCCTGCAGCAGGTTCAGCACCTGGGCCTGCACTGAAACGTCCAGCGCCGAGACCGGCTCATCCGCGATGATCAGACGGGGGTTGAGCGCAAGGGTACGCGCCAATCCAATGCGCTGCCGCTGGCCGCCCGAGAACTGATGTGGATAACGCTGCATGTAGTTCGGGTCAAGGCCAACATTGCGCATCAACGTCTCGACCGCCTTCTCGATCTCGCGGCCGCGGGCGATCTTGTGGATGACCAGAGGCTCGGCAATCAGGTCTCGCACGGTCATGCGTGGGTCGAGCGAGCTGAAAGGATCCTGGAAGATCATCCGCATCTCGCGGCGCAGCGGTTTCATCTCCTGCTGGCTGATCTTCGCAATCTCGATTCGCTCACCATCCTTGGTGCGAAACCATATCTCCCCTTCCGTCGGGTCGTAGAGCCGCAGGATCGAGCGGCCGGTCGTGGTCTTGCCGCAGCCACTCTCGCCGACCAGTCCGAGCACCTCTTCTTCGCGCACGGAAAAACTGACCCCGTCGACGGCCTTGACGTTGCCGACCAGGCGCCGGCGAAAACCCTCGTGGATCGGAAAGTACTGCTTGAGGTTGTTGACTTCGAGAAGCACGTTGTCGTTCATATCAGACGATCGAATATGGGTCGACGGCATCGCGCAGGCCGTCGCCGAGAAAGTTAAAGCCGATGACGGCGATGACGATGAAGGCGGCCGGCCACATCAGCCAGGGATTGCTGCCGAGCGTCTGCAGACTTTGAGCTTCGCGCATCATCGTGCCCCAGCTCACCAGCGGCTCCTGGATGCCGATGCCCAGGAAGCTCAGGAAACTCTCCGACAGGATGATCGACGGGATCGTCAGCGTCAGCACGACGATGATGTGGCTGAGACAATTCGGAAAGAGGTGCCGGAAGATGATGCGCCGGTCGGAGGCGCCCATCTCCTTCGCGGCCAGGATGAAGTCGGTCTCACGCAGCGCCAGCACCCTGCCGCGGATCTGGCGTGCCAGCGCAGTCCAGCCGAGGAGCGCAAAGATCGCCGACATGGTGATGAAGATCAGCGTCTGGCTCCAGGTGATCGGGATCACCGCCGCCAGCGCCATCCAGAGCGGTAGCGCCGGGAAGCTTTGCAGAAATTCGATGAAGCGCTGAATCAGGTTGTCGACCCAGCCGCCGTAGTAGCCGGAGACAATACCGATCGAGGCGCCGACGGCGATGATGATCAGCGTCGCAGCGATCGCGAGCGAGAGCGAGATGCGCCCGCCCATGCAGATGCGGCCCCACAGATCGCGCCCGAACTTGTCGGTGCCGAGCAGAAAGACAGTGCCGCCCTTTTCGACGCCGTACAGGTGCAGCCGGCTGGGAATAATGCCCAGCAGCTTGTACTCGTAGCCCTGGACGAAGAACCTGATCGGCGATGGCTTGGTCAGGTCCGGCTCCCACGTCGGCAGGAATGTCTTCGGGTCGAGCACCTGTTGCTGCGCGAAGACGAACGGCCGCAGGTGAAGCTTCCCATCCGAGGAGATTAAGTAGAGCTGCTGCGGGCGTGTGTACGCAAACTGCATATTAGGCGTCACCGGATCGGTCGGCGAGAGAAAGTCGGCGAAGACGGCCATGAAAATCAACATGATGGTCATCAGGCCGCCGACGATAGCGATCTTGCTCTTGCGAAACTTACGCCAGACGAGCTCGCCATAGCTCTCGCGGCGCTCCTCGGCAACCGGGAGTACGGTGGGAAATGGGCGATCGATGACTTGGGCCATAGCTCTGCTCCTTGCCCTAGTTCAACCGGATGCGCGGATCAAGCAGCGACAAGGCGATGTCGGCCAGCAGGTTTCCCACCACCAGCAGGACACCGTAGATCAGGAGTAAGCCGCCGGTGACGTAGATATCCTGGTTGAGCAGTGAGCCGTAGAACATTGGGGCCAGCGTCGGCAGCCCGAGCACAATCGCCGCCTCCAGCTCACCTGCGAGCATATACGGCAGCACGGTGCCCTGGTACATAATGATCGGGTGGAGCGCGTTGGGCGTCGCGTGGCGGTAGATCACGGCGCTTTCGGAGAGGCCCTTCGAGCGCGCCGTCGTCACGTACTGCATATTTAGCGTGTCGAGTAGGTTGCCGCGCATCACCCGCATGTTCTGGGCGACGCCGCCGAAGCCGGCGATCACGATCACCGGCCAGACGTGGCTGAGCGTGTCCATGAGCTTGGCCCACGTCCAGGGCGCCAGGGCGAACTGCGGCGAATTGAAGTTCGTGAAGTGCTGCGCGCCGACCTTGAAGGCCAGCCAATACAGGATCAGCAGGGCCAAAAAGAAGCGCGGGATCGACGTCCCGAGGAAGGCCAGGACTGTCGAGGCCGTATCGCCCAGACTATACTGGTGCGTGGCGGCGTAGATCCCGATGAAGATGCCCACCAGCGTCGAGATCAGGTGCGACGCCAGCGCCAGGGCCAGCGTGCGCGGGAGCCGTTCGGCGATGAGTGCGCCGACATCCCGCTTGTAGGCGAAGGAATAGCCGAACTGTCCCTTGCCGATGATATTGCCCATCCAGCGCGCGTACTGGATCAAGATCGGCTGATCGAGGCCATATTGCTGGCGAACTGCCTGCGCCTGCCGCTCGGCCTCTTGCTCGCTGATACCGTTATTGAGGAGGTTGGTCTTGAAGCTGCTGGCGAAGTCGCCGGGGGGAAGCTGGATAATGATGAAGGATACAAGGCTGATCCCGATCAGCACGGGAATAGCCGACAGGAGCCGCACTACGATAAATCTAAGCATTGCTGTCTCCCGGCGATGCCTTACCGTCTACTGTTGACCGGACATACGTGGCTTGCTGCTCGCAGACATAGTTAGCTTAGGCGGTCGGAAACGGGAGGCTCGGGGAGGCTTTGCTTCCCCGAGCCTCCTAACTCTACGCCTTCTTGAACGTCGGGATGACATTTGGCCGGGTCTCGGGCACCTTGCCCTGATCTCCCTTGGCAACCCAGAACTGCTCGGGGATGAAGTTGTCGTAGTCCCATTGGTAGTAGAACGCGGGGCAGCCGACGGGGACGTTCTTGATCGTCTTGGACATGCCGAGCGCGTATCGCCCGATCACCACGCCGAGGGTGTAGACGTTCTCGGTGTGGAGCTTCTGGTACTGCTTCATCAGCTCCTTCTGCTTGGCGCTGTCCGGCTCGGCCGCGAACTTCTGGACCACGTCGACCATCTGCTTCTCGAAGTCCTGCAGCGGCCGGTCGACACCCTGGCCGGCGCGGCTGAAGACCGGCGCTTCGAGCGCGAGCGGCGCAATGTCGCGGTAGCGCACATTCGGCACGCCCCACTCCTGCCCCACGCGGGAGACCTGCATGTCCCATTGGCCGTTGGTGTTCAGCTGGCTCATCGCGTTGCCCTGAAGCTGGCGGTAGTTTACCTGGATGCCGATCTGCTTGAACAGCGTCCCCAGGGCCTCGGCGATCGTCCCCACGCCTTCGGCGTCCTGACCCGCGACCAAGCCGACCACCAGCTGCTGGCCCGCCAGCGGCCCACTGGGCCACTTCAGGATGCCGTTGCTGTCTTTGTCCTTAAAGCCCAGCTCGGCGAGCAGTGCCTTCGAGGTGTCAGGCGAGAACGGATAGTAGACCGTCGAGTCACGATCGAAGAACTGTGACCCCGGGTAGAGGCCGCCCGGCCAGGCGCGGAAGAACGGTCCCTCGGCGACGGACTTGGCAATTCCATCGCGGTCGATCGCCTGGGTCAGCGCACGGCGGAACTTGACGTCACGGAAAAGCTTGCGGAGCTCCTTCGTGCGGGTGTCGGTGGTGCCGAAGTTGAGCGACTGATTGATCAGCAGCGAGAAGCCCAACGTCTCAGGTCCCCATTCGAGCCGGAACGGCGCCTTGGGATCCTGCGCGCGCGTGGCAACCTCGCGGTAGGTCGACGGGTTCTCGACGTTGGTGTGGTCGCATGCGCCGGCCATCACCTTGCCGGTGCGGATAACCCCCGTGGCCGCCTTTTCGAAGACAATCTCGTTGAGATAGGGCAGCTGCTTGCCGCTCTCGTCGACCTTCCAGTAGTAGGGGTTTCGCCGGAAGACCATCAGCTCGTCGGTCTTATAATCGACCGGCACCCAGGGCCCCATCGTCACCACGGGCAGAGCATTGGGCGGCAGGTCGTCCTGGAATTTCTGGTAGTCCGTGTTCTTATTGTATTTCGGATGGAGTGGCTTGTGGACGTGAGCCGGCGCGATCACGAAGTAGTTCTCGTTCATGTCGAAGAGCTTATACGTCGGCTTCGCGACCGGGAAGGTCCACTTGATCGTATAGTCGTCGACCTTCTCCAGGTTGATATCCTTGCCGCCGATCTGCCACGTGCTGCGCTTACTCGGGGCCCTGACGACGCCGGGGTCGAGGATCAGGTCGTTCCAGGTGAACATCACGTCGTCGGCGGTGAACGGCTGGCCGTCGGACCATTTGATGCCCTTGACCAGATTCATCGTCAGGCTCATGCCGTCGCTCGACCACTGCCAATCCTTGGCCAGATTCGGCACCGGCTCAAGCTTGTCGCCGCGCGTCCACATTGGGCCGGTCTTGACCAATTCCTCGATCACGATCGAGTTGATCCCGAAATAGCCCTGGCTTACGCCGGCACCCCAGTTCCACCCCTCGGTGGGGGATGCCCAGACGTCGCGCATCACACCCCCGTAATTGCCGGGGCCGTCGGAGAAGAACGAGTTCGGAATGACCTGCGGTGTATCGGGAAGGCGCTTTTCGACCGGCGGCAGCGTGCCGGCCTGGACGGCTTTGGCGATGTCGTCCGGCTCGGTGTACTTGTCGAGCTTCTTGTAGACCATCATCTGGTCGAGATTGAAGAGCTTCGGCGCCCGGCCGCCGGCGACAACCTGCCCGGGCGGATAGGGGATCGGCCCCTGCATACCGGCGGTACCGGCGGCAGTGGCCGTGGCAGCCGGCGCGGTAGCGGCGGCTGCGGTCGCGCCGGAAGGCGCAGCAGTAGCGGCCGCTTCGGTGGCGGAAGTTACGGGCGCGGTCGTGGCGCCACCCGCGGCGGCTGGAGCGCCCGAAGAGGTGGCGGCGGACTGCGGAGCCGGAGCAGCGGCAGAGCAGGCACCCAGAATCGTGGCACCTGTACCGAGGCTGACGAGCTTGAGGAATTTGCGCCGATTCATTCGCTTGTTGTCTTCCATACACCTACTCTCCTTTGAGAATTGGCAGTGACACCACGGGTAAGAGTTCTGCAGAGCCGAGCGGATCGCCGCTGGTCGACTTATGCTATTACAGGCAGGAGACCTCCTTTCCTGAGCGTCACGAACGCCGGTGGAGCCAGCACGCCACGTGATGCCCAGGTTGAACCTCCTGGAGCTCCGGGTACTCCTCACGGCAGATGTTCATGACGTAGGGACAGCGCGGAGCGAATGGGCAGCCACGGATGTTCTCGGTGGGGCTGGGAACCATGCCTTTGATCGGTACCAGTTGCTTGCGCCCTTTCTTACCCAGGACCGGCACGGAATTCAGCAGGCCCATCGTATAGGGGTGCAGCGGGTGGTGAAACGCTTCGCGCACGTCGGCGTACTCGACGATCTTGCCCAGGTACATCACGGCCACGTGATCGGCCATCTGGGAGACCACGCCAAGGTTGTGGGTGATCATCACGATCGTGGAGCCGAAGTCTTGCTGTAAAGTGCGCATCAAATCGATGATGCGCGCCTGTACCGTCACATCCAGCGCCGTCGTCGGCTCGTCGGCGAGCAGGATCGCAGGGTTGCACGACAACGCCAGCGCGATCATGACCCGCTGGCGCATCCCGCCGCTGAGCTGGTGCGGGTACTCGTGCACCCGCCGCGCTGCGTCGCTGATCTGGACCTTTTCCAGCATCTCCTGGGCGCGTCCCAGCGCCTCTTTATAGCTAACCTTCTGATGCAGCTGCACTGTTTCGGCGATCTGGTATCCGATCGTATAGAGCGGGTTGAGCGAGGTCATCGGCTCCTGGAAGACCATCGCGATCTCCGCCCCGCGGATGCTGCGCATCGTGGCGCCTTGCGGGTTCAGCCTGGCTATGTCGGTCACCTCTGATCTGCCGCTCTTGCCCTGTTGGAGCAGGATCTGTCCGTCGACGATCTTTCCGGGCGGCGACTTGATCAGCCGCATGATCGACATGGCGGTGATGCTCTTGCCGCAGCCGCTCTCGCCGACAAGGCCCAGCGTCTGCGTGCGCCTCAGCGCCAGACTGACGCCGTTGACCGCCTTGACCGTGCCACCGTCAAGAAAGAAATAGGTTTTGAGATTGTCGAGTGTGAGGATCGTCTCTGGATCGACGTGTGTCGTATTCGCCTCAGCGTACATGGTATTCGTCATTGGACTACCTTCGCTGACCAATCATTCGGTAAGACGGGCTTGACGCGGTAAGCGTTGGCGCCCGGCTCCCTCCCGTGCTTGCGCTCATTCAGCATACTGCAGAGCAAGACGGCGACCGAACGCCCCAGACTACCTTTACTGCCTGATCGCCCTCGATCATAGCCGCTGATGGGATGCAGCCGCTAGGATGTTATTCTGGACGCGGGGATGCAAATCAGAACGCTGATCTGGAACACACCAGCAATTGGCCCTCGGTGAGTTCCGCAATACTCCCAACCACCGCTGAACCGGAAATGAGCGATACCATACTCCCGATCCCAACTGCGTGAGCTCCTATCTTAATCGAGATCGCGGAAACGCGCAAAGAGACCGACCAGATCCGGCCCTCGGAAGTATCCTGATGGTCAGCCGCGGCATGACCTCTACAGTTTTCCCACAGACACACCCAACACCGGCAAGTGCGACGCGCGGACGCTGCCTGAGACTGGCACGATAGCATGCTCAGCGCAGATTCATCGCATACTGCGATCGGGCAGATGGGCAGCCGGTATACTACATTGGGAAAGATGCTTACGGCACGATCACAATACATACACATACATAGAGGAGACAACATGGGCACAAAACAAAGGTTTGCAGTTCAATCGCTGTTGACCACAGTGATTCTGAACGCGATCTTACTCGCGGCGATCTACATTCTTGTAGGAAACGCCGTTCAGGCGGGAAATCGAACCTTTCTCTTCTTTGTCATAGGCGCATTAATCACGCTCCTGCTCTGGTTGGCCATCTTCTTCGTCGGAAGCAGCTTCATCGGGCGAGAAGCGCCTGCACAGGTGCCGCCTGCAGTAGCGGAGGCAGCACCGCCGCCGGCTCAGCGGGCGAAACCGGTGGAGCCGGCGCGCTCTGCAGAAGCTGGAGCCGCTCAAATGCTGGCTATCCTCCAGCGCCAGGGACGGCTGATCGACTTCCTCCAGGAAGATATGAGCATGTATGACGATGCGCAGATCGGCGCCGCCGTCCGCGCTATTCACGATGGTTGCCGGCAGGCGCTCAGCGAGCATGTCAGGCTGGAGCCGATTTTCAGAGAAGCTGAAGGCAGCCCCGTCACAGTGCCGGTTGGCTTCGATACGCACGCCGTCCGTCTCACGGGCAACGTCCTAGGCGCGCCGCCCTTCAGCGGTGCGCTGCGTCATCGCGGCTGGCGCGTGGCCAGCCTGGAGCTCCCGAGACAGGTCGAGGGCCAGGAGAAGGAGATGATCGTTGCTGCCGCTGAAGTTGAGGTGAATGCTTGAGTAATCCAACATATATCGTCGGCATTGATCTAGGAACAACGCATTCCGTGGTGGCCTATACCAGGGCGACCGTCGCCGAGGATGGGGCGCCGGAGGTCCAGCTGCATCGTATCCTGCAGGTCGTTGCTCCAGGCGAGGTGAACGCGCAGCCGTTGCTTCCGTCGTTCCTACTTCTGCCGGGCCCGCATGATGCGCCTGCGGGCGCCCTCGCATTGCCCTGGGCTCCGGAGATCGAGCATGCGGTCGGCGAGTTCGCGCGGAATCGGGGTGCTGAGCTGCCCGCGCGGCTGGTTGCCTCTGCGAAATCATGGCTGACTCATCGGGGCGTCGATCGGACGCAGCCGATCCTTCCGTGGGACGCTCAGGCCGATGCGCGACGGGTCTCGCCTCTGGAGGCCAGCGCGCGGTATCTGGAACATATCCGCAATGCATGGAATTACCAGATGGGTGCCGAGGACTCCGCGGCGCGCCTGGAAGAGCAGGACGTCTATCTTACGGTGCCGGCGTCCTTTGATGCAGTAGCGCGCGAGCTGACTGTCCAGGCAGCGCGCTTGGCAGGGCTCGGCAATCTTATCCTGCTGGAGGAGCCTCAGGCAGCCTTTTATGCCTGGATCGAGGCGCAGCGAGACCGTTGGCGCGATCTGATCGCGGTCGGCGAGACCATCCTCGTGTGCGACATCGGCGGGGGGACGACCGACTTCAGCCTGATCCAGGTGACCGAGGAAGACGGCAGTCTCGCATTGCGCCGCGTGGCCGTCGGCGACCACATTCTGCTGGGCGGCGACAACATGGATCTGACGCTGGCCTATGCCCTGCGGGCCAAGCTGGCCCAGCGTAGGATACCGCTCGACAACTGGCAATTCAGAGGCCTTGCGTACAGCTGCCGTAGGGCCAAGGAGCGACTGCTGAGCGATCCCGGCCTGGAAGCGGAGCCGGTGGTGATCGTGGGCCGCGGAACGTCGCTCGTCGGAGGCACCATCCGTACCGAGCTGACCAGGCAGGAGATCGAAGCCGTTCTGCTCCAGGGCTTCTTTCCGATCGGAGCGGCCACCGATTTTCCACAGAAAAAACCGCAGGCCGGTATTCGAGAGATGGGACTCCCATATGCGTCAGATCCCGCAATTACGCGGCATCTCGCCTACTTCTTGAGCCGACAGCTCTCTGGCGGCGCGGAATCATCTCCAGTGGCATTTCCATCCGCAGTGCTGTTCAACGGCGGCGTGATGAAAGCGGCGCCCTTACGTGAGCAGGTGCTGCGTGCGCTCCGCGAGTGGAACGGCAGGGCCGATGTGCGCGAATTGGAGGCCGCGAACCTGGATTTGGCGGTCGCCTTGGGCAGCGCCTACTATGGGCTGGCACGGAATGGGCGCGGCATTCGCATTCGGGCAGGAGCACCACGCACCTATTACATCGGCATCGAGAGTGCGATGCCTGCGGTGCCTGGTATTCCGCCCCCTATGAAAGCTCTCTGCGTCGTGCCGTTTGGTATGGAAGAGGGAACCGAGGCCGACATCCGTGAAAAAGAGTTCGGTTTGGTAGTGGGCGATCAAGTCGTATTTCGTTTTCTGGCCTCGTCGACCCGCAAACAGGATCGCGTGGGCGAAGAAGTGGAAGACTGGAGCGGCGAGATCGAGGAGGTGGCTACTTTGGAGACGCGTCTGCCTACGACCGATGGGGAAGACGGGGGGACGATCGTCCCGATCTGGCTCGAGAGTAGGGTCACCGAAGTCGGCACACTTGAGCTCTGGTGCGTCGCTCGCGATACCGAACATCGATGGAAGCTGGAGTTTAACATCCGCGAACAACAAGCAGAGGCTACGCGTTAGAGAATCAGCTATCGGGCATTGGCGACGGAAGCATACCCAGGTTCCCTTAGCTCGTACCCGCGACGACACTATGAATATGAAGGTAACAGACGAACTGTCCGATTTTGAAGCGTTAGAGTACCGATTCACTATCGGCATCGATCTCGGGACAACCAACTCTGCAGTCGGGTATGTCGATCTACACGAGGCGGCAGATGCGTCCGGCCATCGGCCTATTCACGTGCTCGAGATTCCGCAGCTGGTTGCACCCGCGGAGGTCGGGCAACGCCTGATGCTGCCCTCATTTCTCTACCTCCCGGGAGCATACGATCTGCCGGCAGGCAGCACGGCGCTGAGATGGGATCGCGAAAGAATGTATGCGGTCGGCGAGCTAGCGCGGGAGCAAGGAGCTCGTGTGCCCGGACGGCTCGTTTCGTCTGCGAAATCCTGGCTCTCGCATGCCGGCGTCGATCGCACGGCGCCGATTTTGCCCTGGGGAGCCAGCGGAGAGGTTGCGAAGGTCTCTCCCGTCGAAGCCAGCATGCGCTACCTCCAGCACATTCGCGAAGGATGGGACGCACAGATGGGTGCAAGTAGGGAGGAGCACGCCTTTGCCCGGCAGCAGATCATCCTCACCGTGCCGGCATCCTTTGACGAAGTCGCCCGGGAACTGACGCTTACCGCCGCTCATCAGGCAGGTATCCTCCGAACGATCCTTTTAGAGGAACCGCTTGCTGCCTTCTATGCCTGGCTCTCGGAGCACGAATCCGGCTGGCGGGAGCAGATGCACGATGGCCAGCTGATCCTGGTCTGTGATGTGGGCGGCGGCACCACCGACTTCACGATCGTGGGCATTCGCAAAGGTGAGACGGGTTTACGCTTCGATCGCCTAGCGGTTGGCGAACATCTCATGCTGGGCGGCGATAACATGGACATGACGCTGGCGCGACGCCTGGAGGTGAAGCTGCTTGGACAGGCGGGCAGGCTCGACACGCAACGCTGGCACCAGCTGGTCTACCAGTGCCGCCAGGCGAAAGAAATGCTGCTGAGTGGCGCGCAACAGCCTTCCGTCGTGGATATCACGGTGATGGGAACGGGCGGGCAAGTCATCGGCGGAGCGCTCAGCGGCAGCCTCTGCCGGGCAGATGTGCAGCACCTGATCCTCGACGGCTTTTTTCCAGAAACTCTTCTCGACGATGCGCCTGCGCAGCGGCGCCGGGCAGGGTTGACGGAGCTGGGACTGCCCTACGTGCAGGATCCGGCGATCACACGCCATCTGGCAGCGTTCTGGCAGCGCTTCAAGACCTATCTGCACACGGAAACGGGCAGAGACGCGGTCTATCCTGATTTTCTGCTCTTCAACGGCGGCACGCTAATTCCAGCATCGATTCGTGCGCGTCTGCTCGACGTGATCCAGGCATGGTTTCAGCCCATCGCTGCAGCAGGCTGGGAGCCGGTTGAGCTGAGCAATCCCCACGCGGAGCTGGCGGTTGCGGTGGGGGCCGCCTACTATGGCCTCGTGCGTTTGGGGCACGGGGTGCGCGTCGGAAGTGGCAGTCCGAGGGCATACTACGTTGGGGTTGAAAGCGGCGATGCGCCCGTTCCGGAGGGCGCCCGGTCGGCGGTCTGCCTGGTGCCGCGCGGGACGGAAGAAGGGTTTGAGACGCAGCTGGACGAGCCGGCGTTCGCCGCGCTGACGAACCAGCCCGTTTCCTTCCAGCTCTACGCGTCGAGCACGCGGCTCGGCGATCATCTGGGCGACGTCGTACAGCTTGCAGCCGGCGACGCCAGTGCGTTGCCCCCGATCCGCAGCGTTCTCCGCTATGGCAAAGGTATGGTAAACAGCATCCCAGTTCGGCTGGCGGTGCGACTGACGGCTGTCGGCACGCTGGAGCTCTGGTGCCAAGCATCACAGAGTGATCATCGCTGGCAGCTGCAGTTCGACCTGCGGCGGGAAGGAGAGCCGACCTCCGCCGTCGCCCACGTCGAAGAGATGGTTGACCAAGCCGCGGTCGAAGCGGCTCAGGATGAAATTCGAGAGACCTTCCGGCGCGGAGACCAATCGAGCGAGCATCCGCCTGAGCGCCTGCGCACAGCGCTCCAGGAGATTATGGGTCTACCGAGAGATACATGGCCAACCGCGCTAATCCGCCAGTTGGCCGACACACTCCTGGAGTGCCGCGATGGCCGCGCCCGGTCGCCCGAGTATGAGAAGCGCTGGCTGAACCTCCTTGGCTATTGCCTACGGCCCGGGTTCGGCGATGCGGCCGATGAATGGCGCATGCAGCAGGTCTGGAAACTGTACTTCCAGGGGCTGGTCTTTCCCAAGGAGGCACCGTGCCGAAACGAATGGTGGATCTTCTGGCGACGCCTGGCAGGTGGCTTGGCTGCGGGGAAGCAGCTGCAGATTTTCAACCAAGTATGGCCGTATCTGCGGTCCGGCAAGATGTCGAAACAGAAGCCCAGCCCGATGTTTCCAAAGCATTTGAAGCCCGGCGAGGATGTCGAGCTGTGGATGACGCTGGCCAGCCTCGAGTGGCTCCCGGCAGAAACAAAAGAGGAGATCGGCCGCCAGCTTCTAGCCAAGTGTCGGAAACAGCAGCCGTCCTCCCGAGAGCTGTGGGCGTTGAGCCGCATCGGGAGCCGCAAACCCGTCTATGGCTCGCTGGATCGCGTCGTTCCGAGTGCAGAAGCCGCGAATTGGCTGGACACGCTCATGTCGCTGAGGCTGGAACCGACCGAAAACTTGGCGTACTGTCTGGTGCTCCTCGCGCAGTATACCGGTGATCGGGTGCGAGACGTGCCGGGAGACGTACGGGACGAGGTTGCCCGCTGGCTCGCACATCTGCCGGACCCGGAGCGCTTCCGAGCACTGCTCATGAACGCTGAGAACAGCCTGCATCAAGACGACCAAAACTGGATTCTGGGGGAGGCGCTTCCAGCAGGATTGGTACTGTTTGCGGCCGGCGGCGAGAGCGCATCCTGATCGTGGGACACTCGGGCCCTAATGAAGGATAGGCCCTCTTATCTTTCATTGCACCCGCGACCTCCGCATTGGCAATCTCTATGGCTGCCTCTTGAACTATGTCTCAGGCGATACGGTGCGGCCGACCCTCGCGCAGTTTGCCAACGTTGATAGACGTTTACTCCCACGTTGACTGTTGTTGATGCATACGTTGACCCTCGCGCGCTATAGTGCCTTTACGCGTGCTTACCCACGTGACGAGCCTGGCAAAGGAGGGCAAAGATCATCGAAAGGACGGTTAACCCGCCGGCCACGTACGTCCAGGAGACATGCTGTCTGCCAACCGGGACTACACGGCCGAGACCGCCCCTAGCGTAAAGCGACAGCGCACTACAGCGACATAGGGAGTTGTACCATGAATCGAGGAGCGAAGATCGTTTCGGCCGTGGCCCTGCTGGCAGCCGCCTTTGGGCTGCGCAGTGGCACGCCCGCCCTCGCGGCGGATACCCCGGGCGCCGTGTACGCCATGACGAACGACCCGACTCACAACGAGATCGTTGTCTTCAACCGCGCCGCCGATGGGACTCTGGCCCCGGCCGGCGCGTACGAGACTGGGGGCACTGGGAGTGGATCGTTCGAGCAGTCGGGCAATGGGTTGATTCTTGGTGAGCAGGCGCCGAACAACCTCAACGGCGGCTACCACTATCTGTACGCGACCAACGCCGGCAGCAACAGCATCTCGGTCTTCGCCGTGAAGTCCGACGGCCTCACGCTGGTCAGCACCACGCCCTCCGGCGGCCTGCATCCGATCAGCGTGACCGTCCACCGCCACGTGCTGTATGTCCTCAACGCCGGGGATGTTATGTGTACCGGAAGCGCCCCAAGCATCACCGGCTTCACGGTCGATGCGCAGGGAGCATTGACGCCGATCCCGGGCTCGACCCGGCCGCTGAGCGGCAACCCCGTCTCAGGCTGCTCGCAGGTGTCGTTCGATCCCAGCGGGCAGGTGCTCGTCGTGTCGGAGCGGCTGGCGGATAAGCTCGACACCTACCTCGTCGACAAAGACGGCGTTGCCAACGGACCGATCGTCAACGAGACGACCGGCTACGGACCGTTCGGCTTTAGCTTTACCCAGCGCGGCCAACTGCTCACGGCGGAGAACTTCGGAGCCGTGCCGCTCCAGGGCGGCGCGGCGTCGTACGACATCAACAACGACGGCACGTTGACGCCTAACGGCCCGACGGCACGTGACGGGCGATCGGATACCTGTTGGCTCGTCAACACCGACAACGGCAAGTACGCCTATACGACGAACTTCGGGACCGGCGACATTTCGAGCTTCCAGGTGAACCCGGACGGCACGCTGGTCTTGCTCAACCCCACGGCGGGCACTACCAGTGGTCCTACCGGGGCCAGCGACGAGGCATTCAGCGGCGACAGCCACTACCTCTACGCACGCAACGCAGTGACAGGCACGATCGACGTGTTCAGTGTCGCCTCAGATGGCAGCCTGATCAAAATCCAGACGGTCGTCGCGGCGTTGCCCGGCGGTGCAGGCATCGGCATCGCCGTCAAGTAATGGCACGGAGCCATACCGGCGCGGCGCACCGTTATCGCCCGCGCCGGCCTGCGTGATGGCGCGAGCGGCCAGCAGCTTTATCGCTGCCGGCCGCTGTATGCCCTGCCGTACCCTCATGCGAGCAGGAATCGAAGATGGTGGATGCCCATGCGACCTCGATTCCCTGCTATACTCTTGCCCTGATCGCACGTCTCTGCCCTCATTCGCTCGTAGATAGGCTATGTCCATGCTCGGAGCCGATATCAGGCTAACCGGTCTTTATGTCTATCCAATCAAGTCCTGCCGTGGTATCCCGTTACAGGAAGCGGCTCTCGGCGCCCGCGGCATTCGCGGTGACCGCCTGTGGATGATCGTACGGCCGGACGGCACGTTCGTGACCCAGCGGGAGCTGCCGCGGCTGGCACTCGTCGCTCCGAGCTTTCGCGGTGATGACCTTGTGCTCGAGGCCCCGGGAATGGGTCCCATCGTCGTTTCTGCCGCGGCCGGTGGTACCACCGGCGAGGTCATCGTGTGGCGCGATCGCTGCCGGGCCGTCGATGGGGGCGCGGAGGCAGCGGCCTGGCTCGGCGACTTCCTCGGGACACCCTGCCGCCTGGTCCGCATGGCCGACGACTTTGAACGACAGGTCGACCCGAGCTACGCCCATCCCGGCGATCAAGTCGGCTTTGCCGACGGCTATCCTTTCCTACTTGCCACGGAGGCATCGCTGGCCGATCTGAACTCGCATCTTGCGGAGCCGGTCCCGATGAACCGTTTCCGTCCCAACCTTGTGCTCGCGGGGAGCGCCCCATTTGACGAGGACGGCTGGAAGGGGATTCGGATCGGCGAGGTTCGGTTCCGGGTGGTCAAGCCGTGCGCCCGCTGCGTGACGACCACGGTCACGCAGGAGACCGGCATCCGCGCCAGCACGGAGCCGCTGGCCACCCTCGCGGCCTACCGGCGCAGCGAACGCGGAGCGCTCTTCGGCCAGAACCTGATCCACGACTCCCTGGGGGTGTTGCGGATCGGCGACAGCGTCGAGGGGTATCGTAACGATTCCTTTCGCTGACAGCCATAGTACATAATCCAGGCATATTCAAGCCTCGACGGTTTGAAGCGGTACTGATCTGCAAAGTGTCAACCAACGCCTTGTGCCACGTCGCCTGCGCTTTCACAGATCCTGAGATCGTGGACCTCCCGGCATGTCCAGGAATGCTAGAATGAGGCTTGGAACCGGGCGGACCCGCGCTGGCGTCCTTCTCGGGCCAGCCGACCACCGGCAGGGCGACCACGAGGTAGCGTTGCCCCAAGGGGAGAATTAACCTGGCTACGATCTTATTGGTCGAGGATGAACCGACACTCCTCACCACCATTGCGTATAACCTGCGCCGCGAAGGGTACAGTCTTCTGACGGCTGTAGATGGCGAGGCAGCGCTGACCGCGGCCGCTGAAGGGCCGGATCTGGTCCTGCTTGACGTCATGCTCCCCAAGCTGGACGGCTTCGAGGTTTGCCGGCGCATCCGGCAACAGAGCGCGGTGCCGATCCTGATGCTCACGGCGAAGACCGACGAGGTGGACCGCATCGTGGGCCTCGAGCTTGGCGCGGATGATTACCTGACCAAGCCCTTCAGCATGCGCGAGCTCATGGCACGGGTGAAGGCGTTGCTGCGCCGCCGCGATCTGCTGGCGGCCGAGCTTGGCCGGCAGAGCGGCCCTGCCGCGGGAGACCGTCTGGTAGCCGGCGATCTGGAGATCGACCTGGCGCGTCACCACGTGACCAGGAACGGTATAACCATCTCGCTCACGCCCAAAGAGTTCGACCTGCTGGCCTTCCTCGTTCGCCACCGCAGCCACGTCTTCTCCGCCGAGCGGCTGCTGGAGCAGGTGTGGGGCTACACTCATACGCTCGACGCGCGCACCGTGCCGGTCCACATCCGCAGCTTGCGCGAGAAGCTGGAAGACGTGCCGTCGGAGCCACAGCGCATCGAAACCGTCCGCGGCGTCGGCTACCGATTCGCCGGTTGAGAGACGGCATGTTCACGCGTATCCAGTGGCGCATCGCCGTGAGCTATATCGTGCTAATCGCGCTGGTGCTGCTTGGCCTCGGCATTTATCTCGTCGGCTTCCTCCGAGCACAACAACTGAGCGCCCTCGAAACCCAGCTCGAGCGCCAGGCACGGCTCGTGGCGGTCCACGTCGCGCACCGTCTGGCGACGGAGGGAACGGCCGGCCTCGATCCCCTCGCGAAGCAGCTCGGGCGGGCGGCCGGGGCGCGCATTACCCTGATCGCGGCGGACGGCACGGTTCTCGGCGACTCAGACCATGATCCGGCGACGATGGACAATCACGCCACGCGGCCGGAGGTGGAGCAGGCGCTCCGGCAGGGCAGCGGCGAGAGCCAGCGCTACAGCGCCACGCTGGAGCAGGATCTGCTGTATGTCGCGGTGCCGATCGTGCAGGAAAACAAAGTTCTGGGGGTCGCGCGCATCGCGCTGCGGCTGAACGCCGTGCAGCACGCGTCCGCACCGGTGGTGACCGCCGTTGCCACCGCGCTGGCGCTCGCCGCCCTCTTGTCCATCGCGGTCGCCGTCGTCGTCGCCCGCGTCACCGCCGGGCCGATCCATGCGCTCACCGCCGCGGCGCGCCAGCTCGCTGGCGGAGACCTTGACCAGACGCTGCCCGTCGTCGGCCGGGATGAAGCAAGCCTGCTGGCCCAGGCCTTTAACGAGATGGCCTCCAAGCTGCACATCCACATCCGAGAGATGGAAGACGAGCGGGCACGCCTGGCGTTTGTGTTGAGCCACATGGCGAACGGCCTGATCATGATCGATGGGTCAGGCGTGGTCCGGCTGATCAACCCGGCCGCGGCGGGCCTGCTGCAGCTGACGCCCGCACAGGCGCAGGGACGCTCGATCATGGCGGTTGTGCGCGACCATGAACTGGCGGCGTTGGTCGATCAGGTCCGGGTTGGCGGTGCGGAGGCAGAACAGCCGCGGCTGGTCGCGCTTGGCTCGCCCGGGCAGCGGCGCAGCATCCAGGCGCTGGCGTCGCGTCTCCCCGGCGGCAATGGCGCCGACCAGCAGGTCCTGCTGCTCCTGCAAGACGTCACCGAGCTCCGGCGAGCCGAAAGCGTGCGCCGCGAGTTCGTGGCGAATGTCTCTCACGAGCTGCGCACACCCGTAGCCTCGCTCAAGGCGCTCGTGGACACCCTGGCCGATGGAGCCATGGAGGATCCGGAGGTAGCCCACGATTTCCTCGACCGCATGCATGTCGAGATCGATGGGCTTGCACAGCTACTGGAAGAGCTGCTCGAGTTGTCGCGGATTGAATCGGGGCGGGTCGCGCTCCGCCTCCGACCGCTGGATCTTGGAACGGTCGTGGAGGCTGCCGCCGAGCGACTACGGCCGCAGGCTGAGCGGCACGGTCTCAGCCTCGTGGTAGACCGGCCGGCCATGCTTCCCGAGGTGCGTGCCGACCCGGAGCGGATGCAGCAGGTCGTCATCAACCTGGTCCACAATGCCATCAAATTCACTCCGCCCAGTGGCCGCGTGTCGATCCGTGTCGAGCAGCGAGACGGTACCGTGGCCGTGGTCGTGGCGGACAGCGGCGTTGGCATCGCGCCGGAGGCGCTGCCACGGCTCTTCGAGCGCTTCTTCAAGGCCGATAAAGCCCGTGCCGGCGGCGGCACTGGACTGGGGCTGGCCATCACCAAGCATCTCGTCCAGGCGCACGGTGGGCGCATCTGGGCCGAGTCGGCCGGCGAAAGGCAAGGCGCCACCTTCATCTTTACGCTGCCCCTGGCGCCCATTTCGAGCAACGCTTAACCAACCTTCAACATCCCTTTAACTTCGGATCGCGTGGAGTTAAAGCCTGCCACCTATCCTGATATCACAGGAGGTGTGACAGGTGATAAGAAATCGTGTTCGGTCGGCGGCCCTTGCGCTCCTGCTCGGTCTGCTGGTCGCCTGCGGCGCAGGCACGTCGGGAACGGCGTCGGCGACAACGGCAGGAACGGCAGCGGGAGGGACAGCGGCGGCAGGAACCGCGGCGCTGAGCGGGAAGCTGACGCTGGCAGGATCGTCGGCACTGCTGCCCCTGGTGCAGGAAGCGGCGACACGCTTCCAGACCAAAAATCCCGGGGTGCAGATTACCGTGACCGCTGGCGGATCGGGCGCCGGTCGCACACAGGTCTGCCAGGGCAAGATCGACATCGGCAACAGCGATGTCAAATTGAAGGATGAAGAGAAGACTAATCTGAACTGTGCCGACGCGGTCGAGACGCAGATCGCCATCCAGGCCTTTGCTCCGGTCGTAAACAAGCAAGGGCCGGGCAGCCTTAAGAGTCTGACCAAGGACCAGCTGGTCGGCATCTTCAACGGCACGATCAAGAGCTGGAAAGAGGTCGGTGGAGCCGACCAGGAGATCGTGCTGGTCAACCGCGCCAAGGGATCGGGGACGCGCTCGCAGATGGCGACGTTTCTCTTCAATGGCGACGATACCCGGTTTGCGACGGGCGCGTCGGAGGAGGACAACAGCGAGACGGTGCGGCAGACGGTGGCTCAGACGCCCGGGGCGATCTCATACCTGGGCTTCGCGTATCTGAACAACCCGGATCTCGTGGCGCTCGGCGTCGACGGCGTCATGCCGACGAAGCAAGACATCCAGAACGGCAGCTGGAAGATTGGCGGACCCGGCTACATGATCACCAAAGCCAAGGGTTCGTCACTGGCACAGGCGTTCATCCAGTTCGTCGCCGGTCCCGAGTTTCAGTCCAGCGACGCCTTCGACAAGCTCGGCTTCGTGCCGATCGCCAAATCATAGACGGTTGGCAGGATACGTACCCGGCAGCAGTCCGAAGCGCGCTGCCGCTGATGCGGTCAGGTGCACGGGGCCGCGCCGACCTGCCGGTGTTCAAGGAAACATGTGCATGAGACGGCAAACCGCGATCCTTGCTCAGTCGATCTTTTTCAGTGCCGCCGCGATTCTCGTGTTGAGTACCGCCGCCCTCGTGCTCTTTATCGGCGGCACCGGGCTGGAGGTCTTCCGATACATCAGCCCGGGTGAGTTCTTTCTTGGGCGCTCCTGGGACCAGAGCACGCAGCACTTCGGCGTCCTGCCGCTCTTATATGGAACACTCGCCACGACCGTCCTGACGTTGCTCATCAGTGCGCCCCTGGGCATCGCCGTCGCCATCTTCATGGTCGAGATCGCGCCGCCCCCGATCCGGCGCGTGCTGCGCACGACAGTCGAGCTCTTTGCCTCGCTGCCGTCGGTGATCTATGGCCTGCTGGGGCTAACCCTGGTTGTGCCCTGGCTGCGCACGACCCTGCACACCGGGCTAGGCAAGGGCATGCTGGCGGCGGCGATCGTGCTTGTGTTCATGACGCAGCCGACGATTGTCACCATCGCCGAGGATACCCTGCGCGCCCTGCCCACGTCACTGCGCGAAGGCGCCCTTGCACTCGGCGCTACCCGCTGGCATGTGATCTGGCGTGTGCTCTTGCCGGCGGCACGGCAGGGGTTACTCACGGCGGTGATCCTGGGCATGGGGCGCGCGGTCGGCGAGACGATGGCCGTGCAAATGGTGATCGGCAACATCACGTCACGTATCCCCACGAGCGCGGTGACGGGAGCGACGACGATGCCGGCCGCGATTGTGACGCAGCTCCCCGAAGCAACCAGTCCCGAGCATCGCGCGGCGTTGATCATGGTAGCGTTGCTGCTCCTGATCATCAGCCTCGTGCTGATCGCCGGCGTGCGCCTGGCGACCGGTGGACGAACATTCCGAGAGCCACGCCCGAGACCTATGCCTGCCGCTCAGGCTGCGCGATCTACGATGGCGACCACGAGCCAGGGGAGGTGATGGATGCGCGTGGATCTACGAAACTTGAGCACGGCCCGCGGTAGAATGACGCCACCGAACGTCTCCCTGGCCGCGCGGCGGCGCGCCATGCTCACCGCGCGGGCGGCGACGGCAGTGATGGCGCTGGCCGCGCTGATCCTGGTCGTCGTCCTGTTTAGCGTGATCGTGATCGTCCTGCACGCCGGTCTCCCGGCCCTCAGTTGGCGTTTTCTGACGACGGCCGGGTCATTCCTGGAGCCGGGCGGCGGGATCGGCCCGCAGCTCTTCGTGTCGATCTACATGCTGGTCCTGAGCCTGGCGCTCACGGTGCCAGTCGGCACCGGAGCGGCAGTGTACTTGGCGGAGTATGCCCGGCCCGGTCGCGTCACGAGTGTCATTCGCTTCAGCACAGAAGCACTCGCCGCGGTCCCATCGGTTGTGGTTGGCGTCTTCGGCGCCATCGTCTTTCTCACGATCATGCATCTGGGTTTTAGCCTCTTGAGCGGCGCCCTGACACTGGCGTTGCTGAACCTGCCGCTGATGGTTCGCATTGTCGAAGAGGCGCTCCGGACGGTGCCTGAGGCGTACCGTGAGGCAAGTCTCGCGCTCGGCGCGACGCCCTGGCAGACCATCCGCGGGGTGGTGCTGCCGAGCGCGGTGCCGGGCATCATCACGGCGATGGTGTTGACCGGCGGGCGGATCATCGGCGAGACCGCGCCACTGATCCTCACGACAGGCACCACTATTTCGCCGAATGCACGCTACAGCTTCAATCCCCTGCAGACGGGCGAGACGCTGGCGGTGCATATCTGGGTCCTCAAAATCGTCGGCGTGCCCGGATTACAGGACGCGCAGCGGGTTGCGAACGGGACGGCGGCGGCCTTGCTGGTACTGGTGTTACTCGTCAACCTCGGCGCAGCCTACTTTACACATCGCCTCCAACAACGCTTGAGCGGCGCCGGTGGCTCACGACGAGCGGGCGGCCGGGCATAGGGTAAAAGGGAAGTATGAGCATGTCTGACCAGGTCGCCCCCATGGTTACGGTGCAATCGCGACCTGCCACTGTTTCACCGGAGGTGGCAATCAACCTCCGTGAGGTGAGCCTGTACTACGGCGCCGTGCGCGCAGTGAAGGATGTTACGCTGCCGATCCAGGCGCGCACGATCACCGCCATCATTGGCCCGTCCGGGTGCGGCAAGTCGACCTTGCTGCGCTCGATCAACCGCATCAACGACCGGGTCCCCGGCTTTCGGGCCGGGGGCTCGATCATGCTCGGGGACATCGATATCTGCGGCCCCGACGTCGATGTGGTCGAGATTCGGCGGCGGATTGGCATGGTGTTTCAGCGGCCGAATCCGTTTCCGCAGAGTATTTTCGACAATGTGGCATTTGGCCCACGCCTGTACAGCCGGATGTCCAAACGGCAGCTCGCGCCGATCGTCGAGGAGGCGTTGCGCGCGGCAGCTTTGTGGGACGAGGTGGAAGACCAGCTGGATCGATCAGCCCTGAGCCTGTCGGGGGGCCAGCAGCAGCGGCTGTGTATTGCGCGGGCACTGGCGACACGGCCCGAGGTGTTGCTGATGGACGAGCCGGCCTCGGCCCTCGACCCGATCTCGACCTTGCGGATTGAGGAATTGATCGCGGAGCTGAAGCGCCACTACACCATCGTGATCGTCACGCACAATATGCAGCAGGCGGCCCGCGCGAGCGATGTGACGGTGATGATGCTGCTGGACCCTGACGACCGGGCCGGCCAGGTGATCGAAGTCGGCGCCACCAACCAGGTGTTCACGAATCCGCGCGACCCTCGTACCGAGGGCTACATTACGGGCCGGTTCGGCTAAAGGAAGGACGAGAGGGCGGCGATGTGGAGCAAACGACTAAGTCTTGAGCGGGCGTTGCAGGAGCTACAGGACGAGATCCTGGTCCTGGGCAGCATGGTCGATAAAGCCATCGAGCGATCCATCGAGGCGCTCGAGCGCCTCGACCACGCCGCCGCGCGGGAGATCATCCAGGACGATTTCAAGATCAACCAGAAGCGTTTTCAGATCGAGGAGCAGGCGATCGAACTGATCGCCAGACAGCAGCCGATGGCGCGCGACCTGCGCAGGATCATCGCCGCGCTCTATGTCATTGTTGAGCTTGAGCGCATGGGCGACTACGCGGAAGGTATCGGCAAGATTGTGTTGCTGCACGGCGAGCAGCCGTTGGTCAAGCCGCTCGGCGACGTGCCACGCATGGCGGAGCGCGCCCGCGACATGCTGCGGCGGAGCCTGGACGCCTTCATCGATCGTGACGCCGACGCTGCGAGGCAGATTGCCGCCGAGGATGACGAGATCGATAGCCTGTATGACCAGGTGTACGGCGAACTACTCGCCCTGATGATCAAAGACCCACGCACGATGGACCGCGTCACCTGGCTGCTCTGGGTGGCCCACAACCTGGAGCGGATCGCGGATCGCGTCACGAACATCTGTGAGCGGGTGGTCCAGGAGGTAGCCGGCAAGATGGAGGAGATGAACGTTTCCAAGTATTAGCCCAGGGAGTCGCGCGGGTGTAAGGCTGGACACGGAACATGGGAGGATCGGTAGAGGTGCTTATGTGTCTCATCAAACCCTTCGACCAGGCGACCCCCTGGATTATGGCGGCGCCATGGCGGAGGCTGTACGCACGAAAGACGCGCTGCCGGACCTGATCAATGTCGCGATCGGCGAATTTGTCCGGCAGCGCATCGAGTTCCCCGTGCTTGGGGTCTTCGACCGGGCGGCGCAGCATGTACGCGCCACCGTGGCCCGGGCGTTCTACTGCGCGGCGCTAGCAGGAGATCCACACGTAGCCGCCGCGGGCGTAGGCGAACGAGAGGTGCTGTCTGCGTAACGTTCTGGTGGCGGTGAACGCGGCGCGGGGATTTCATGGAGGCTCGGGCTCGCGTGGCTCCGACAGGCGCCCGAGGTGCCGGACCTCGGGCCAGATCAGCGCCGCGAGCGCGACGACGAGGATCGTACCGATCCCGCCCCCGACGACGGCGATGGTCGGACCCAGCAGCGCCGCGGCCGTCGTCGCTACTTCTGCAGCCCGTACCAGCCGGGTCATGTTGCACGCCATAGCAAATTGGGCAGGTTGCGCGTACACTGCATTGTACGTAACGATCATCTAGGATGGTGAGTAGACTATGACTATGGTCTCCGTGCCCGCCCTCTACGACGGTGAGCATATTCAACTGTTGGAAGTGGCGCCTGTTGAAGGGCCATACCGTGTCTTGGTCACGTTTGTGGAGCCCGCCGAGGGCCAGGAAGCTGCCATTGACGCGGCGAGCTTCTGGGCGTCCTTCGGAGCGTGGCAAGATGAGCGGCCAACCGAGGCGACGTTGAGTGACATTCACGAAGCACGCCGATCCCGAACCGATCCGCCCGCACTATGAACTTCCTGCTGGACACGGACACGTGCATCTTCTGGTTGCGCGGCCGGGCACCCGTTCGGGATCACCTAGAGCAAGTTGGACTGCAAGCAGTCGGTATCTCGATCATCACACTGGCGGAGCTGCGCTACGGGGCCGCCTGTTCCCAGCGGCCGGAGGCGAATCATCGCGCGATCGATACCTTCATTAGCGCAGTCGCAGTTATCGGAGTCGATCTCGCTAGTGTACGCGCTTTCGGGAACATGAAAACGACACTTCGCCTGCAAGGGATGCTGATCGAGGACTTCGATTTGCTTATTGCAGCGACGGCTCAAAGCACGGTCTTACGTTGGTAACGAACAACGAACAGCACTTCCGCCGCGTTCCAGGGCTGCCGTTGGAGAACTGGGTATCGCGGTAGCGGCTGTTGCAGCTACCGCGCACGGCTCTGCGATGCTCTATTCGTGTATTCGTGTCGTATTCGTGGACGGCTTGCCGCGGCTGATTTGAAACGTATTGGATCTAGCCATCCGACAGGTGCCCGAGGTGCCGGACCTCGGGCCAGATCAGCGCCGCGAGCACGACGACGAGAATGGTGCCGATCCCACCGCCGACGACGGCGATGGTCGGACCCAGCAGGGCCGCGGCGACACCCGACTCGAAGCCGCCTAGCTCGTTGGATGCTCCAATGAAGACGCTGTGGAAGGCCGAGACCCGCCCGCGCATCTCGTCGGGCGTGCGCACCAGCAGCAACGTGGTGCGGATCACGACGCTCACGCCGTCGAACGCGCCGAGCAGCGCCAGCGTCAGCAGCGACAGGGCGAACGAGCGTGAGAGCCCGAAGACGATCGTGGCTAGGCCGAAACCCGCCACCACCCAGAGCAGCGTTTTGCCGGCGCGCGTGAAGGGCGGCAGATGGGCGATCAGCAGGGCCACGACCACGGCGCCTACCGATGGCGCGGCGCGGAGCCAGCCGAGGCCGGTTGGCCCGACATGGAGGAGATCCTTGGCAAAGATCGGCAGCAGCGTCGTGGCACCGCCGAGCAGTACCGCGAAGAGATCGAGGGTGATCGCGGCCAGGATGATCTTCGTGCGCCAGACGAAGCCGACGCCTGCGGCCAGGGACCGGAGACTGACCTCCTCGTGCCGGCGCGGTGCCTGGCGGCTGTGCAGCAGGGCGACCGACAGGAGCACGATCCCGGCCGCGAGGGCGTCGAGCACGTAGACCAGCGTCGCGCTACGGCGCAGCGCGATCACCAGGCCGCCGAGGGCCGGCCCGGCGACGGCCGCGAGCTGCCATGCGCTGCTGCTCCACGTCGCGGCATTCGCGAAAGCTTCCGGCGGCACCGTTTGCGGCAGGAGGCTCGAGCTTGCAGGCCCATTGAACGCCCGCGCCGTTCCGACCAGCAGCAGGCATACGTAGACCAGTGCCACCGATCCTCGCTCGTAGGAGAGCAGTGCCAGGCTGAGCGAGGCGGCCGCCAGCAGAATCTGCGTCAGGAGCACGATACGCCGCCGATCGAAGCGATCTGCAATGTGCCCGGCGGGCAGCGACAGGAGGACCACCGGGATCACCTGCACGAGCCCGATCAGCCCCAGGTCGAGCGCCGAGCCGGTGCGCTCGTAGATCTCCCACCCGATCGCCACGCTCAACATCTGGGAGCCAAGCGCGCCGACGAAGCCGCCGGCAGTCAGCAGGCGGAAGTCGCGAAAACGGAATGCCTCATATGGATCGCGCCGGGGCGGCGGAAAGACGTCGCCCGGCGTCCGATCGGGGATATCGCTCTCGTCCGCGGCTTCATGCGGCTCAACGACCTCCATGCGGTTTCCTTTCTACGGGCATCGACAGGTCAGGGCCGGGTAGGCAGTGCGACATCCTCAATTCCCAGGTTGCGCGCCAGGAAGGCCCAGCCGTCGGCACGCTCCGCGATCAGCTTCGCGGTCGGCTTGCCCGCGCCGTGGCCCGCGCGCACGTCGAGGCGGATCAGCACCGGCGCCGGACCGGCTTGGGCCGCCTGCAGCGCCGCCGCGAACTTGAAGCTATGCGCGGGAAAGACGCGATCGTCGTGGTCGCCGGTGGTGATCAGCGTCGCGGGGTAGGCCGTTCCGGAGCGCAGGTTGTGGTAGGGCGAGTAGGCCAGCAGCGTCTTGAACTCCTCGGGGTCGTCCGGCGAGCCGTAGTCGGAGACCCACGCCCAGCCGATCGTCCACTTGTGGAAGCGCAGCATGTCGAGCACGCCCACGGCGGCGACGCAGGCGCCGAAGAGCTCTGGCCGCTGCGTGAGGCAGGCGCCGACGAGCAGGCCGCCGTTGCTGCCGCCGCCGATCGCCAGGCGCGCGGGACGCGTGTAGCGCTGCGCGACGAGCCACTCCGCCGCCGCGATGAAATCGTCGAAGACGTTCTGTTTGCGGTCCTTCATCCCGGCCTCGTGCCACGGCGTGCCGTACTCGCCGCCTCCACGCAGGTTGGCCTGCGCATAAACGCCGCCCAGCTCCATCCATACGACGTTGGCCGGCGAAAAGGCCGGCGTCAGGGGAATGTTGAAGCCGCCATAGCCGTAGAGGTAGGTTGGATTGTCGCCGTCTCGTTTGAGGCCGCGCCGGTAGCTGAGGAACATCGGCACGCGCGTGCCGTCTTTGCTCGTGACGAAGACCTGCTCCGTCGTGTAGGCGGACGCATCGAAGCTCAGCCGCGGCTCGCGGAAGATCGAGGTCTCCCACGTTTCGAGATCGAGGCGATAGACGGTGCCCGGCGCCATGAAACCGGTGAAAAGGTAGAAGGTTTCGCGCTCCGCGCGCCGGCCGCCGAGCCCGGCGATCGTTCCCATGCCGGGCAGATCGACCTCACGCACAACGTTGCCGGACGGATCGAAGATGCGTGCCCGGCTCCGGGCATCGTGGAGGTACGAGGCAAGCAAAAGATCGTGTACCAGGGCGGCGCCGAGCAGTGAATCCTCGGACTCCGGGATGATCTCGCGCCAGCTCGCCGGGTCGGGTCGCGCAACGTCGACGGCGACGACGCGCGAGAGCGGCGCGTCACGGTCGGTCAGGAAATAGAAGACCGGGCCGTCGTTGCCGACGAAGCTGTAGCTCGCGTCGAAATCCTTGAGCAGCTCGACCACGCCGCCGTCCGCGGCCTGCAGATCGCGGTAGAAGATGCCGTTTTCGATCTGTGTGCCTTTCGACACGCCGATGATCAGGTAGCGCCCGTCGTCGGAGACCGTGGCCTCGAAGAGCCACTCCTTCTGGTCCGGCCGCTCGTAGCCCAGCTCGTCCGCCGCCTGCGACGTCCCAATACGGTGGTAAAAGAGCTTGTGGTAGTAGTTGGCACCCTTATAGGCCATGCCCTCGGCCGGTGCGTCGTAGCGGCTGTAGTAGAACCCGGCTCCGTCCGCCGTCCAGGCAGCATCCGAGAACTTGGCCCATTCAAGGTGATCCGGCAGGTCGTCGCCGCTCGCTACGTCGCGGACGCGCCACTCCTGCCAGTCGGAGCCGGCGGACGAGAGCGCGTACGCCAGCAGCCGGCCGTCGTCGCTGACCTCAAAGGCCGTGAGGGCAACGGTGCCGTCGGCCGACAGATCGTTGGGATCGAGCAGCACGCGCGGCTCCGCGTCGCGGCGCTCCATCCAGTAGAGCACGCTCTGATTTTGCAGCCCATCGTTGCGCGTGAAGAAGTAGCGCTCGCCGCGCCGGAAAGGCACGCCGAACTTTTCGTAGTTCCAAACCTCGGTCAGGCGCCGGTCGATTGCCTCGCGTGCTGGAATATCCGCCAGGTATCGCGATGTAAGCTCGTCCTGCGCCTCGATCCAGCGGCGGGTCTGCTCGGAGTCGAGCGCCTCGAGCCAGCGGTAGGGATCCGGGACGTGCACGCCATGCAGCATCTCGCCTCCGTCGTGGCGGGGGCTTTCGGGGTATCGGGTCTCAGCCTCTGGTCTCATCTTCGACATAGCTCCTCGCTATCGGCGACCGTCGTGCCGTCCTCAACATGCGGCAGCGCCGTGAGCTCTATGGTACTCGCAAACTGCCAGGGCTATCTCGGGACTCCTAAAAACCCGAGCGGCCGGTTGAGCCAGGATCCGGCAGCATACAGCCGCCTTGGCACAACCCCTGCTCGATCTCCGGCGTATCCATTGGAGGAGACCCATGGAGTCATCGCACACCGGCTTGGCGCCTTCCCAGCAGGAGCTATACCGTTTCCTAAGCCGGTCGATCGGGCAGCTCCGCTGGGGTATCCTCGCGGCCCTGCTGCTGGTGACCATGGCACAGCCCACGATCAGCCGCATCGGACTGCCAACGTGGTCGCTGCTCGGGCTCTTCGCCGGCTACAATATGCTCCTGGACCTGCTCGGGACGCGCTCGCCGCGGCGATTCTCCTTTGCGCGGGTGGCCATTCTGGACCTGTTGGTGGCCGGCTTCCTGTATTTCCTCGGCAACGAGGCTGGCGGTCCGTTATTCGTGCTGTTCTTTTTGGCGGTCGACTCCGCCGCGGCTGCGCTGTCGCTGCGCGGGATCCTCCTGTACACCGCTGCCGTCGCCGTGATTGCCGCCGCCGACGACGTCGTGCTCCGCCCGCGGTCGTCGGCGCTGATCGACCTCCGCTCGTTGGGCGTCCGGCTGATTATGCTCGCCATCGTCGGGATCGGTATGAGCATCTTGACACGACGCTTGGCTCTAGAGCATGCTGTCGCGCACGCGGCCCACACCGAAGCAGAGCGGCTGGAGGAGCTCGAACGTCTGCGCGGCGACTTTACTGCCTCCGTCTCCCACGATCTGCGGACACCGCTCACCGCTGCGCGCGCGGCGCTGATCCTATTGGAGACCAGCGCACGGGACCGGCATCGCGCCGACGAGCAGGCGCTGCTCGACAACACCCGCCGCAATATCGAGCGCCTTGACCTCCTGATCAATGATCTCCTTACCCACAATCAGCTCGAAGCCGGCGCTATTCAGCTCGATCACGAGCCGCTTGACTTGCGTGCCGTTGTGACAGATGCGATCGCGGTTGTTCATCCCCTGCTTCAGGACAAAGACCAACTGCTTGAGGTGGACCTGGGCGAGCCGCTGCTCGTCTT
>JBBSGA010000028.1:0-30277 GCA_038254585.1 Chloroflexales bacterium | reverse complement strand
TCTGTATACGGATCGCGAGATCTTCTTGCGCGAGCTCATCTCGAACGCCTCAGACGCGTTACATCGCATACAGTTCGAGACGGCGACCAATCGGAACGTGCTCGATCCTGAGGCCGAGCTTGCTATCCATGTCGATGTCGATAAGGATGCGAAGACGATCACGATCTCCGATTCTGGGATCGGGATGATGCGCGAGGAGATGATCGCGACCCTGGGTACGATCGCGCAGTCGGGCGTGCGTACCGCCCTGGAGCAACTGGAGAGCGCGCAGCGGAGCGACATCATCGGCCAGTTCGGCGTGGGGTTCTACTCGGTGTTCGCGGTAGCCGACGACGTAGTCGTTACATCACGGTCATACCGGCCCGAAGAACCCGCGGCGCGCTGGGAGGCAACCGGCGGCGCCTCCTTCACTGTCGGGCCGGCTGTCCGCGAGCACCGCGGTACGACGATCAGGCTCCACCTGAAGGACGATGCCACCGAGTTTCTCGACACCTGGCGTGTCGAGCAGGCGATCAAGAAGCACTCCAATTTTGTGGCATTTCCGATCTATATGGGAGATCACCGGATCAACGAGCGAACCGCGCTGTGGCGCCGCCAGCCGCGCGAGGTAGAAGCCGAGACCTATGACGAGTTCTATCGCCAGGTCACGTTCGACTTTCAGCCGCCCTTACATCACCTGCACATCTCGGCGGAGGCGCCTCTAGATCTTCATGCGCTGCTGTTTGTTCCGGCAACACGGGAGCGCGGGCTGCTCGAGCGCCGCACCGAGGGCCGTGTCAAGCTCTATTCGCGCAGCGTTCTGATTCAGGAAGAAACAAAGGACCTCCTTCCCCAGCATTTCCGGTTCATCGAAGGTGTCGTCGATAGCGACGAGCTCCCGCTCAATGTCTCGCGTGAGACGGTCCAGCGTAGCCCGATTCTACAGCGCATATCGAAGACCTTGACAAACCGGCTCGTTCGCGATCTCGAGGAGCTGGCTGAAAAGGAGCCGGACAAGTATGCGACCTTCTGGAAAGAGTTCGGGCCATTTCTGAAAGAGGGGATTGCCAGCGACTCACAGGCGAAGGACCAGCTTGCCAAGCTTCTGCGCTTTTCGACCACCAAAGGCGGCGAGGGCGAAGTTTCGTTGGCGGACTATAAGCGCCGCATGGTCGAGGGGCAAGAAGCGATCTACTACGTTTTGACTGACAACCTCGATGCGGCACGGCGCAGCCCACATCTTGATCCACTCTACGCCCGCGACATCGAGGCACTTCTGCTGACAGACGTACTCGACAGCTTTATGCTCAGCGGCCTGCGAGAGTTCGACGGGACACCGCTCCGCAATGTAGACGACCCGGCGCTCAAACTTCCTGGCACTGAGCAGCCTGAGGAGCGCAATCTGCTGTCAAGTGCGGAATTTGCTGCTCTCGCCGAGCGCTTCAAGCAGGTTCTAGGCGATAGAGTCACAGAAGTTCGCCCGTCGGAGATCCTCCGCAACAGTCCGATGCGTCTTGTTTCTCCCACGGACGCGCCCGGCCGTGAGATGCAGAGAATCCAGCGATTGATGGAGCGTGACTACTCCGTGCCGCCCAAGATCGTCGAGCTCAACAAAACCCACTCTCTGCTCCACGATCTTGGTGCGCTCGCACTTGGAGGCCGTGATCTGGCGACGGTCGACGCCTGTATCGAGCAGCTCTACGATAGTGCACTGGTTGCCGAAGGGCTTCATCCTTCGCCCGCAGCGATGCTGCCACGGATCCAGACCCTAATGGAAGCGGCCGCACGTGGCGCGAACCCCAGGACCGGTGACGCTGGAGAGGGCGGTGATGCGGCGGAACAAGCTCAGTAACCGAGGGGTGGGCGGTGGGTAGGCACCCGCCAGAATCTCGAGGTGGCACGGGCCTCCATCGTGGATGGAGGCCCGTATTTGTAGCGTGGAGAGTGCCCGTGTAGCACCCCCCGTAAGTTGTGGTCATGCGGCAGCCCTTCCGGGCGGGCGTGCAGTGCCTCGTGGTGGACGCCCGCGCCGCTTCGACGCCACCCAGGCTGGCAGGCAAAGCGATTCGGCAGTACCATCGACGCGGATCTATTTCTCCCGGCGGATGCCGGCAAGCCTCGCAGCGGACTTAAAAACTGCGGCGGGTGGGATGCTCTTAAGGTAATCGGCTTGGTGGATGATGGCACAGCGTTAGTCTCGAATGGGAAAGGCACCGATGAAAATCTGTCGCTTGGCATTTCCAGATGGGTCGACAGGGTTAGCGGCCGAGAAGGACAAGGCAGTCTACAGGATCGGAATGATTCAGCCACAATGGCAGGACCTGGGAGAACTCCTTCGATGGTCGATCGGCAGGAGAGATCTGCCACAACAGATCAACGACGCGATCCAGGGCAGCGATCCTGTGGCGGATTGGATAGACCTTACAGACCCTTCGAGGCCTGGAGGATCAGGCCTGGTGGCGCCGCTCGATCGTCAGGAGGTATGGGCCGCCGGCGTAACCTACCTTCGAAGCCGCCAGGCACGCGAAGAAGAGTCTAAAGGCAGCGGAATCTACGATCGGGTCTATGAGGCGGAGCGGCCCGAGCTTTTTTTCAAAGCTACCGCGTCTCGGGTCGCGGGCCCCAATGAGCCGATACGGATCCGCGCAGACGCGCACTGGAACGTACCCGAGCCGGAGCTTGCGCTGGTCATCAACCCCGCAATGGAGATCGTTGGCTACACCGTGGGAAACGACGTAAGCTCCCGGGATATCGAAGGCGCGAATCCGCTCTACCTGCCTCAGGCAAAAGTCTACCGCCAGTGCTGTGCGCTGGGGCCATCGATCCTTTTAGCTGATCCTGTAACTGGCGCGCCTGACTTCTCCATTCACGCTGAAATAGATCGAGCGGGGCAGATCATCTGGTCAGGCGACATCCGCACGAGTCAGATGAAGCGATCGTTCGCCGATCTCGTCGACTACCTCGGGCGGGAGAACATTTTCCCCGACGGCGTTATTCTCATGACCGGCACAGGCCTGGTGCCGCCTGATACGATTACGCTTAAGCCCGCCGACGTGGTGACGATTTCGATCGAGGGCATCGGCGCTCTACGCAACAGCGTCATTCAGGGCAAGCAATAGAGTGGCGGAAGCGGCGCTCGCACGTCCACCGGCCCTTACGACGACGATCCTACGGGAACACGCCGCTCGTGATAAGGTAAGCGGTAAGCTAACGGTGCCATACTTCGCTATATCAGCCAGAGAAGTAGAGTCGGGCGATCCCTTGATCCGGGCGCGCCCGCACGCTCCCAGTGCTCCCCATGTCGGAGTGCGGACTTCTGTGGAATGGACGAAGTCGATCGGATCACTGTTACTCCCAGGCGGCTGTCCTGTGGTACCATTTACCTCGGCTTCCATCGAGCCGTGTGCAGCGGAGGCGTTGGCCTTACCTCTTGCGTACTGCGCTCAGCGACCCAGCACCTTAGCAATAAAGAGTTCGTAACTCGCGTTTAGGTAGCCCAGCAGAGGCCCAACCATGACTGTCGACACAATCGAATACGCGCCTAAAGCGGAGCAGCAGCGTGTCGTGCCGGATCCGGCACGATTGCTGGAGGCGTATCTCGAGCTCGCCGAAAGCCCCTCAATGGTTGAGCTTGAGCGGCGCCTCGGGACGTGGCTTGGCGACCTCTACACCGTGAGTAGCTGGAGCGTCAAGTGCTTTATCGGCAATCCGGACGAGCCGTTGGTCCAGATGGCCGGAATGAATGCCGGCTCCCCCGATGTCGCGCGCGACGACCAGCGGCACATGCAACTGGCGCTCGCTTGCGGCCCCATGCTTAGAGGCACGCTCGATCTCCGCTGGGATCGTACGGACGAAAGCACGACAGCTCTGGCCGGTCGCCCAGATGCCTTTGCTCCCATCGTCCGTGTTCTGAACGCAACACTACATCGGCTAGGCATTGAGCTCGAAGCGCTTGCGCAGAGCGCCGAGCTTGCATTTGTGCGCTCGCTCATAGCAGGTCGACGCGCTACCGAAAACGAAGCGGAACTCGACGGGATCGCCGCTACATTACTCGACCAGATGGGTGTAAGCTCGTTGCAGGTCGTCGTCCGCGGACCATATCCCGGCGGCATCGGATGGGGCATCTCGTCCCGGCGGTTCGATCTATCTCTGTCTCCAATAGAACGCCAGAATCTCGCACAGATGATCGAGCTGCGAGCCGGCGCCGCCGCGCCGCCGCATCCCTATTTCCTCGCCCGGGGTGCAGAGCTCCAGGTCCTACAAAGGGAGTTCGACCTATCCTACCTTGCCCAACTGAAATCGCTCCTAGTCGTTCCGATGTGGAGTGCCGGTAAGGTACTCGGAGCGGTCATTGCGGGTGAAGCGCGAAGCTGGGCGCGGCAGCCGATCTCTCAGCAAGCCATCTCAGTGTGTCTTATTTTGGCAAAGATGATTGCCGAGTCGGTAACCCAGAGCCGCCTCCTGGGCGAGATAATTGAGCGCGGACAGTTTATGCAGGTGCTTATCGACAGCTTAGATGACGCGGTGTTGACTGCGAAAGACGGGCATGTCATCTCGTGGAACGAGGCTGCTCATAGCCTATTTGGGTATCAGGCCGACGAGGTGCTTGGCAAGGCATTGAACGAGGTACTCCCGTTCGCTCCACGGGAGCTGATCGATCGTGCTGCGCCGGCGAGTCGAAATCGAGACCTCAAGCGATCGTTTGAGTGGAAGATGCGGACGACCGGGGGACACGATCTTTTGCTGCTCTGTACGGCAACCGAGCTCCGAGAAACCGGCCCCGGTAGCCCGACGGAGATGTATGTTTTCCGGGAAGTAGGGCAGGAGAGAGAGCTTGAGTATCTCAAAGACGAGCTTCTCTCGAGCGTATCCCATGAGCTCCGCACACCGCTGAACGGCATCTATGGCTTCAGTCGGCTCTTGATCGAGCGACCGCACATGCCTGAGGAGATGCGAAGAGAGGCGCTCAAGAGCCTGCAATCGTCGACGGAGCGCCTCACCCGCATGGCCGACGACTTCATCGACGTAGCTCGCGCCCGGCGATACCGGTTGCCGATGGAGCTCGAGGAGGTCGACGTTGCTTTGCTCGTCCGCATGGCCTTGGGCGAGCTCAGGCGGCGACATCCGACGCATCGCATCAGTCTTCGGGTGCAAAAAGGGCTACCGAAAGTACCGGCCGACAGCTTGCGTGTGAGGCAGATTCTCGATAACCTAGTAAGCAATGCTGCCAAATATTCTCCAGAAGGAACAACGATAGCTCTGTGGGTACGACTCCGCGGCGGGATGCTGGCCGTCAGCGTCTCCGATCACGGATGCGGCATTCCCAAGGCGGCGCTGAATCGGATCTTTGAAGCTTTCTACCGCGCGGACAACTCGCGAAGCCAACGCGCAAATGGCGTTGGCCTCGGTCTAAGTATCGTAAAGTCTCTGGTCGAAGCACATAATGGGTGGATCGAAGTGCGGAGCATGGTCGGAAAGGGCAGCACCTTCACCTTCTCGTTGCCAGTAATTCCAGCAATAGGGGCATAACACATGCATCACATTCTTGTCGTGGACGATGATCCGACGAACACGAAGCTATTGAAGTTTCTTCTGAGCGATGAGGGCTACGAGGTCACGGCGGTACATTCGCCTCAGGAGGCACTCTCTACGCTCGCGGCGAACGTCTATGATCTGCTCATCCTCGACATTATGATGCCGGGGATGGATGGTCTCGAGCTTTGCCGGCGCATCCGCATGACGTCTACCACGCCGATCATCTTCATCTCGGCTCGTGGCGAGGTCAAGGACAAGGTCACCGGGCTGAAGGCCGGCGGCGACGACTACATCAGCAAACCCTTTGACCCCAACGAACTGCTCGCGCGAACATGGGCGGCGCTTCGGCGCACGGGACAGCTCGCCAATAGTGAGTCGAGCCTTAAGACCGCGGATCTGATCCTCGATCCGGTCGACAACAAGGTGACGCTTGTCCGCAATGGAAAGACGATCGGACTTACTCCGATTGAGGCCAAGCTGCTGCGCTGTCTCGTCAGCAACCCAGGCCGCAGCCTGACTCGGGACACTCTCGTGATCAAGGTCTGGGGCTATGAATATGAGGGAGAGAGCAATCAACTGGACGTATATATCAAGCGTCTCCGAGGCAAGATCGAGGAACATCCGAGCCAGCCGCAGCTGCTCTTGACGATCCGCGGCGTCGGATATAAATTTCAACCGAGCAATATGCGAGCCGCACCCACGATACAGGCAGCATCTGTAGACCGCTAGCATGTCTAGCGAATGGCACTCCATGCGACGGCTCATTTTCTTGTGCAACCGGTAATGTGGCGCAGCCGGGATGATGGCACAAAACCTGCCGCACTCCGGCTAGTTCGGCTGCAAACCTGGGGCCCGGCTTGAAAAAGAGCTTCAGGGACATCTGTTCACTCCCTACAGCTCGATGCTGCTGCATCAGAGGTCTTGCCGGACAGCCAGGCGAGGGTACCGGATGGGCAACATCCAGTCCAGTGCACGAACTGCTTTGATCGTCGACGACGAGCTCCCTTTGTTGCAGTTGCTGGGAGAGGTTCTCGATGAGGCAGGTTTCGCCACAACCTGCTTCGGCACGGACGCGCCCGCGCTCGACGCTTTGAGGACCAGCCGGTTTGACCTATTGGTGGTCGATATTGGCCTGCCTGACATGAACGGTATGCACATCTGTGAAACGGCCCGAGCGCGTTACGGTGAAGACGTTGCCATCTTGATTATTACGGCCGACAACCGTAAAGAGCGCTGCATCACAGCTCTAGAGCTTGGGGCAGACGACTTCGTCGGCAAGCCATTCGACATCGAGGAGCTCATGGCCCGTATATCAAGCGTGCTGCGTCGGACGGCGCATGCCTGATCGGCGAGCGGGTCCGCTCCAGTAGCATAACCGGCCCCTAGCTTCAATTGCCAGCGGGCCGCTCCCCAGGCCGGTGTCAAAGAAGCCATAGAACTTGTCAAGCCCCTCCCGCGACCAATTTCGCCTCAGTATATGCTTGGACCGAAGACGACACGGGACGGGGACGGGGTCTTTCCTCGGCTCGCCATTTCCCATCGGCTCAGCCCCGGACATGCGGCAGCGCCCCGATCACAACGGGTGTATCATCGGCCGTACACGGGACGGGGGACGGGGTCGACCCCTCAGGCGGCTCCGTTTCCCTTTAGCTCATCTCCACCGGATGCGCACCGGCCCACACCTTGGTCGGGTCGTAGGTGTCACCACTCCGTACGAGGTGATACGCCACCACCAGCATTTTCCGCATCACCGCCACTAACGCTGCGTTGCCTTTGAGTCCACGTGCGCCAAGCGCCCGGTAATATGCTCCAAATGCTGAGCCCTCGCGCCGAACACAGCGCATTGCCGTCAGATAGAGCGTGCGGCGAAGCTCCCCGCTGCCTCGTTTCGACAGCTTGCGCTGCCCTTTCCACTTGCCACGCTCCTTGACCGTGATATCCAGGCCGGCGTACGCCACCACTTGGGCACTCCGCTGAAAGCGTTCCACCTCGCCCAACTCGGCGCGCAGCACCGCGACCGTCTTGGCCCCAAATTCCGGCACGCTCTGTAAGCCCGTCGCCCCATCATCCCGCTGGAGGAGTTGTTCGATCTCGCGCTCGAGCGCGGCAATGTTCGTCTGGGTGTGCGTCAATTGGTCAGCCAGAATCGCTAAACTGCGGCCGCGGGCCGCTACCGCCATCGGACTGGCACTCGACCGCTTGGCCAGGGTGACGAGCCGCGCGGCTGTGTCCGGTCCATAGTTGCGGGGGGGTCGTCGCCTGGAGGATGGTCGCGATCGGTGCCACGCCCACGGCTGCCATGGCCTGGGCACCGGGATAGGCGCGGAGCACCGCGAGCGCCGTCTTGCGCTTCGGATCCCTAAAGATCTGGGTGAATTCGGGAAAGAGCACGACCAGGAGATCCTGGATTGCATTCCGTAAACTGATGGGTTTGGGCCGGATGCAAGAGGACCAGGCGGTAGCCGCGCTGCTGAAGAAAATAGTAGACCGCTTTCCAGTAGCGGCCGGTGGCCTCCAAGCCGACGATGATTGCCTGCGGCGCGCAGCCGAGCTGGGCGAGCTGCTGGTCGAGACGGGTGAAGCCGTCGCCCGCATTGGTAATGGCGAACGGTTTGCGCACCACACGTTTGTCCGGCGCGAGCACGGCCATCATACAGGTTGCGCTGCCAACATCAAGTCCCACAACGTAGCGGGGTACGGCGGCGCTATCCGGAGGCGTAAAGAGACTTGCTTGCGACATCTGGACCACTCCCATTGCTCAGGCAGGGGCGAGAGACCGGGCCATCCACGGCGCGTGTGAACTCATGCTGGATCGGGAGTCTGCCCCATCTCATTCCGCCTGGGGCAGCACCAACAAGCCGAATAGACACTGGCAGCCGTGGCGACGGGGCGGCAGTCTTTGACAGTCGGTCACGGTGCGGACACCGGCCGTAAGTCGCATTGAAGGCGCTCCCGCGCTGCCTCGGTTCATGAGCCTATTATATGAGTCGCGGATTCGAGGCAGAAACCTCCGGATTGGTCACGTCGAGCGACAGCGACGCGTCTCCTTTCACGTTCGGAAGAGCGCCTTCAGTGCGGCTCAGGATGACAGATCGTCGACTTTGACACCGCCCTGCCAGCTCCCTGGTCACGTTGCATAGGGATAGAAAAGCGGGTAGCATGCGCCGTAAAACGTGCAACTCCTGGTTGAGTGTACGCGGGGTGAGAGTGCGGCTTCCATATAGGCCAGGTGGGAGCTGTGCTGGCGGACTTGGCGGTTTGGGTGCGAAGCAACTAGGCTGTGCGAGCTCGTCGGCGGTCGATGCGAGCCCGCCAGGGTAACTGAGGAGTACCGAATGCCACGACGCAAACTCTTGTCGACCCTACTCGTACTTATTCTGACGCTTCCCGCAGCAAAGGCAGCATCCCGTTCCGGTGATCAATGTTTCGCGGGCATTCCAAGTATCTCCGATTGTCTGAGCGGGCGGTTCGCCCAATACTGGCAGGGAAGTGGTGGTCTGCCGGTCTTTGGCTACCCGATCACTCCTGTCTTCGACGCGGCGGCGCGTGATGGCGCAGTTATGGCACAGATGCTCGAGCGCAACCGCTTGGAGTATCACCCGGAGCTTAGGCCGCCTTATGACATTCTGCTAGGCCGCTTGGGAGAGGATCTGCTGGTCGCGCGTGGCCGCGACTGGCACAATGAGCTACCCGGAACGCCACAGGCGGGATGCTGGTTCGCGGGGCTGACACGGCATTCGGTCTGCGATCAGGAGACTGGCATCGGCTTCCTGAGCTACTACCGGAGCCACGGGCTTGATCTCGGCGACCCAGGTATCAGCCAGCGCGAGTCGCTGGCGCTTTTTGGGCTGCCGCTGACCGAGCCAGCAGTCGAGACTAACGCCGCGGGTGATACCGTCATCACACAGTGGTTCGAGCGAGCGCGCTTCGAATATCATCCCGAGAAACCGCGCGCGTATCGAGTCCTACTGGGTCTCCTCGGAAACGAGACCTGGATCGACCGGGCACGACCGGCGACAAGCTTACGCCCGATGCCCCCGATACTTGGAGCACCACCGTCCTTGCCGCTTTCTCCGGAGCCGGCACCCTCCGCTACCCCAAAGCCCAGCCCGACCCAGGCAGTCACGCCCAGCCCTACGCCATCTCGACCAACCTCAACCCCGCTGCAGACGGTCTCGCCATCCCCTGCGCTTGCACCCGGGGACGATGCGCTAAAGGAACGGCTGCTTGAGCTCGTCGACAGCCTACACCAACAGGCAGGATGTCCCGCATTCACGCGCGACGCGCGGCTCTACGCATCGGCTCAGACGCATGACGAAGACATCGCCGCGCACAAGCGCATCGATCACATCGGTACAGATGGATCGACGCTACGCGAGCGGCTCGATCGGGTGGGATATCCTTACCTGCGGGCCAGCGAGAGCATCGCGGTCTACCGCACTCCTGAGGAGGTCGTTGGCTTCTGGATGGACGAGTCTTCCGATGGTCCCCACCGCATGAATATCACCGGGTGCCAGTATACCGATATCGGCATTGGCATAGCGTATGACGACCGAGGATGGCGCTGGTGGGTGATGGATGTTGCCAGCCAGCGCTCCGGCTCGTAAGCCGCGGATCCGCCATGTGTTCCCAATCCTCCTTGCTACTCATATGCACCTTCGTAGTGCTGCTCCTCGGGTCCCCGCACCGGATTCGGGCCGGCGAGCCGGTCTCAGACCGCCAGTATTTTCCTGCGACCGGGCACTTCGTCGGCGAGCCCTTTTGGGCTGCATGGCGTGGCACACCCGAGGCGCTGCGGGTGCTGGGGTACCCTCTTTCGGAGCCGTTCATCGAAGAAAGCTTCAGTGAGCCGGGGCACTATTTCCGGGTCCAATTCTTCGAGCGGGCGGTCCTGGAAGAGCATTCTCCGGCAGATGCCGGTCCGGCGCAAGCCCCGCTCGTCATGGGCCGGCTGCTCGGCACTTTGCTCGCGGAAAGCAGGGCACAGTCCCCGCCCTTTCAGCCCGTCGCCGCGACCACCGCCACCGCTCGGCGCGCGTGGGACAGCGTCACGCGCCACGTCCTCGGAAACACCCCCGCGCCCTTCATGCGTTTCTACGATACGCATGGCGGATTGGCGACCTTTGGCCATCCACTCTCGGAGCAGTTCCAGGAGCGCAACGCCGACACGGGACAGACCTATTGGGTCCAGTATTTCGAGCGCCAGCGCCTTGAGTGGCATCCCGAGGAAGGTGACCCGACGGCCCAGGTGCAGCTTGGGCGGCTTGGCGAGGAGTACCATGCCGCGCATGCCGCTAAGCTGGATGCAGCGGCATTTGCGCAGCGCAGCCGCGACGATAAGGCGCCAGAGCCGTTTGTCTACGGGATGAACGCCACACTCTACTACACGGACGGCAACCGCGCCGCACATATTGCCGCCGGCGCAGGCTTCGGCTGGATCCGCCAGCAGGTACTGTGGCGCGCGCATCAGGCAGCAGACAAAACAATTGCCTGGGAAGACCTCGATCAGATCGTGGCGGCCGTCGACGGCGCGGGGCTAAAGCTGCTGCTGTGCGTGGTTCAGGCACCCGATTGGGCGACGGGCACGCCGGGTGCGACAGGCTTCCCCGATCAGGCGCATCGCGCCGATTATGCTTCCTTTCTCGGCGCAGTAGCCCGTCGCTATGGGAAGAAGGTCGCGGCGTACGAGATATGGAATGAGATGAACCTTGCTTCGGAGAACGGAGGCCGGCCGGTTCCACCGACAGCGGATTATCTAGACCTTCTGTCCATGGCGTATGATGCAGTCAAAGCGGCAAATCGCGAGGCATTGATCATCTCCGGCGGCGCAGGTCCAACGGAGTGGGGGCGGGGGCGTGACGTCGCGGTGAGCGACCTCGCCTTCTTCCACGAGCTTTTTGGCGACCCGCGCTTCTGGAGCCACACCGACTTCGTCGGCGTGCATGTCTTCGGCTATGCAAACCCGCCCGAGACACTGTGGCCCGAGAATCCTGGGCCATACCCGAATTGGAGGGACAGCCGGGAGTTTTACTTCCGGCGGGTCGAGGATGTGCGCGGCGAGATGGTACAGGCCGGACATGGCGAGCGCCAGCTGTGGATGACCGAGTTCGGGTGGGCGACGGCCAATACCACGCCGATGCATGAGTTCGGGAACAACAACAGCTTTGAGCAGCAGGCCGACTACCTCGTGCGCGCCTTCCAAATGGGGCGCACGAGGTATGCCCCCTGGCTCGGGGCAATGTTCGTGTGGAACTTGAACTTCGCCGTCACCTGGCAGGCGGCCGGCAACCCGCAGCACGAGCAAGGAGCATATGGCGTCCTCAATGGCGATTGGAGCCCGCGGCCGGCTTTGACAGCCTTGGGCGCAATGGCCAAGCCGTAAGCCGCGGGCTATACGGGACGCTCGAGCTCGGCCAATTTGGCGCCAAAGGGCGACGGCAGGAAGATCGGATAGAGCAGCCTTAGAAGGCGCTTGCTGCGAAGATGGCGGTACAGCGCGAAGAGCCAGTCAACACGGCGTTTGCGGCGGAGCCGGAGTAAGCGCGCGACTTCGGAGGGGACCAAGCTGCCCTGCAGATCAAGCAGCGCTTTCATCCGTAGGCGCCCGAGGTGGCAGCGATAGCGCTCATAGAGCGTATCGGTCAGCGCACTATGCTCCAGATCCTCGTGAAGATGCGCATGACGCTGTATGCGGAACTCTGCGAGAGTTTCGGGCAAGTCATGAATATGCATCCAACGACCCAGCTCGATCGATTCCCGAAAGTGTTCCGCCCGCTGCTCCTCGGTCATCGGCCCAAAGACGATTTCGTAAGCCCGCTCGCCATAATCGATGAGCATAAAGAGGACATCGCGGTATGCCCATTGGGGAATATGCTCGCCGCGGGAGCGCTCCACCCCATGATGGGCACGATTGACGGCCGCAACTGCTGCCTCGATACGCTCCTCGTCGCCGAATGCGAGCTCCTGGGCGAAGCACACGGTTTCAAAGAAGCGCTCGATCGGCGCATCGGGAAGCGCGTTGGTCCAGAAGAGCCAATCGACGGCCTTGTTGAGCGCGAACTCAGCCGCCGAGCCCGCGAAAACGAGCATGATCGCGTCCGGGCTACCCCAAATCCGACGGCCGACGCTCGACGATTGGGCCGTCTTTATGTCATCTGCACGTCGCGGCGCATAGCTCGGCAAGCGACGCGCAAGAAACCCGTTACTCATCTAAACCTCCAGATGGCGTCCCGAGCAGGACGTAGCCATCGTCTCAAGAGCTTATCACGTGACGTCTCGTGCACATCGCACCGTGATCGACAGAGGTAGCAAAAACGGTTCCACCCGGCGCAGAGCGCTGGCTTCGTGGACAGATATAGCTGGACAAAGGTACAGTCCGGTATGGAGGTCGTGCGCTATACTGCGAGTATGCCTGGAATCAATAGGCTACAGCGGCACGTGCCGGATGGAGGGTGTGCATGGCAATCGCGAATGATAGCCTGGTTTATGCGGCCAAGCTCGAAGAGGTCCAGCGCTCGGGGAGGCTGACGCTGCTTTTGCATGGACAGCCGGTTGTGCTCTTTGTCGAGGGGGACGAGGTTCACGCCGTCAATAACCGCTGCCCGCACATGGGCTTCCCGCTCGATCGGGGCTCAGTGCACGACGGCATTTTGACATGCCACTGGCACCATGCCCGGTTCGATCTCTGTAGCGGCGGCACGTTTGACCAGTTCGCGGACGACGTTCAAGTTTATCCGGTCCAGATCGTCGACGGCGATATCTTCATCGATCTCGCGCCGCGAAATGACCTCGCCGCGCATTATGGGAAGCGCCTGCAAGATGGCTTAGAGCGCGGCATCCGGCTCGTCGTCGGCAAATCAGTCATTGGCTTGATCGAGGTTGCCGAGCCCGTCGAGCCGTTCCGGGTCGGGCTCGAGTTCGGCACGACCTTCCGCGGCTCAGGCTGGGGGCAGGGGCTGACGATGCAGACCTGCCTGATGAATATGGTAGCCGACCTAGCTCCGGCAGACCGGGCACGTGCGCTCTACCATGGGCTGGACGCCGTCGCACGCGACACGAATGGGATGGCTCCCCGCTTCCCGATCGACCCGCTTCCGGCAGCGGGCGCGGATCTCACGACTTTGAAGCGATGGTTTCGGCAGTTCATCGAAGTCCGCGACGCCGAGGGCGCCGAGCGATGCCTCATCTCGGCCGTCGAGCAAGGCGATCGGATCGCCGTGGCCGATATGCTCTACGCCGCGGCCACCGACCACCGTTACGTCCAGATCGGCCATGTCATGGACTTCATCAATAAAGCCCTCGAGGCGCTCGATCACGTCGGGTGGGACCGGGCCGGCGCGGTACTCGGTAGCGTCGTCGCAGGCCTGGCGAACGGCGACCGAATGGAGGAGTCGAACGCCTGGCGCCACCCGGTCGACCTGATCGCCTTGCTCGACGCCGCCTTCAAGGAGATTGAGCTGCTGTGGAATCGCGAATCCGCCGGGGAATGGGAGACAGTCGGCGGTAAGTCCCTGGCCGAGATGGTTCTGGCGGACGACCCGCGTGCGATTGTCGACGCCTTGGTCCACGCGCTGCGGGGTGGCGCCTCGGGCGAGCAGCTCGCGGCTGCCGTTGCCCACGCGGCGGGGCTTCGGATCGCCCGCTTCCATACCTCGAACGAGTTCGGCGATTGGGATACTGTGCTCCATACGTTCTCATTTGCGAACGCGGTCCACCAGTCTATGCGTCGGGCACCGTCGATCGAGCTGCTGCGCGGCGTCTTCGACGCGGCTATGAGTGTCTACCTCGACCGGTTCTTGAACACGCCGCCTGCGAAGCTCCCAGCACTGGTGCCCCACGACGGCGATACACCCGAGCAGCTCTTGGCCGAGCTGCTCGACCGATTGGACCGGCAGCAGCAGGTCAACGAAGCAGGCGATCTCGTCGCGCGCTACCTGGGTACCGGTGCATCCTCCGAGGCGCTGCTCGCGACCCTCGGTAGAGCCCTGCTCCGCGAGGACCGCGATTTCCATACAATCCAGACGGTCGAGGCTGCTTGCCGGCAGTACCATCTGCGGGAAGGCGACCCGTCGGCGGCGGCGATGCTGATCGCTGCCGCGCGCTACCTGGCGGCCCATTCGCCCACGGTGCGCGCACAGGGACAGACCTTCCGTATTGCGGAGCGGCTGCATCGGGGCGACCGCCTCTTCGAGGGATGATGAGATCATAGGCAGGACGCAGCCGGGTGGCTATGGCGCACGGTCAAAGCATTGCTCTCGACCGCGCGCCATGCTATACTCGCGCCCGCCGAGCAGGTGACCTGAACGATGCGGGGTGAGATCCTCGGCGGTCTGGATTAGCCTACCGGGAGCCGGACTCCCGGCGACAAGCCCGGCTTAGCTGAATAGCGCTATGTTGCATATCGGCTCCGTTCTCGACCGGCGCTACCGCATCGACTATGTCGTCAAGCAGGGCGGCATGGGCACCGTCTACGGCGCGCAGGATCTGCGGCTTGACCGGCCCTGCGCGGTCAAAGCCGTGCCCGCGACCTCGGCGCAGGAGACGCAGCAGATTCAGTGCGAGGCACGGGTCCTGGGACGGCTCTGCCACCCCCACCTCCCGGCGATCTACGACTGTCTCGAAGAGGACGCCGTCGTCTTCGTCGTGATGCAGATGATTCCGGGTGACGACCTCGAAGCTGTGACGCTGCGTGGGGGTCCGCCCGGATGGGACACGCTGGTTGGTTGGGCGCTGCAGCTCGCAGAAGCCGTGCAATACCTCCACGAGCAGGCGCCGCCGGTGATCCACCGCGATATCAAGCCGGCGAATATCCGCCTAGCGCCGCATGGCCAGATCTACCTGGTCGACTTCGGCATCGCGAAGCTGCTGGATGGAGCCGCGACGGTTACGGCTGCCCGGGCGGCCTCGGTGCCATACGCGCCGATCGAGCAGATTCAGGATGGCAGCCATACCGACCAGCAAAGCGATATCTACGCTTTCGGCGCTACGCTGTACCGGCTCCTGACCTCGACGCTGCCGCCCTCGTGCATCGACCGGCTCGTCGGCAAGGATGTGACGCCCGTCACAACATTGAACCCGGCCGTGCCCGCCACGCTAGCGTCGCTTGTGCACTCGTGCATGGAGCTGTGGAGCGGTGATCGGCCCGCTGCGATGGCGACGGTCCTCGCCGAGCTCCACAGCACGCGAGCGAACGCAATGCTCGCCGCGCGCGAGGCCAATACGCGTTTGATGCCGCAGCGACCGTCGCAGAAAGAGCAACCACAGCGGCCGCCGCGGGAGCAGTCGGAACGGTCCCGGTCGCCGGGGGCAGCCGACGCCGCGCGGTCGGCCTTTGCCGACGGACAGCAAGCGCTCGACCGGGGCGACAACGTCGCGGCACGCAGGCACTTCACGCGTGCAATCGACTATGCGCGAAGCTTCGCGGAGGCATACGCAGGCCGGGCCGTCGCGCATGCGCAGCAGGGGTTATACGACGCTGCGCTTGAAGATTGGAACGCCGCGCTGGATCTGCGGCCTGAAAGCCCGGACTGGCTCATGCAGCGCGCGGCGCTCCACCGGCGGCGACAGGACGTCGCGGCCGCGATCGCCGATTTGTCGGCCGCGATCGGGATCAACCCTGAGCTCGTCGACGCCTATTTCGAGCGCGCTGCCCTGCGCCAAGAGCTGGGCGACAGCCGCGGCTATATGCAGGACATCGACCGGCTCTTACAAATCGCACCCGACCATCGACCGGCGCGCTTGGCGCGGGTCCAGGCGCGGATCGACCAACAGCTCTGGCAAGGAGCATTGCCTGACTGCAACGCGCTCGTCCAGGCCGAGCCGGAAGATATCCAGGGGTATCTGCTCCGAGCCAAGGTCTATAGCCATCTTGGAGATACAACGCGTGCGTTGCGAGACCTGTCGGCGGCGCTCGCAGTCGACCCCCGTTCGGCAGAGGCCTATTACCAGCGAGGGCACCTCTTGCAGCGTTCGGGGGATCGCCAGGCCGCGCTGCGGGACTTCAACCTCGCGATCGACAGCGCGCCGGAGCACCTGGAAGCGCGCCACCGGCGCGCCCAGCTCTACCGCGTTCTGGGAGTAGAGCGGGAGGCGCTAGCCGAGTACCGCACGCTCTGCCGCCTGCTCCGGTCGCGCACGGCGCGCAGGAATCCGACCGACCCCGCCGATGCACGGGCTCAGCGGGGAACGCGTCCGGTAACCTTAGAGATCCAGTACCTTATGCAAACGAGCGGCATTGAGAAGGCGCGGAAGTACTTGCATGCACAATCCGCGTCGTTTCGGGAAGATAGCGAGGAAGATCTCGAGGAGCGCGCCGCGCTCTTCGAGCGCGTCGGCCAGATCGACGCAGCCTTGGACGACTTCGAGCGCATCGTCAAGCTTCTCTCCGGCCGGCAGCGTTCCCCGTCCGCTCGCGCTGCCTGACCCGTTTGGGAAGCGCTGCCGGTCGCCGGAGTCAACTCCACTTACCATCATTCCGTAGCCGTAGATTCAAGCAGCCAGGGAACCAATCATGAATTTCAAAGGTAAGACGGTGCTCGTAACGGGCGCATCAGGGAGTATCGGACAGGCGACCGTGCGCCAGTTCGCGCAGGCAGGCGCACGCGTCGCCGTCCACTATCACGCGCAGCAGGCAGCCGCGGAACAGCTCGTCGCCGAGCTCGGCGGCGAGCACATCGTCGTAGAGGCGGACATGAGCGACGGCGATAGTGTCCGGCGCATGGTCGAGGAGACGGTACAGGCGTTCGGCCGGCTCGATATCCTCGTGAACAATGCCGGTATCGACGTCAAGCACGCCGTGGCCGAGGTCGACTACGAGGAGTGGCAGTGGGCGTGGCAGCGCGTCGTCGGCGTCAACCTGATCGGAACGGCGAACGTATCATACTGTGCCGCGCGGCACATGATCGACCAGGGAGGCGGACGCATCGTCAACGTCTCGTCGCGCGGCGCCTATCGGGGCGAGCCGGAGCATACGTCCTACGGCGCGAGCAAAGCGGGGATGAGCGCACTGAGCCAATCGCTCGCCAAGGAGCTTGCGCCGTTCAACATCTACGTCAGCGCAGTGGCGCCGGGCTGGGTCGAAGGAGGTATGGCCGAGCAAGCGCTCCAGGGGCCGGGCGCCGAGGCCGTGCGCCAGCAAAGCCCGGTCGGACGGGTGGCAAAGCCCGAGGAAGTGGGCTACACCGTTCTGTTCCTCGCCTCCGAGGGTGCCGAGTTCCTCACGGGCGCGGTAGTCGACATTAACGGGGCATCATATCTTCGCTGAATAGCGGCCCGGCCTGGCTTGGCGATCCCTGATCGACCTCGGGATCGTCCTCGCTGGCCGAGGATGGCTTCGGCGGGCGGAAGACCGCATCATGGCCCCAGCCGACCTTCGGCCCAAAGTCACCCGGCATCGGATCCGTGCGGTGATCGGCCGGCTTGACGCCTGTTACCAGATCGCCATCGGGACGTCGCGGATCGCCATGTGGCTCGTCCGGCATCGTACTCCTCCTCTGGTTCAGAGAGAATAAGGCTGCCGGTCCCGAGAACGGGACCGGCAGCCACACTGATCCACTCCCCATTACTTCTCGCGCTTCTCGCCCGGCTTCAGACGATAGACGCGGACGTAGTCAAAATTGGCCGTGAAGCCGGTCCCGCCCATCGAGATGAGGCCGATCCTTGCGCTCGAGCCGAGGTTGTGCGTCCAGGTTCCGCCACGCACCCAGTGTGTGCCGTCCTGGCTGGTGTAGGCCGTGTACTGCTCGGTGTCATCGCCGGAGATCGCCAGACGCTTGACGATGCGCAGGTACGTCCAGCCGGACGGCGGGCCGACGACCGTATTGCCGTAGCGCGGGTACCCGGCCGGAACCGGAGCCAGTTCCTTTGCAAATTCGGTCTGGCGGGTCTCGAAGATCGAGACATGGGCGAGCTTGATGAAATTGTCGTCGTTGCCATAGATCACGAGACCGGCCTGGACGTAGTTGTAGCAGCATCCCTCGGCCGGCAAGTTGAGATGCACCCGCGTGTCGACGACGTACTCGCCCTGGGGCGCCGACTCGGTCAGGACCGAGGCGTTGTTGCTGTCGACGTACAGGTCTGCCGCCTGCGTATCGAAGCGGAAGGTGTTGCCGGTGAACCCGTAGGTCCCGGCGGCCGGCTGTCGCACCCAGCTCCACTGCGGGCCGAGAGTTTCGGAGCTGAACTCCTCATCGGAGATGAGCTTGCCCGGCCGATCCTCGATCGGCGTTCGTACCTTGTAGTGGGTGCGCTCGCCCGGCTGTGCCGCGGGCGCCTGCTGTGGCGTATCGGAGGCCCACTGCCCACCGTTGACGGTCGGCCAGCCGTCGATCCAGTCGAGCCGATCGAGCAGCGCCGGTCGTTTGGTAAAGCCGGGAGCACCCGCGAAGTATGGATCGAAACGGTCGACCGCGTGATAGACGGTCCAGGTTTGTCCCTGGAAGTCGGTGAAGACCGTATTGTGACCCGGCCCGACCCAACGGTTTCCATTCATACTGAGAACCGGAGTGCCGCCGACCCGCCCGGCCAGCAGTGAGACGCCTTCACGATCGACGAATGGACCTGTTGGCCTGGCTGAGCGGCCTGCGAAGACGCTGTAACCCGTCAGCGGACCGTTGCAGCAGTTGGTCGCAGACACGAACAGGTAATAGTAGCCACCGTGGTACTGGACCTCTGCGCCCTCGTAGCGGTTAGGGATCGTGATTTGAACAGTGGAGCCCGCAACCGTCGTCGTGCCGTCGGCGGAAAGAGGGCGGACCTGGATGCCGCCGAAGTAGCTGCCGTAGTAGAGATATTTTTGGCCGCCGAGGTCGGTGATGACGTCCGGATCGAAGTTCCAATAATAGCTGGAGGTACAGCCTGGCGGAGGCGGAGCAGAGCCTGGCCGTGGTGCGACGACCGGGCTGGCTTGCGGCGACCAGGGGCCCGTCGGATCCAGGCTCGTGGCGACCGCAATTGCGCTGTCGTCGTGGCAAGCGCTCGACTCTCCAGGATTCGCGGCGGGTGTCACGTCGGTGATCGTATAGTAGAGGTGATACAGATTGTTAAAGAAGACGACCTCGGGTGCGAAGATGCCGGCTTGGGGCTCGGCCGGCTCCGGGTTGGTCTTGAAAGCATCGCCGAGGTACGTCCAGTTAACGAGATCGAGCGAGCGGTACATCGGGATGACGTGAAAATTGAAGTCGGCCCCGGTCTTATCACCGCCATTCAGAGGATCCTTGGTACAAAACATATACCAGTAGCGATCGCCCGCGCGCTGTCCGTGGAAGACGGTGGGGTCAGCGCAGCTTTCAGCAAGGCCATCGCCGGGGATATGGAGCTTAAGCGGATTGGTATACGTTCCGGGATCGATAGCTGCCGGAATGGCAGCGGCCGGGAGTGGACTGACAAGTGCCGCGATGAGCGCAAGCGGCAGGAAAAACAGGAACCGACGGGAACGGACGGACCAGTGGGCTTTGCGTCGCTGCAGCATACCTTCCTCCACACCGAGACTGATTTTGGCCGGGCGATCTCCACGAAGACAAAGTGACGAGTGCCGAGAGTATAGCACAGCCGGGTTGTGGTCGAGTGCCGGCTAGTTCCACGGTATACGTTGTGCTCGGTGGCGGGTCAGGCAAGTTCCGGTGCTGTCTAGCTCGGCAGCTTCCACGGCAGAGGCGCCGGCAGCGAGGAAGACGACTATGCCATCGAAGAGGGAAAAGACATCGCGGCTGGCGAAATCCGCGCGGGCCTCTTCGCTCAACCGTGCGGCGCGCAGCGGCAAACGGATCGAAGACGAACAGCTGCTTAAGAGCCCCCAGGCGCAGCCGCTTGAGGCCGAGCTTTTCACGCACTCGGACCCATGGCGGGTCCTGCGGATCATGGGCGAATTCGTCGAGGGATTCGATACGCTCGCCGAGCTCGGGACCGCCGTGACGATCTTTGGATCCGCACGCGTGAAACGGGACGACCCGGTCTACGCCGCCGCGGTGGAGACGGCCCGGCTGGTAGGCGAAGCCGGCTTCACGATCATCACCGGCGGTGGGCCGGGAATCATGGAGGCCGGCAACCGCGGGGCACAAGAGGCCGGTGCACCATCCGTCGGGCTCAATATCGAACTTCCGTTCGAGCAGGGTGTCAACGATTTCGTCGACACGGCCGGCGAGTTCCGGTACTTCTTCGTCCGCAAGACGATGTTCGTGAAATACGCACAAGGGTTCGTCATCTTTCCAGGCGGCTTCGGCACCATGGACGAGCTCTTCGAAGCCCTTACACTGATTCAGACCGGTAAGATCAAGAACTTTCCGGTGATCCTGTTTGGCTCCGCGTACTGGGGCGGTCTCATCAATTGGCTGCGGCAAACGATGCTCGCCGAAGGAAAGATCGCGCCGGCTGACCTCGATCTGCTGATCGTCACCGACTCTCCAACGGAGGTCCGGGACACAATCGTGAGCTCGATTCAGGGAGCGCACCGGCGCGAGGAGCAAGAGCAGGGCTCACGCGAGGCGACGCGCCAGGCGTTCTGCCTCCAGGATCGGGAAGAAGGAATAGGGGAGTAGCGAGGGACAGCGCAGTCTCGATCCCTCTTGCCTTCACTCCTCGTGTGAGGGCAGGATGGCGAGCACGCGAACGGGGCTTCCGGAGCCGTTGACGATTTTGAGGGGGGCGGCCACAACGATCGCGCCGGTCGGCGGAAGCTGGTCGAGATTGCAGAGGCTCGCGAGGCCGAATTTGCCGTGGCCGTGCATCGTGAAGTGATTGCAGAACGGAGGATCGAAGCGGAAGGCCTGCCCGGCGTCCGTTCCGACCGTCTCTACGCCGACTCCGAGTACATCACGCTCTTCGGCCAGAAAGATCGAGCATTCTCGCGTCCACCCAGGCGTTCGCGCCCCTTCCTCTGTGACGTTAAGGTAGGACGCCGGGTTACTTCGCTTCGACCAGCCGGTGCGCAGAAGAACCCACGAATCCGCCGGAATCCGGCCGTGCTGCGTCTCCCACGATTGGACGCGGTCGGGCGTCAGGAGAAAGTCCGGATCGCGCTCGGCCTCGGCGGTGACGTCGATCACGCATGCCAGACCGATGAAGCGCCGCGGCGGGATGAGATCGACACTCGCATTCGGCAGATCCTTGCCGCTGACCCAGTGAATCGGGGCGTCGAAATGGGTCCCGGTATGCTCGCCGGTCTCGAACCAGTTCCAGTACCAAGCCGGGCCACGCTCGTCATAGCGCGAGATCTCGTGCATGGTAAATCCGGGCGTGTTCGGCCACTGCGGCGGAAGCGGGAGGATCGGACTGTCGGCATGCAGCGGCATCGTAAGATCCACGACCCGCAGCTGGCCTGAGAGCAGCGCCGCAGCAAAATCGGTCAAGAGCGTGGCAGGTTGGGCCGGCATACATATCCTCCAGATTGTAGGGTCAGAGTTGCTGCCCGGATTGCAGCGTCGTTATGTATCGGCGAAACTGGAACCTGTTTTCGAGCAGTGGCAGATCCATGAAAAAGGAAGACGGGCCGACCGCCTCCACCTTCGCCACGAGCGTTGTAAGTTCATGGCCGTCGATAGCGGCCACGGCCCGATCGCGGAACTCGTCGACGGTACGAGTGGTAGCGGTGCACGGAACGCCGGCCGCGCGCGCGATCCCTTCGAGATCCGTTCCAGTCGCGGTCGCGGTCGGAAAGCCCCCGACGGACAACAAACTCTCATTGTCGAAGACGATGTGGACCAGGTTCGGCGGCCGGTACCGCGCCAGGGTCGACAGCGACCCCAGGTTCATTAGGAGCGACCCATCGCCATCGAAGACGACCACCTTGCGGTCGGGCAGCGAAAGGGCCAGGCCGAGGCCAAGCGACGAGGCCAGGCCCATCGCGTGCTGAAGATAAAAAAAGTTGGGCCGGTGCCCCAGCGAGTAGAGCTCGGCAGCCGTCGCCCCCATGATCGTGACCACGAGGCAATCCGCGAGCCGCGGATAGATCGCTTCGATCGCTTCGATGCGGCGCATCATTCCTCCCACATAAGATCGCGTGAGAGCAGCAGCGCGACCGGATGCAGCGAGCTCTCGGCAAGGATCTGGGCGTCGCGGATGCGCTTGTCGAGCGTCGATGGGTCCGTCAGGGCATAATAGGGGATGCCCAGGCTGCGCAGGACGGGCTCCGTCGCCATGCCTCCCTGCGTCTGCCAGGCGTCCTTTTCGCCGAGGTCGCCGCGGAAGCTGATCACCATCAGCAAGGGGATCCGATAGAGATGCGCAAGCGAGACGATGCCGTTGATACTTTGGAGAAACCCGTGATTCTGCATCAGCATCGCCGACTTGCGTCCCGCGAGATGCGCGCCTGCCGAGATCCCAACACCTTCCTCTTCCTTGGCCAGGCGCACTAGGATCATATCGGGATCATCGTCGGCAAAGCGGATCAAATGTACCAGCCAGGTCTCGGGCAGGGCGGACATAAGCGTAATGCCGGCGCCTTTGAGCGCATCGTAGACCAGCTTCGAATTCGCCGTCGACACAGGCAAGCAGAAACTCCTTGGGCGCGTGGCATTGTAGCATGCATGGGACTTTTCGGGGTTATGATTGACGCGGTTGCTATAGTGGCGAGGAATGGCGGGGCTGAGACTCCCGACCGGCGATGGAGGAATCATGAGCGGAGATCCGAAGATTTTCAAGGCATACGACATCCGCGGTATCTATCCGACTGAGCTTGACGAGGCCGCGGCCTACAAGATCGGCCGGGCTTTGGTGACCTTCCTGAAAGCCGACCAAGTCGTCGTCGGCCACGACATGCGCCTCTCCGGCCCACAGCTCTTCAAGGCCGTGACAGACGGGATCACCGATCAAGGTGCGGATGTGATAGACATCGGCATGGTGAGCACCGATCAGTACTATTTCGCCTGCGCGAAGATCGGCGGCGCAGGCATGATGGTTACAGCTTCACACAATCCGAAGCAGTACAACGGGTTCAAGATGGTCCGCCAAATGCCCTACCTCCTAAGCGGGGATACGGGCATCCAGGATCTGCGCCGGCTGGTCGAGCAAGATCGCTGGACCGAGCCCGGTCGCAAGGGCAAGATCGTAAAGCGCGACCTCTCCGAGGAGTTCGTCGAGGCGCTGCTCAAGCTTATCGACACCACCGCCATCAAGCCGCTCAAGGTCGTGGCCGATACCGGAAACGGGATGGTCGGCCCGGCGCTCTCCCGCGTCTACGCGCACCTGCCGGTTGACCTCGTCAAGATGTACTTCGAGCCCGATGGCTCGCTTCCAAATCATGGGCTCGATCCGCTGCAGGAAGAGAACCGCGCGGAGCTCCAGCGTCGCGTCGTCGAAGAGCACGCCGATGTCGGCTTCGCATTCGACGGGGACGGCGACCGCTTCTTCACCGTCGACGATCTTGGCCGGTTCGTGCCGGGCGACTACATGACGGCGCTCCTGGCAAAGTATTTGTTGAGCAAACACCCGCACGAGAAGATCATCTACGACGTCCGGGCCTCCTGGGCCGTGTCCGATCTGGTACGAACTGCCGGCGGGACGCCATTGGTCGAGCGTGTTGGCCACGCGTTTATCAAGCGTCGTATGGCGGATGAGAACGTCCTCTTCGCCGGGGAAGTCTCGGGCCACTATTACTTTCGCGACTTCAACTTCGCCGACTCGGGAATCATCCCGTCGCTGCTGATTTTGGAGATGCTGTCGACCAGCGGTAAGCGCCTATCGGAGCTTCTCGAGCCGATCGAGTCCACGTACTTCGTCTCAGGAGAGATCAACTCGACCGTCTCCGATTCGAAGGCCAAGCTCGCGGCGCTGGAAGAGCGCTACGGCGACGGCAACGTGGAGCACATCGACGGCCTCTCGGTAACCTATCCGGACTGGCACTTCAACGTGCGGACCTCGAATACGGAGCCGCTCGTACGCCTCAACCTCGAAGGTCGCTCCAAGCAGCTCATGCAGGAGAAGCGTGATGAGGTGCTTGGGCTCATTCGAAGCTGACAGGTGACCATGCGGCGGCGCGGGCTTCCGCTCAAGCTGTACCTTCTGCGATCATCGACAGTTCCGCCCAGCGATCGACGGCGGCCTCCAGATCGACCGTGGTCTGGGCGAGTGCCTCCGAGCTACGATGTAGCTCTTCATAGTCGTCGCCCAGGCTGGCGATTGCCGCGTTCAGCCGGGCCTGCTGTTCCTCGAGCTGGGCGATGCGAATCTCCAGCTCGGCTAGCTCGCGCTGCTGCTTGAAGGTCAACCCACGGGCGCGCTCTTGCTTCGGCCGAGGTGCAGGCGGTGCAGGCGACTTTGGCTTGGATACCCGCCGCGTGGCCTCGCGGCGCTTGCGCTCCTCGGCGTAGGCCGTATAGCCGCCCGCGTAGCCTTCGACGGAGCCAGAGCCGTCCAGGGCCAGGATCTGATTCACCGTCCGGTCAAGGAAGTAGCGGTCATGGGAAGCAATCACGAGCGAGCCGTCGAAATCCTCGAGGTAGTCCTCGAGAATGGTGAGGGTCTGGATATCCAAGTCGTTGGTCGGCTCGTCGAGCAGAAGCACGTTGGGCCCAAAGACGAGCGTCCTGAGCAGGTAGAGGCGACGGCGCTCGCCGCCGGACAGGGAGCCGATGTGGGCCCACTGCGCCGATGGAGGGAAGAGAAAGCGCTCCAGCATCGCCCCGGCCGTAAGCAGAGCCCCATCTGGGCCCTGAATTAGCTGCGCCGCGTCGGCAAGGTAGTCGATGACGCGCATGCGCTCGTCAAGTCCGGCACTCTCCTGGTCGTAATACGCGAGACGTACAGTCTCGCCCTGTATGATCGTCCCGGCGTCCGGAGCGATGCGGCCGCTCAAAAGGTTCAGCAGTGTCGACTTGCCGATGCCATTGGGCCCGACGATTCCGAGGCGCTCCCCCCGGCCGATCGTCAGACCGACATCCCGCAGGACTGTGCGGCCGTCAAAGACCTTGGTAAGACCCTCGACTTCGAGGACGCGCTTGCCGAGCCGCTGAGGGCTGCGAACGGTGAAGACCAGCTCCGCGTCCGTCTCCGCGGGCGCCCGTGCTTGCAGCTCGCCGATGCGCTCGATACGCGCCTTCTGCTTGGTCGAGCGTGCGCGCGCCCCGCGCTGTAACCAGGCAAGCTCTTTACGCAGGACGCTCTTATAGCGCGCGGCACCAGCCTTCTGCGTCTCGGCGCGCTCAGCCTTCGCGGTCAGGAACTGAAAGTACCCACCGTCGTAGTAGCGGACCTGCCCCCGGTCGACCTCGATCACGCGCGAGACGAGCCGGTCCAGGAAGTAGCGATCGTGTGTAACCAGCAGAACCGCGGCCGTCGCGCGGCCGAGAAACTGCTCGAGCCATGCGACGGTGTCGGCGTCGATATGGTTCGAAGGCTCGTCAAGGATCAGCAGGTCGGCCGGCTGCATGAGCGTCGCCGCGAGCGCCACGCGCCGCCGCTGGCCGCCGGAAAGATTGCCAAGCTGCTGCGAGAAATCGACGATCCCGAGGCGCGTCAGTATCTCGCGAGCTTGGCGCTCGGCATCCCATGCCCCGACGAGCTCGATCTGCTCCGAAAGATCGTGGAGCTGATCGAGGAGGCTCTCGTCGTCGGGGGCGTTGTGCAGGCTGGCCACGGCCGCTTCATAGTCACGTACCAGGCGCATACGGGGATCGTCGCTCGCGAAGAGGTAGTCGAGCACCGTCTGCTCCGCCGCCATCGCCGGATTCTGGGGCAGATAAGCAATACGGGCACCGCTCCGCGCGACCACGCGCCCTTCGTCGGGCGTCTCGACACCCGCCAGGATTCGCAGCAGCGTCGACTTGCCGCTGCCATTAACCCCAATGACGCCGACGCGCTCACCTGTCTCGACTCCGAAGGTAACGCCGCTGAAGAGCGGCTTCTCGTCGAACTGCTTGGCAATCGACTCGACCGCTACGAGATGCATATGCTCCGCTTACTATCTGATTGCGGGCGGCATGATGGCGACGTTTCCGCAAGAACGCCGGCCGCCACGCGGCAACACTTGACGCTCGGTCTCTTATTCTACCTGCGTTGTGGAGCAACGGTGGAGTATGGCTCGAGCACCGTAGAGACACCGGCGGGGGATAAGGGTGGAAGACGGCAGATCAGCCGTTGACGGCGCGGATCGCCGTCTGCCAGAAGGCGTCGTGCTCGCCGGGCACAAATGGGAGGTATAAGCTGATGCGATCGATCAGGCCGGCGCAGCGCTCCCGCACGGCTTGCCCCAGTTCCGCGGCGTCCGCCTCCACCGCAAAGGTCCGCAGCATCTCGTCGTCGATCAAGCCGGACATGGCGGACCATTGTTGACGCTTGGCGAGAAGCGATAGACGTTCCCCGACCTCCGTCCAGCCATGACATTCGAGCACCGGCCGGTAGGAAGGCGTCGAGGCATAGAATGCCAGCTGCTCGCGAACGCTAGCCCGGAGCTGCTCGCGCTCGGCCGCATCCGACCCGGTGATAACGAAGAGGCTGGCCACGAGCTGGACCACGGATGGATCCCGGTGGGCAAGGCCGGCACCCGCCGCGATCGCCGGCCTGAGGACCGTCTCGACGTAGCGCACGCTATGGAATGGGTGTACGTGGAAGCCCTGCGCGACTTCGCCGGCGAGACGAGCAAGCCCGGTATTGACGCCGGCGATCAAGATCGGAATCTCCGGGTGTGCGATCGGGCCCGGATTGAAGAACGGGGTCATGAGGGTATGGCGGTAGTAGCTTCCCTGGAACCGCAGCGGAGCGCCGGTTTGGAACGTTGCCCAGATTGCGCGTAGCGCGGCGATGTAGTCCCCAAGGCGCGCGACCGGCGACTCCCACGTCGTGCCGAAGCGCCGCTCGATGTGCGCCTTAACCTGCGTGCCTAGCCCCAGCAAGAAACGCCCTTCCGACAGCGCCGCGAGGTCCCACGCAACCTGGGCCATAACCATCGGACTGCGTGGGAAGGCGATTGCCACCGCCGTGCCGAGGGCGAGCCGCCGCGTGTGTTCGGCGGCAAGCACGAGCGGCAAGAAGGCGTCGTGCTTCGTTTCGTTGGTCCATAGCCCGGCGAACCCGAGCTCTTCGGCCGCGCGTGCAACCCAGGCTGCCGTGGCAAGCTGATTGCTTTCGACCGGCATGGCCGCGTCGAGCATCACATCGTCAGCCCTCCGCGACCGTACGATCTCACTCGGCGGTATCCTGCGTCTGTCCGGACGCACTGAGCCGTACATCGCGCGCGGCGCTCATCTCGCCTTCGGCCGCCCAAACGGGCTCGAACTCGACCTCGCCGCCATGCCGCAGCAGGCGCAGTGCGCTGATGACGTCCTCGAAGGGCAATCCAGACTCGGCCACGAGCTCGTCGCTGGAGAGCGATCTCCGCGCCCGCAGCGCGCCGACAATTGCTTCCTTGACCTCGCCGAACGGCCGCGACCATTCGCGTCGTGGCATGACCCACTCCTCGTTGAATCCCTTCGCGTCTCCCGGTCACGGCGGCGCCGGTTCGGCTTATTGTAGTACATGCCGCAAACCGGTCAGAGCAGCCGGGAAACCTTCACCACGTTTGAAAATGGGGAGAGGTTAGGCGGAACGGCGCTATCGACCGCCCGGAGCGCGTAGTAGCTCGTACCGCGCGGTGCCCTCCCGCTCAGGTCGAGGCTATGCTCGACCGATGCGACGTGCAGGGCGCCGCTCATGTCGGGCCGCGACGCGCGGAATAGCTGGTGCTGCTTGATACAATGGGTGCCCGGCACGGCGGCCTCCCAGCTGAAGCGCACTTCCCCGCCGAGGCGCGCGACGACGCCAAGGTTCGTAGGCGCCGAGGGACCGCTGATCGCCAGCGGCTGGGGCGCAGGCGTGAGACCGCTATAGACGTCATAGGCGGGCCGGCGGCGGACAATCGCGCCCGAGGGGTCGAGGTCGTGCGTATTCCCGGCAGCGAGGCGTACGACGCCCCACGTTTCGTCGCGGCCGACCCAGATGTCCTCGTACTTGAACCAGAAGAGCCGCTCCACGAAGGCGCGCCTGGTGGTCAGAGCCCCGGCATAGACGCCGTTCAAGAAGTTAGCCTGGCGGATCTCCCCGGCCGACGGCGCATCGCCGCCGGGCGGAGGACCGGCCTCCATGCCGATCTCGGTAACCCAGATCGTGCCGGCGTCGCCATGTGCCTGCATCACAGCATAGACCGCGTCGAGCTTGCTCAGGGCTTCGTCCGGCGTATTGGCGGCGTTATCGCCGTCGTGGTAGGGATGGAGGCCTACGGCGTCAAACGGCCAGCGACTCTGGCCCTGGCGGTAGGCTGCTACAGGCGGCGACTCGTAGATCGCCGTGAGGTATCCCCGGGCATCGCGCTTCGACTCGCGGTTGGTGCCCGTGAGCAGGCCACCAAGCAGTACCGGCACATTCTGGACAGCCTTCAGGCGCGGGAAGACCTCACACATCAGGGTTCCGACGGCCAGCGGATCGATCTCGTCCTGTTGGCCCTGTGTCTCGACCGCTAAGGCCGGGTATTTGTTTGGCTCGTTCAGGATCTCATAGGCGTGCAGGTTCGGACCGTAGCGCGTCGCGATCTCGACGGCACGGTCGGCGAAGACCTTGATGTAGGCGTTATGGGGATCGGCTGCGCCTGTGGCCTGGAAGGCGGTGATCTCGGAGCCCGCGCCTTTGACGATCCCGGTGTTGAAGAGCGCCAGAACTTTCAAGCCGAAGCGAGGCGCGGCAACGTTGATGAACCAGTCATACTTACGATAATCCATCGCGCCGTAGCTGCCGCCCGGCTCGGCGTGAAACTCGATGCGCACCCAGCGGACGCCAAGCGAATAGAGATTCGACGCCATTTCGGTCAGGAACTCATAGTTAGTCGCCCGCGGATGGAGCTCATGGCGGTCCCACTCATAAAAGGGATCGCGAATCACCATGCCGAAGCCCTCCGCAAGCTCGGGCGGAAGCTCGGCCACCGGCTGAAGCGTGGCCGGCCCTTTGGGGAACAGAGCAAGCTTGCGCAGAAGCGACCGGCCAGCGCCCGGCCTGGTGGCCGGTGCCGCAGCCGGCGACCCGAAGAAAAGTGCCCTCATCGCATTTCACCTTAACTGCTGGTCCAAAAAACTACGATCTATAGTATATCTTGCTGGTCAATGGTAGCCGCCTGAAAAAACGAGACGCAGTGCGGGTGCAATCACGTTTTTGGGACGCGGAATATCATCCTGTGCTCAGCATGACTAGGCCCCGAGTGCGGTCAAGGAAGGACCACGGCTTGGTCGACGGACAGGTTCGTAGCGGGCTTAGCTGCTATACTGGTGTCAGCGAGGTGCAGCCATGTCACGAGCAAACAATACAGCAGTGCAGGCGTTGATCATTTCACGTGACCCGGAGGTGATGGGTGGGACCCCGGTGTTCGCCGGCACGCGCGTCCCCGTGCAGGCGCTCATCGACGAATTGGTTGCCGGTCGTTCCATCGATGCGTTTCGGGAGGGGTATCCACGGGTTGAGCGGGAGCAGATTGACGAGCTCCTGCAGCGGGTCAGTGCGCTGCTCGAAACCGCGGTGGTATGAACGTGTTTGTGGACGAGTGTGTTAACAATAAGCTCATGCCGCACTTGACCGGACACCGCTTCGTGCACACGACCGACACGCTGTAGTGGTCCGGGAATCTTGGACACCAATTATACCAACTTTAGTGTGTCCTTGCCGGGGTCGCTGTGCTGGCTTCCCCACTCGGCCTCAAACTCGGCTGGCGTGAGATACCCCAGCGCTGAGTGAATCCGCTTCGTCCGATAGACATCGTCGATGAAGTGCCCGATCTGCCTCAGGGCATCCGCGCAATCCTCGTACTCGGCCAGGG
>JBBSGA010000027.1:0-31186 GCA_038254585.1 Chloroflexales bacterium | reverse complement strand
TGGTCGCCATCCGGCTCCAGCGCTCGAAGGCTGGCGATCGCTTTTCCATCCAGGGCGGGTGCAGCAGGCGAGATTAGTCCAGCCGCGCCTGTCGCTTGCACAGCGTCACGTAAGCTGTCACGCAAGCTGAGTCGAAGATGTTGGGATTGCATGCTTCGGTTCCATCCAGATCGAGCGTTCATGAGAACCCCCTTCGCCCAAGTGCTTTTTGTGCTCAGACTCATACGTTGGTACGAGCACGGCCATCGGAGACGACCACATGCGACGAGCTTCGCACGCCGGGCTCCGTCACCACCTGCCATGCAATATGTCGCCTGTACTATCGCATGGCGGCGGACTTAGTGGGCGCTTCAGGAGTGGCTCATAGGTGTGATCTGCGCCTGCCAAGAGTCCTAGTGTGCGACCGTCCCGAAGAACGCGGAAGGCGCCGCGCAGAGCGCGACGCCTTCGGGCTTAGTCACCTGTAGTCGTTCGCCCACCGCCGGCGGGAGAGCAGAGCTACGCCGACAGGGCGTTCTTCACAAGATCCAGCAGACGATCGACGTTGAACGGCTTTGGAAGCAGCTCGGCGCCCAGGCTGATATAGTCAGGCAAGCGTTGCGTGAGCTTATCGGCGTTGGCAGTAAAGAAGATGACGGGAATAGCACTCGTCGAGGGATCGGCCCGCATATGTTGGAAGATCTCAATGCCGGCGACACCAGGCATCTGGACATCGAGAATGACGACTCGGGGCTGCGTGCTACGAATACAGGCATGCGCCTCAGGCCCACGCGTACATCCAACAGTAGTGAGATTCGCGTCGTCCAGAGCATCCCAGACAACCTCGACGATTGCGGGTTCATCATCTACCACTACGACCATTGGCCTCATCTCCTCCCCACGCAGCAAGCCTTCGAGCTACTTTCGTACGAAGCTTACCATTCAGGCGGGGCGCTTTCCGAGTCGGCGAAGGCGACTCGGAGGAGGTTCCCGGAGACGACTACTTCGTCAACGCGCGCCTGGTACCTCTCACTATGATCGTACCAAAAAATCCTATCTCCGACGCGAATATCGAGCATCTGCGGCCGAAGAGGCGAGCCGTCATAGTCGCTATGAAAGCCGGTTACGTCGACGTGATCGACCGGGAGACTGGAGTAACGCTTGCCTACACCCGGGCGCAGCACATCTACTGTCCGGAGATCCTCGACCAACCTACCCCCTTCGACTCCGATGGGCACCTTGTATCGCACCGATTCGTCTTATGCCCGTTCCGAATCAGGGTGTAACGATACCATAGAACGCTTGGCGTATCATCGATGAGACGAAAGAGATGCGTACGGCTATCGTAAATCCTCCCTAACATCATACAGCCGGCAGTTAGGGAACGGCCGGCGTTGATTGTCGAGGGAAAGACCTTGAGGCGGCGAACGCGGTTTACGCTGCCTGCGCCGGCAGATACGGGCGGTTGGTAGGTGTCATACGTTGCCCATGTATTTGCGCGAGCACCGATTCGACATCCTCGGCAAAGAGATCCGCGAACGCTTCCGGGGCAAGGTGCTCGGGGAGAGTCAGAAAATATAGTGTCAGCAGGCGCTGGCGGTCTTGATCGTTGGTCGGCATTGTTAGCTCCTGTCTACAATGCAGAGCATACCAATGTCACCTTACCGGCGACTTGACCAATATCTTGGATTGGGGATCGGCGACCGCCGACCGTCGCTCAGATCCCGATCCCTCTCGTCTCTTAAACCTGTTTCCTATCCCCTTGTGACCTAATGCATCATCAGACGACCTTTTCGGGAACAGGATAACGATAGCTAGCAAGAGAAAGGAGCGCTTTGGGGAGCACTCTCGATCCCTGGCCTGAGGGCGCACTAACCCTCTTGGTCCGAGCGGGTGTAGCGCACGACATCGTAGACGCCACACTGAAAATAGTCTGCCAGCTTCGACAGAGTCTTGAGGTCCGCTTCATCCGTGCGTGGCTCGCATAAGCTATTCAGGAGCGCGTCTCGCCCCTTGAGATCAAGCTCGTGCCAGCGCCGCAGCACACGCTGCTGCTGCTCAATCTCGAGCGAAGGCAGTAATCCTAAGAGCTCGTCATTTAACCGGCATACAGGATCGTTACAGGACATGGTACATTCTCCACAACGCATGCACTGCTCCGAGCAGGCCTGCTACAACATACAACATCAGGATAAGGGCCAGCAGCGGGCGCATCGAAAAGGCATCAAGCTGGAGCAGCGCATGCAATCCAAACCCGTAGATGCTTGCGATGAGCAGCTGGCGCGGACCGGGCCAGCTCTTAGGTGCACGCATACTGTCTCCAATCCCACACGTACGAAGCTAGCACGAATGTTCAGGTACGAGGAAGGATAGAAGATTACAAAACGCGAACGCGAGGCTGCGATCTCTGAAGCTCAAGACATGAGGAGCTTGGCCTTGCCATAACCGCTCAGGCAGCAGGGTGCGAAGCGCAAGATAAAGACGGGGCAGCCTGCAGGAGCCCTACAGGGTGCGAGTCACCTTCTTGAGACCGCGGGGAGTATCCGGATCGAGGCCCTTCGCCAGGGCGAGATGAAGAGCTAGGAGCTGGCCGGGAACGATCGCCGCAATCGGGCTGAGCCATTCGGTCACAGACTCCGTCAAAGGGAGCGAGGTTGTGGCGAGTGCCAGAGCTGCCTCGGCTTCAGAGATGATCACAAGCTCGGCGTCGCGAGTCTTGAGCTCATGCGCAAGATCGCGCATGTCGTCAAAGGTCGCTCCGCCGGGCATGACCAGAATCACGGGCAAGCCATCGTGCACAGTGGCGATCGGACCATGGCGAAAGTCGGCCGAGGAATAGGCCGTGGCCATAACGTAGGTGAGCTCTTTGAGCTTGAGCGCCAGCTCGAACGACGTCGCCAGGTTGTAGCCGCGGCCGACGACGACACACTCTTCCATATAGCGATAGCGCTCAACTCGCGCCGCCACGCCGCTTGCGCCCCTCAGCGTCGCCGCCACCACCTCCGGCATCCGCTGGAGCCCGGATTGATCCACCCCACCCAAGGTCACGGCGAGCAGCGCCATCACCGTAAGCTGGGCCGTATAGGTCTTCGTGGCCGCGACGCTGCGCTCAGGACCTGCGTGGAGCTCGATCACATGATCGGCAGTCGCCGCGAGCGGCGATGCCCCATCGTTGGTGATCGCTAACGTCGGGCGCCCCTGCCGCTTCGCTTCTTCGAGGACGGCTACGATATCAGGCGACTGACCGGACTGGGATACTCCGACGACGAGCGCACCATCCATGCGCGGCGGTGTCTTATAGAGTGTATACAGCGAGGGTGTCGCGAGGGCGACAGGGTATCCTGCCAGAGCGGCCCAAATATAGGTAGCATAGGTCGCCGCATAGTCCGAGGTGCCGCGTGCCGCGATCAGCGCATAGGAGAAAGCTGGCAGTTGCTCGACGATGCGCTGCACGCGTGGTGTCTCGCGCTCAAGCAGTCGCGTGAGCACCTCCGGCTGGCTGTGGATTTCCGTCTCTAACAGCGATGCCATGCTTCCTCACTTCGCTCGTTCCACATCGGTTGCCATGACTATAGGCCGCTCCGGCCAACTCGTCAAGCAGCAGAAACCCCGCGGACGTAGCCGCGCAATCGAGCCGGCATTAGCCTAAAGCAGGACGACGCGGACTGGTGGGACAAGCGAAGGCGCGGCAGAAATGCCGCGCCTGGCCCCGTAGTAGTAGACACTCCACAGCGCCCCATTGGGACCGCCGGTTTCTCGGCTCCTACCGGCGATGGATGAAGCTTACGCCGCGACCGGTGTGGTAACTGTCGCGGCGCACCCCGCAGCTCGATCCACCGTTCATCTCGCTCACCGTCACCCGGCTGCCGCTCACGCCGATAACGTAGGCGACATGCCCATAGCGCCGATGCGCTCCTTGAACCCCAGGCTGAAGCACCATGATATCCCCGACACGCGGCCGGCTGTCGACCGAAAAGCCGGCCCTGCGAGCGCGACTCGCCCAGGTGAGAGCGTTGCCGAGCGTCATGGGAAGATCCCGTCGCTTGGAATGCGCCCAGGCCGTACAGTTACAGGACGCATACGCGGAGGCGTCATCGGGGGCGAGCACAAACGAGAAGACGATCAGCATGGCGAACACGGCTGCAAATAGACGTCGCACGGCGTCCAATCCTTCTCATCCACATGGATGACTAGTCCGGTGGCGCCCGGCGCACCGGGGATAGCGGGTAACCAGACAAGCTTGGTCTGGACGGCTGGGATTGTACCAGCAAATTCGCCCTTTGTAGCGGTACACTCCAGTCTTACGGTACCGAGTGGGGCGCCCCGTTCGATATCGGCCCTATCCCGCTCGGGAAAACCGACACGAGTACCGAAAGCTGTGGAATAGCCGCGAGCGAGCTGCGCGGATTATACCTGCATATCGGCAATCTGAAAAGTCCCTGATATTCGACTGTCAGCTGTAGCCCGGGATCGGCCACGCCGTAGCCGTCGTCACTCCGGCGGTATGATAGGATAGAGTTCTGGCGCCGCATCCGGCAGCAGGGGACGAATGCTGGATGCGGCTAACGAGAGAGCTATCTGTTGTGAATACCCAGCCGCTGGCCGGAATCCGCGTAGTCGATCTGACCCGCGTCATGACCGGACCATACTCTACTATGATGCTCGGCGATATGGGTGCCGACGTCGTCAAGATCGAGCAGCCGGGAAAAGGGGACGATACACGCGCGTGGGCCCCCCCCTTCGTAGACGGCGAGAGCGCCTACTATTTGAGCATCAATCGTAACAAGCGCAGCCTGACGCTTAATCTCAAAACCGCAGCCGGGTGTGACGTCCTCTGGCTGCTGATCGAGCAGGCCGACGTGCTCGTCGAAAACTTCAGCCCCGGAACGCTCGGGCGCCTCGGCTTCGCCTATCAGGCCGTGTCCGAGCGCAGGCCGGGCATCGTCTATTGCTCGATCTCGGGGTTCGGGCAGGAGGGTCCCGAGCGTGATCGGACAGCCTACGATCTGATCGTGCAGGGCATGTCGGGACTGATGAGCGTCACGGGGCCGGAAGGAGGCGAGCCGACACGCTTCGGCGTACCGATCGCCGACATCGCGGCCGGCATGTTCGCCGCCTACGCGATCGTCAGCGCGCTCTTTCACCGCGAGCGCACGGGCGAAGGCCAGTACATCGACACGACGATGCTGGGCGGGCAGGTTGCTCTGTTGACCTATCAGGCCGGCATCTACTTCGCCACGGGCGAGACGCCGCGCAGCACCGGAAACGCCCACGCGATTGTGACGCCCTACCAGACATTTCAGACACGTGACGGCTACGTGAATATTGCCTGCGGCAATGACGCGATATGGACTCGCTTCTGCCAGACACTTGGACTCGACCAGTTGCTCGGCGACCCGCGCTTCCAGAACAACGCCGCTCGTATGGCGCACCGCCAGGATCTGCTCGAGCCGGTCGAAGCTACACTCAGGGGCTTTGATACCGCGGACTTGCTAGCGCGTCTGGAAGCTGCCTCCGTGCCGTGTGGGCCGATCAACAGCGTGCCGGAGGTATTCGCGGACCCTCAGGCGGCACACTATAACCTGCGGCAGAAGGTCGCGCATCCAACGCTGGGCGAGATCGATCAAGTCGGATTTCCTTTCGTCCTCAGCCGGACGCCCTGCCAGATCCGGCTTCCGCCGCCGCCGCTCGGATACCACACCGACGAAATCCTCGGCGAGCTGGGCTACACCGGGGAGCAGATCGCAGCGCTGCGCTTCGACGGCGCCGTTTAGGTGCAGACTAGACTGCCCGCCGCCCGAGAATCACGGCGAGGAGCCGCAGTAGGCCGCTCAACAGGAAGAAGATCAGATACGGATGAAAAGTGAGTCCCGCGACGGTAATAGGCGCGACGCCGGTCGCGCTCATCAGGAGACCGACCGCGAGCGAGGCGAGTCAGAGATAGCATGATCGCAGAAGTCCGAGGTGTGAGGGCCGGAGCAACCAGCGAGCTTTGGACAGCCCGGCGTGCCGTCCGGGCGATAATTATACGCCGCCGTAAATCGGCCAGGACCGCTATTCGTCCCAGGCGGCTCACACCGGACTGACTATTAGCTGACAGGAGGGGCGAACGACGGATGCGAAGCAAGAGCGGGCCCGGAACCTCCCGAAAATGGTTCCGGGCCCGCTGTAGCTGTCGACCACGAGATGCTATGGAGAGCGCCTACACGCTCTGTGCGTGCTCGGTCTTGAAGTGGGACCTGACCTCATCGGCAAGATGTGCCGGGACATCCTCGTAATGCACAAAGTGCATACCGAAGGACCCACGGCCCTGGGTAATCGAGCGCAGATCGGTGGCATAGCGCTGGCACTCGGCCAGGGGCACATGCGCCGTGATGACGGTGCGGCCGTCCGAGGGCTGAACGCCCATGATCCGCCCGCGGCGCGTATTGAGGTCACTCATAACATCGCCTGTATACTGGTCGGGCACGCTGATCTCCAGCTCGTAAATCGGCTCCATGAGAACCGGCTGGGCTTTAAGGGCAGCCTGCTTGAAGGCCTGGTTGCCGGCAGTCTTGAAGGCAATCTCCTTGCTGTCGACCGGGTGTTCCTTGCCATCGTAGACCGCGACCCGCACATCGACGACCGGATTGCCCGAAAGCAGACCCTCCTCCATTGCCTCGCGCACGCCCTTCTCGACGGCAGGCATGAAGCCACGGCTGATCACGCCGCCGACGATCTCCCACTTGAACTCCAGCGGGTCTTCGCGCTCCGGGTCCGGCTGGAGCGGCTCAACGCGTAGAGCGACCTCTGCGAACTGGCCGGCCCCGCCGGTCTGCTTCTTATGGCGATAGAGCGCGTCACCTCGCCCGCGGATGGTCTCACGATAGGGCACACGCGGAATGTCGATGTCGATACTGACGTCGAACTTCCGCTTCATGCGCTCTGCGACGCTCTGCAGGTGAGACTCGCCGAGCCCCGCTAAGAGCGTCTCCCCGGTGCCAGGATCGCGGCTCATCTGCAGGGCCGGATCTTCTTCCATGACACGGTGAAGCGCCGTGCCCATTCGATCTAAGTCCGCCTTGGTATGCGGCCGGACCGCTCCGGTAAAGGCCGGCCTGGGATATTCGACACCACGGAGCTCGACCGGCCGGTCATGCAAGCAGAGCGTATCACCGCTGATCGTCTCGGCCAGCTTCGTAATCGCACAGATATCGCCCGGTCCGACCAGGTGCACCGGCGTCTGCTCTTTGCCGCGGATGGCATAGAGCTGGCCGATCCGCTCGTCGTGGCGCGTCCGCGGATTGAAGATCGAGGAGTTTGAGTGGAGCTCCCCTGAAAAGACCCGCACATAGCTGAGCTTACCAACGTAGGGGTCGGCCACCGTTTTGAAGACGAGCGCGGCCAGCGACTCGCCTGGCTCGGACTTGAGATCGATGGTCTTCCCGGTCAGCAGATCGGTCGCAGGCTCCGTCTTGCGAGCTGTCGACGGGAAGCTGTCGAGGATGCCGTCGAGGAGCTGGCTCATACCGGACAGAGCGGAGGCCGAGCCGACGAAGACCGGAACAATCGTATGCGAACCGATGCCGTCGCGCAGGCCCTGGCGGAGCTCATCCTGTGTGAGCCCGCCGGCTCCCTCTTCGAGATACTTCTCGATCAGGTGGTCATTGGTCACCGCGATCTTGTCGATGAGCGCGTCGCGCTGCGCGGCGACGGTTTCCTGGAGGTCATCCGGGACGGGGGCCTCGGCGAACCCACCATCATGCTTTTCGCTATGCATCCAGGCTCGCTCGCGCCGAAGGGAGACGATACCTTTGAAGTTACGCTGCGCTCCAACCGGGATCTGCATCAGGATCACGGCGGAATCGAGCTGCTGCTGCGCTTGGGCGACGCACCGATCGAAATCGGCGTTCTCACGATCGATCTTGTTGACAAAGATGATACACGGCACGCCGGCTTTGCGGGCTGCTTGCCAGACGAGTTCGGTCCCAACTTCCACGCCTGCCGCCGCGTCCATCACGATCACGGCGCCGTCGATCACGCGCATCGCCGCGGCGATCTCAGAGGCATAGTCCGCGAAGCCCGGTACGTCGAGCAGGGTAATCTTATTCTCCCGCCACTCGACGGGAGCAACTGCGAGGCTCACCGACATCCGGCGCTTCTGCTCGTCGGGGTCGAAGTCGGATACGGTCGTCCCATCCTCGACCCGGCCGAGTCGGGTCGTCGCCTTCGCGGTAAACAGCAGCGCCTCGACGATGGTCGTCTTTCCGCTTCCTCCGTGGCCGAAGATGCCGACATTGTGAATCTTGTCTGGGCCATAAGCCTTCATCGAGTCCTCCTTGGCTTGGTACGAAGAAAGGAACCTATACAGACGAGAAAGGCTGCACCCTGCGGCGCAGCCTCACGGCAATCAGGTTGGGCCGGCTACCCCGAGGGCGTCGGCCAGGAGCTGCTCGGCACCGGTATAGGGATCGAGGGCTCGTCTCTGGATATGCGCGACGATTTCGTCGCGCTGCGCCCGCGGCACACGCGCGCGCACAAAGTCGAGCGCCATATTCTGGACGATCGCGTGCAGCTCACGTACCGCGCGCTCTCGCTCCCGCTCGACGAAGCGACCGCTCTCGTGAAGAAAGCGCCAATGACCCTCCAGCGCGTCTGCAACTCCGCCGATGCCCTCGCCTCGCGTTGCAACGGCCGTAAGAACGGGGATCTCCCAGCCTTCGCCCGGTGCGCCGGGCACTGGGGTTCCCAGACGCATCATCATCTGTAGCTGGCGCCGGCAGCTTTCGGCGCCCTCCCGGTCGGCTTTGTTGACCACGAATATGTCGGCCACCTCGAGGATCCCAGCCTTGATGGCTTGCACATCGTCGCCGAGGCCAGGCACTTCGACGACAACCGTCGTGTGTGCCTCGCGCGCGATCTCAACCTCGGCCTGTCCCGCACCGATCGTTTCGACGACGATCACGTCGAAGCCGGCGGCGTCGAAGACCTTGACGACGTCGCCGGTGGCGCGTGCGATACCGCCGAGCTGCCCGCGGCTTGCCATGGAGCGGATAAAGACACCGCTGTCGCCGCCTAGCGGCTGCATCCGAATGCGATCGCCAAGGATCGAGCCGCCGGTGAAGGGCGACGTGGGATCGACGGCGACGATTGCAATCGTACGGCCGCGCCGGCGTAGCTCCAGGGCGAGCTCGTTCACCAGGGTCGACTTGCCGGCCCCGGGAGGTCCTGTAACGCCGACGATCTGCGCCCGTCCCGTGTGCGGATAGAGCTTGACCAGCGCGGCACGCCCCTCTGGACCGGCATGTTCCACGATCGAGATGATCCGGGCCAGCGCGCGGCGATCTCCCGCGAGGAGCTTATCGACCAGATTCCGGCGTGCCGGCCCTTCTGCTTGGCTGGTAGACTCAGACATCGGCGCCCGCGAAGCGTTCAGGAGCAACATGGGAGCGGATATAGTCGACGATGGCATGCGTCGAAGCGCCCGGGCCGTAGACCTGCGCTATGCCATAGTCGCGCCGTAGGATCTCGGCGTCGGCATCGGAGATAATGCCCCCGGCGACAATGAGCACATCGTCGGCGCCGGCCTCGCGGAGAAGCTGAGACACCTTTGGCAGCAGCGTCATATGTGCGCCGGAAAGAATCGAAAGGCCGACGACGTCGACATCTTCCTGAAGCGCCGCGTCGACGATCATCTGAGGAGTCTGCTGAAGGCCGGTATAGATGACCTCCATCCCGGCATCACGCAGCGCACGCGCGATAACTTTCGCACCGCGATCGTGACCATCGAGGCCAGGCTTGGCGACCAGTACCCGGATTTTGCGCTCCATTGCACCTACCTCGGTGGGCCAGGGGAAAGGGAAAGAGCTACAGAGGGAGAGATCACCGGCTAGCGGAGAACAGTTTCAGGGAAGGGCCGAACGACTCTCGGGCCATCGCCGCACTCTCCCGTATCACCTCTATCCCTGTCCCCTATCTCGATCTGCTGTTCCCTCACGTGCCATTCTAGCACTGGGGCCGCGGCGGGCGCAAATTAGCGACGCTTCTTCGGATTCGGGCTCGGACGGCGCCGCCCGAAGAAAAGGCCGCTGAGGTTGGGACGCTCCACATCCTGCAAGTTTCCGTGAAATGTGCTTTCCCCCGGTCGAAGATTAGGCTCCGAGCGCAGCCAGTCGTCGCGTGTGACTCGGCTGCGCTCGAGCAGCGCCTCGAGTGCGCCAGGATCACGCAGAGTCTTCTGGAGGTCGATCAGCGACCCGATCAGCCGATCCAGCCAGCCGTCGATCGCCGCGGCATTCCCCAGCAATGCATCGCCGGCTAGAGCAGCGTCGCCAGATGCGAGCTCCGTCATTCGCAGCAGGCCCTCGCCGGCGATCGCCTGAATCTCGCGCCATCCGCCGCTTTGGCCGACCGTCTCCATCAGCGCCAGCGCCAGCGCCAGCGGAAGATGCGCGGCCGCGGCAACATAGGAGTCGTGCTCGAACGCATCCATGTAATAGGGCTTCGCCTCGATTGCCGTGACGAGGGCCTCGACACCGTCCAGAGCGGCACGTCGCGTCCGAGGCAAGGGAACAAGGCAGTAAATCGCCCCCCGTAGGGCGTCGCGCGACGTGCCAAGACCCGCATCGTCGCCAAAACCTGTCAGCGGATGCCCACCTATGAATTCGACCGTAATCGGGAGAAGCTCCGTTGCCCATTCAAGGATCGGAGCCTTGGTCGCCGTGGTATCCGTGACGATGGCGCCGTTCTTAAGCGATGGCGCGATCGACGCCAGCAGCTCGCGCATCTCGCCATAGTCAACCGCCGCGATAACGACGTCCGCCTCCCGCACCGCCCTTTGAAGGTTCCCCTCGACCCGATCGGCCGCCAATCGTCCTCGAGCTTCCTTCATGACGCTCTGGTCCCGATCCCAGCCGGTAATAACCGGCCGCCCGACGTCCAGCATCTGGGCGTCGATGGTCCCGAGTGCCAGTCCAAGCGACGTGCCCACCGGCCCAAGACCCAAGATCGTAATATTCAGCGCCATTGAAGTGCCCTCATTGCCGGCGTTTAACTCTCCGGGGCTACCTGTGAAAGCAGCAAGGTCTCGACGAGCACAAAGACGGCGACGACCAGCAAGCCGGTGAGCGGCATGAGCACGCGGAGTTCCGCGAGCAGCATCAATGCTACGGCAAGGATACCGATTTCGTAGGCCTGCCGGCGAGCGCGGCGTAGATCAAGCTGATGCATTCTGCGCACATACATACGCCGCCCGAGCAGATAGGTGAGCGGGAGCGCCGCGGCGGCGATGGCAAAGAAGAGCGCGACGAAAAAGAGGAGATAGACGGGCAGGTCCGGGAGCTCGAGCAGCCAGCCGGTCGGCGGCGGGACAAAGGCCAGGATATAGCCGAGCAAGACCCAGCCGAGAATGCCCTGCAATGTCAACCCCGGCAAGCCGAGGCGAAACTCGACGGGCGCGAAGGTGAGCATCGCCGCTGCACCCCAGGCGACTGCGAGCAGAAGACGCGGCGACGAGACGCGCCCATCGAGCGGGCTGCTCGTAACTAGTAGACCGATCGCGACGACCCAGGCGAGCACCGCGAGGCCGGCCGCTACCGGTGTCCAACGCCACGCTCCCTGTGGGCTCGCAACACGCTCGGGGGCGAGTGCGCCCGGCGAAACGGCGGCCGGGCGGACCGCAAGCGGCTGGGAGCGCACGCGTCTCGGCCGCTGACCTGCCTCCGCGACCGGTGCAGCTCGGCCCGCCGGGGTCCCCAATGCGGGACGCACCCCGGCATCTGGAAGCTTGGTCGCGGGCTCCATACCCACTGCCGGCTGCGGCACCTCCGGGGGCGAGGTGCCGCCCGGGGCCGGGGCTGCCCCACGCGTCCCGCCGGAGGTCTCCAGTGGCGCAGATGCCGCCTGCACGGCGCGGCCTACTTCGTCGCTCATAGTCGCGCTCCTCGCTGCCGGAGCCAGTGGTCGGCCAGCACTAAGAGAACCATCGCTTCGGCAACCGGCACAAGCCGGGGCAGCACCGTCGGATCGTGCCGGCCTTTGACGCTGATCGAAGCGGCCTCACCGCGACGATCGACGGTTTGCTGCTCGCGCGCGATCGACGCCGGCGGCTTGGCCGCGACGCGCACGACGATCTCTTCGCCGCTCGAAATGCCGCCGAGAATACCACCCGCGTGATTGGAGACGGTACCGATCCTTCCATCCGAGCGGCGTGTAAAGGGGTCATTATTCTCTGATGCGCGTGCCTGGGCGACGGCAAAGCCGTCGCCGATCTCAAAGCCCTTCACCGCCGGAATGCTGAGCATCGCCTTTGCCAGGTCTGCATCCAGTTTGTCGAAGACGGGCTCGCCGAGGCCGGGAGGGACACCGCGCGCGCGCACTTCGACGATGCCCCCGAGCGAGTCGAGCTCGCGCCGCGCCTGCTCGACCAACGCCACCATCTCCGTGGCCACCTCTGGGTCCGGGCAGCGCATCGGATTACGCTCGATCTCGGCCTCGTCGATGACCTTCGCGCGTAGATGCATCAGCTGAAGGGTGTACCCGACGACCGAGATTCCGACTCCGGCGAGCAGCTTGCGAGCGATTGCGCCAGCGGCGACGCGACCGATCGTCTCGCGCGCGGAGGAACGGCCTCCGCCGCGCCAGTCGCGCCGCCCGAACTTAGCATCCCAAGTCCAATCCGCGTGTCCCGGCCGGTATAGCTCTTTGAGCGCATCATAATCGCTCGGGCGCGCATTCTCGTTGTCGACCATCATCGAGATCGGCGTGCCCGTCGTCTGATCCTCGAAGACGCCCGAGAGGATCCGAACGCGGTCGCCTTCTTGGCGCGCCGACGACATGCGGCTCTGGCCGACGCGCCGCCGGTCGAGGTCGCGCTGAATTTCGTCGACCGTGATCGCGAGGCCCGCCGGACAGCCGTCGACGACGACGCCGACCGCCGGTCCATGCGACTCACCGAAGGTCGACAGGCGAAACGCCGATCCAAAGCTACTTCCGCCCATGCTGCACTTCCTCGGCAAGTGCCCCGGCGCGCGCGGCCGGAGACAAATCAGGCTGCAGATTCAGCGATGCCCGTAGCTCATCCCGGGCCCGTAAGTGGTCGCCCATGCTGGCGTAGACCTCGGCAAGCGCACGGCGATACTTGAGTACTTGCGGCTCCTGATCGGCCGCGCGCTCAAGCTCGCGCGCCGCGGCCCAACGCCAGCCTCGATCGCGGTAGCGCGTGCCGAGGCGGAAATGCTCCGCACCGGACAGCGACTGGACGGGGATACGCGCACGGACCCTGCGCGGGAAGAACTCCCGACGACTTGCGAGCGTCAGCACGAGTTCGACGCCGGCGACGACGATGCAAGCCACGACGATCGCAAGCCCGACGGTGGCCACGTCCGGGCCGAGCTGCCGGGTACCTGTGAGTATCGGCAAGCTTGCCACAAGCAGGACGATCGAGGCGGCTAGCGCAGCGAGAACGAGGATCAGGTTGATAACGTACATAGCTCGTGAGCGCAAAAGGAGCCCGGCCGCTACGATCAATCCGATCAAAGCAAGGCCGCCTAGCGACAGCCCGATTGAGCTGACAACGGGGAGCACGGAATCGGTGCGCGCTGCCAGGCCGAGCTGCTGTAAAGATGGGCCCAATGTGTGGTCTGTGCCCGCCTGGATCCGCTGCGTCTCCCCGAGCGTCCACACACTACTGGCGACGGCGGCGGCAGCGGCCAGAAGCCAGAGCAGCGCCAGCAGGAGTCGTGCTAGGCGCGCGCCTGAGGTGTGGTCCGAGGCTACGATCAGCTCACCCTGGCAGTGTGAGCAGCGAACATCCTCGAGCGCGGTCGAGGCCCCACAGTAAGGGCAACGCAGCTCCTCCTCCAGGGAAGAATGAGCTCCATCAGAAGCATCGGTGCCGGCCGTCGCTGCCACCGCTTCCATATTTTCGGTCGTCGTCGGGCCAGCCGCAACAGCAGCCTCGGTGACGGCGGCCTGGATCGGCTGCGTAGAGCTCGTGGCAGCTTGAGAAGCGGTTTGCGGGGCAGCCGGCTCCGCTATAGTCCTCGGCCCGGCGGCCGAAACCGGCTCGACGACAGTTTGGGACAGACCGGGCGAAACCGGTGCACTCGCCGTAGTCTCACCGATTGCAGGCATGGAACTGTCGGCGGGTACCGGCGCAGGAATCGCGGCAGCGGGGGCCAGCTCCTCAGCCTGCGGCTGTACAAAGACGCCTGGGTTACGCGTGCGCAGCGCTTGTAGACCGCGCTGCGCTCGTGTATTGCCGGGATCGAGTGCGATAACGCGCTCCAGGGCGGCGCGCTGCTCGACGGGGTCACTCGTCACGCCGCCTAACCAGAGCCAGGCCTCGGCATTGAATGGATCCTCGGTCGTGACGCCGCGTAAGAGCCGGTAGGCGGCGCCCCGATCCCCGGCTCGGGCGAGAGCAATTGCCTCGCCGACTTCGTGACGACGCTGGTCTGTCATTGGATGTGCTCGTACTTCGGTTGGGCCCAGGGAGTCTGGCGCACCTCGTCTTGAATACGACGGTAGACGTCGACAGTCTCCTGTGCGATCTTTTTCCAGTGATACAGCTGCCGGACCTCGTGAAAGGCCTTCTCGGCGCGCGCCCGCGCCCAATCCGGATGTTGAAGAGTCTCAAGGACGGCCCATGCGAGCGACTCGGCGTTGCCCGGGTGGCTCGTCAACCCGGTATCGTGCAGTCTGATGACCTCGCCAAGCCCCCCGGTTGCGGCGACGACGACGGGGCAGCGATAGCTCATCGCCTCGAGTGCCACGATCCCAAATGGCTCATAGATGCTCGGAAACACAGCCACATCGGCGACCTGGTAGAGACGATCGCGATCCTCGTCGGTGATGAAGCCCGTGAAATGGAAGGAATCCTGAACGTTAAGCTCGCATGCCCGCTGGCGTAGCGCATGCAGCTGGCTGCCGGTTCCCGCGACAACAAACTTGGCCGAGCCGCACGCGGCCAGAATCCGTGGCGCCGCGTCGACCAAGAGATGTATCCCTTTCTCATAGACGAGACGGCCGACCGAAAAGACGATCGGCTGCGAATCTTGTGCATACCGGCGCCTGAAGCTCTGGCGCTCGTCCGCGGCGAGCGGCGGAGTTCGGGGATCTCCGACGCCATTGTGAATGACGTCGACCTTGTCGCGGGGCACCGCGAAATACTCGGCGACCTGCTCTGCCATGTAGCTACTCACGGTAATCACGCGCCATGCCTCGTAGGTAAGCCACCACTCGGTCCCGTTAATCGCCAGTGCCTGGTCCGTCGCGAGGCGACCCTGGCACCGGCCGCGCTCCATGGAATGAACCGTCACCACCAGCGGAATCCGGGCAAAATACTTGAGTGCGACGGAGCTATAGGCTACGAGCCAGTCATGGGCATGGACCAGATCGAAATGCCCGACCCGCGCCTGAAGCTCACGCGCTTTGAGCTCAAGGCTGCCATTGCTCATCTGGGCAAAGGTCACGAGGTCGGCACCGCCCGACGTCGCCGGTATCGGAACTCGGTAGATCCTCGCATTCGGCGCCACCTGCTCCTCGTCAGGTCCGCCTCGCAGACAAGGCGTGACGAGGTGGACCTCGATACCCGCGTCCGCGAGCGCCGGCGTCAGCTCCGCGACGTGCTTTCCCATCCCGCCAACGCTATGGGGCGGATATTCCCATGAAAGCATTAGAACGCGCAAGCCCGCCTTCTCCAAAAACCGATCACGGCTGCGGCCTCTGCCCTACTCATCTGAAATAGTAACCGCTCGAGTACTACTGGGCTTCGGCACGGAAGCATGCTTGTCGGCGTACATGCGATAGGCCTCATTCGCACGATCGGTCGGACCGGCGCTGATAAATATCTGCCCTAGTTTGTACCACAATTGTGGATCAGCACCATCTGAGGGCGCCAGCTGAAGGGCTACCTCGAAGCTCTCGAGCGCCTCTTGCATGCGCCCGGCAGCTTCGTAGGCCAGACCGAGATCGAACACCAGATCGGCGCGCGACGGGTCGAGGTCACGAACGTGCGTAAGAATCGAGATGGCGCGCTCGAACTGCCGCTCTGCTACGTAGACCGCGCCAAGCTCTTTCAGCACGCGCAGGCTGCCAGGATCGGCGCGCTTCGCAGGCTGAAGGCAGTCGAGCGACTGCACTGGCTCGCCGCGTAGGGCATCGAGAACGCCGAGGTTCACGGCGGCTGCCGCGGCCAGCGGCTCGACGTCGACTCCCAGGTAGAGCTGCTCTGCCTCGGCCCAGGCTTCGTCGAGCACGGGCAGATTGCCGTACAGTAACCTTGCCGCCGACTCGCCCGCGACCGACGGCTCGTCCCCTTCCGCGGTCACGCGCACCGCTGCGAGCTCGTTTGCGGCCTCGCGCCGTGCTCCATAGGCGTACAGAACCAGCCCCTGAAGCAGGGATTGGAGATGCTGAAGCCCGAGATACCGGTTGTTCCAGACGTGGAGTCGCTGCGATCCGAGCGTGAGCATATCGAGGCCGCAGAGCCGGAAATCGCTCGATCCGATCGGCGGCTCCAGGCGACGCGTCACCGTAATTCTCGGACCAAACCGCAGACCGGCGGGGCCGGCATGCTTCTGTGCCCGGCCCCACACGACGATGTGCGCTCCCGCGCTCCTTCCGTGTCGCAGTGCAGCCAAGGGATCGCCGATGTACGGTAAAGCGACGACCGCGACATCCGGAATGGAACCGATCTGTTTGCCGATCGGATAGCGCAGCAACGAGGCCAGCTCCAGCCCACCTGCCGGGAGCGCGAGCGAGGTCATCCCTTCTTCGTCGACCACGGGCTCCCAGGCCGGCCGCGGGCGGAGGAGCTGCTGGAGCGTGCGCGCAGGCAGTGAGACCTGCTTCCCGGCGACATCCGCGAAATCTGCAATCCTGACGATGACTCTGCTCTTGGAAGGCTTGCGAAGCGGCACGTTGAGCGAGGCCCAGAAGGCGACCAGGGCGATCGCGGCCAGTACGCGGAGACCAAATCCGATCGACTGGGCGATCGGCGACAGGGTTCCGTAGGTCAGGAGCGACCAGAGCAGCACGAGAAGTGCCGGGGACACGAAGGCCGCCGCAAACCTTCCCTGCGGCGATCGTGGTGTGAGGCTAGCCAACGGGCGGCGCATGCTGTGCGCTATTATAGCAGTCTCAGACGATCAGGTACGAATCGACTTCCCTGAAACGAACCGCTACGGAGGCCGACCTCGAGCCAGAAACGATCTCTTGCGGAGGCCGGGAAGAAGCGCTACGTAGCCTGACGCGGCCCTTTGCTGACCATCTGCACTTCGCGGCTACTACACCGGCACGATCCGGGCAAACTTGCGCCTGCCAACCTGGAGCACCTGCTCACCTTCCGGAGAAATGGTCAGATCTGAGCCGGCAACCTTTTCGCCGTTCAAGCGCACGCCCCCGCCGTCGATTAACCGGCGCGCCTCACCTTTACTCGCCACGAGGCCGGTGCCAACCAGCAACTCGACGATGTTGACCGGCCCCGCGATGGCGTGCTCGGGCATGTCGTCGGGGCGCTCCCGCTGCTGAAAGACCTTGACGAACTCGGCTTCGGCCATCGCCGCGGCATCCGGTCCCGCGAACTCGGCGACGATCAGCCGGGCCATCCGCATCTTGAGGTCGCGCGGATTCACCGTACCCTGCCGCATGGCCTGCTCCAGCTCGTGGATCTCGGCCATCGGCACGTCGGTAAGTACCTCATAATAGAGCGGCATGACCGCATCGCCCATCGACATGAGCTTGCCGTACATCTCGGCTGGCGGTGCATTGATGTCGATGGAGTTGTCGAACGATTTCCCCATCTTGCGCCCGTCGGTGCCAGGAATCAGCGGCACCAGGAAGACCTGCTGCGGCTCCATGCCGAGGTCGGCCATCAGCTCACGGCCGGCGAGATTATTGAACTTCTGGTCCGTGCCGCCGAACTCCACATCGGCCTTGATCGCAACGGAGTCGTAGCCCTGGAGCATCGGGTACATCAGCTCGAGAAAGGTGATCGCCCCGCCCGACTCATAACGCTTGCGGAAGGTTTCGTGCGCGAGCATCTGGGCGAGAGTGAAGCGGCCGGCCAGGTTGAACGCGTCTTCCAGACTAAAGCCACCGTACCACTCACTCTGCCAGCGCACCTCGGTCCGGTTCCGGTCCACGATCTTGAAGAACTGCTCCATATAAGTGTGGGCGTTTGCCTGCACGACCTCGGCCGGCAGCCGCGGCCGGGTCTCATCCTTCCCGGACGGATCGCCGATGCGTGCCGTCCAATCGCCGACGATCAGTACAACTTCGTGGCCAAGCTCCTGAAACTTGCGCAGCTTACGTAGACCGACGGCATTGCCGATGGTCATGTTCGGGCGCGACGGGTCAAAGCCCTGCTTGAGCCGCAGCTTGCGGCCACTCTTGAGCTTCGCACGCAGATCCGCCTCGATGATGACCTCGGCAACACCACGGGTCAACAGCTCGTCAATGTTCGTCGGCTCCATCTCCACTACCTTGCCACCAGCTCTTCCACGGGCTGCTTGGCCTTCTCCGCCGGCAGCCGCTTGATCGTCTTGCACTTCGGATAGCCGGTGCAGCTCAGAAAAGGACCGTAGCGGCCCTGCTTGAGTGCCATCGGCTTGCCGCATTCGGGACAGACCTCATCCGTGATCTGCGGCGGCGCCTTGGGCTGTCCCTTACGATCGAGGTTGATAATATTCTTACACTCGGGATAACCGCTACAGCCGAGAAACGGTCCGAAGCGACCCTTCTTCTGAACCATCGGCTTGCCGCATTTCTCGCAGAGCCGATCGGTAATGGTCTCGGCTACCTGAAGCGTACCCTCGCTCGTCTTGGCCAAGTCGCGCGTATTCTTGCACTCCGGATAGCCGGTGCACGCCAGGAACATGCCGAACTTACTCTTCTTGACCGCCATGGGCCGGCCACACTTGTCGCAGGTCTGGTCCACACCCGCGAGCTCCGGCTGCTCGGCCAGCTGGATCTGCCCGCCCGCATCGCGGACCAAGTCTCCTGTGAAGGTACACTCCGGGTGGCGCGAGCAAGCCAGGAATTCTCCGCGCTTGCCCAGCTTGACCGTCAGCGGCGCTCCACAGCTCGGGCACTGAAGGTTGGTGGCGATACCCTCGCCCTTGACGCTCTTCATCTCCTGCTGCGCCGCGGCCAAGGTCCGCTCGAAGGGCTCGAAGAACCCACGAATAACGGGCACCCACGCGCGGCCACCTTCGGCGATGTCGTCGAGCTGCTGCTCCATCTGGGAGGTGAAGTTGTAATCGACGATCTCGGGGAAGTGGGCGACCAGCAGATCGTTGACCAGGCTGCCGAGCGTCGTCGGCACCAGCTTCTTTTCGGCGACCTGCACGTACTCGCGCTCCGTGATGGTCGAGATCGTCGGCGCGTAGGTCGAGGGCCGGCCGATCCCCAGACGCTCGAGCTCCTTGACCAGGCTGGCCTCGGTATATCGCGGCGGCGGCTGCGTCCAGTGCTGAAGCGGCAGGAGCTCGAGCAGCCGGAGGAGCTCGCCCTCGGTCAACGGCGGCAAGAGCGCCTCTTTGTCCTCGTCGTCCTCGCCTTCGTCCAGGCTGACGTTGTAGACGGCCAGGAACCCCGGAAAGCGCAGCACCGAGCCAGCTGCCCGGAACAGGTAGGGAGCAGAGCCGGCTCCCCCATTGCCACGTATGTTGCGCCCGGCCGCGATGTCGACCGTCGTCGAATCAAAAATGGCGGCCGCCATCTGCGACGCGATAAAACGCTTCCAGATCAGGTCATACAGCCGCTGCTGGTCGCGGGTGAGGGCGGCGCGGAGATTCTCGGGGAGGCGGCGCGCGCTCGTGGGGCGAATCGCCTCGTGGGCCTCCTGGGCGCCCTTCGCGCGTGTCTTGTAGACGTTGGGCCGCTCCGGCACATACGCCGCGCCGTAGCGCTCGCCAATCAATGCCCGTGCCTCGACCTGGGCATCCTTGCTCACGTTCAGCGAGTCGGTTCGCATATAGGTGATCAAGCCGATCGAGCCTTCCGAGCCGCCGATGTCCACGCCCTCGTAGAGCTGCTGGGCGACGCGCATCGTCGTCTTCGCGCTCATGCCGAGCTTGCGGCCGGCCTCCTGTTGGAGCGTCGAGGTCGTAAAGGGCGGCGCAGGCGTGCGGCGCTTATCTTTGCGCGTGATCGTGCGCACGACGTAATCAGCGCCGCCGAGATCGGCGACGATGGCACCGGCGGCGTCCTGGCTCTCGATGGCGAACTTGCCAAGCTTCTTGCCCGCACGCTCGACGAGTACGGCGCGGAACTTCTGCACTTGCGGCACGTGCTTCGCAAGATCCGCTTCGATCGTCCAGTATTCCTGCGGCTTGAAGCCTTCGATCTCCCGCTCACGCTCGACGACGAGCCGCACCGCGACGGACTGAACCCGGCCTGCCGAAAGGCCGCGACGCACTTTGTCCCACAGGAGCGGCGAGAGACGGTAGCCGACGAGCCGGTCGAGCACACGCCGAGCCTGTTGCGCATCGACGAGATGCCGGTCGATCTGGCGTGGATGTGCGACGGCATCTTGGACGGCGCTCTTGGTGATCTCCTGGAAGGAGACCCGATAGACAGGCTTGCCCTTCGGGATCTTCGCAGCTTCCAGGACGTGCCAGGCGATCGCTTCGCCCTCACGGTCCGGGTCCGTCGCGAGGTAGACCTCCGAAGCGCCGCGAATCGCGGTCTGCAGCTCCTTGACGATCTTCTGCTTACCTTCTGACACCTCGTAGACCGGCGCAAAGTCGTGCTCGACGTCGACGCCGAGCTTGCTCTTCGGGAGGTCGCGGACGTGGCCCATCGAGGCCTGCACGCGAAAACCGGGGCCGAGATATTTCTGAATCGTCTTGGCCTTGGAAGGCGACTCGACGATGATGAGTTTGGATGGCATTGGATTCCTTTACAGCCCGGCGATTGGCGGTTGAGCCGGCTGAACGCCGAGCGTTGGTGAACTATACGGAGGTGAATCGAGGCTGTCAAGGCCCCACGGCATTGCCGGAAGGCCAAAATCCTGAACGCCGGAGCCGCGGCTGCGTCATTCTCGGGTACGTTGCGGATGCTCGCGCGGATCTGCGTCGAGCTCGATCACGGTCGTCCCGCCGCTCACGAGGTCGCCGGCGCGATACGGCACGCGGGTCACAATTCCCCCGTGTGGGGCGACGATGGTATGCTCCATTTTCATAGCCTCGAGCACCACGAGCGGCTGGTGCGCGGCGACCTCCTGGCCCACCTCGACCAGGAGCTTGACGATCGTGCCGGTCATGGGAGCCCCGAGGCCGGCATGGCCCGGCGTCGCGGCGCCGACGAGCTCGACCGTCTCGACGCTCAGAGGGGCGGCCTTGGTCACCTTGTAATGTAGACCGCGCCACTGCACGAAGACGCTTCCGCCGGCCGCCGCGACAAAGAAATGCTCCTGGCACACGCCGAAGCGTAGGGTAAGCTCCGCGCGGCGCTGCGCGACGATCGCGACGTCGTAGCGCCGCTCGTCTACCGTCACCGGCACGGCGTGGTCGCCCCGACCCATGCCGATGGAATGCTCGACGCCCTGTGCGACGAGCCGGAGGCGCCGCACGGCGCCTCCATCCTGCCAGAGCACTGCAAACGGGTCAGCCGCCGCGGAGCTCGACGCCGCGCCGGAAAGCGCCGCGGCGACGAGCGCCTCATCCGGTGCTTCGCCCGAGTCGCGCCGGTCCGCGAGACCGGTCTCCTCGAGAAAGCCGGTGTGCATCGCGCCGATCTCGAACGAGGGGTGCGCCGCGATCGCATGCAGAAGGGCCAGGTTGGTCGCCAAGCCGAGGACGGCGTAACTGTCGAGCGCTCGGCGCAGCCTGCCGACCGCGGCACCGCGGTTGGAGCCGTAGACGCTCAGCTTAGCGACCATCGGATCATAGTGAACGGTGACGCTGTCGCCGCCGGCAAGTCCGGCATCGTTGCGAATGCCCGGCCCGTCGGGAAAGATGGCTTCGGCCACTCGCCCGGTCGCAGGCAGCAGCGTCGCCGGGTCTTCGGCGTAGACGCGCACTTCGATCGCATGACCATGCAGCTGCACGTCCGCTTGAGTAAACGGCAGCCGCTCGCCGGCCGCCACGGCAAGCTGTAGATGTACCAGGTCATAGCCCGTCACCAGCTCCGTGACCGGGTGCTCCACCTGAAGCCGGGTATTCATCTCGAGGAAGTAGTAGTGGCCACCACTATCGAGCATGAACTCGACTGTGCCGGCATTGCGGTAGCGCGCAGCCCGTGCCAGCTGCACGGCCTGCGCGCCCATCTCGGCGCGCAGGCCGGGACCCAGCGCGACACACGGCGCCTCCTCCACGATCTTCTGGTAGCGGCGCTGAATCGAGCATTCGCGCTCGCCTAGGTGCACGACGTTGCCGTGGTCATCCGCGATGATCTGGAACTCGACGTGGCGTGGTCGCGCGATCAATTTTTCGAGCAGGATCGTTGCATCGCCGAAGGCAGCGGCGGCCTCACGCCGGGCGCCTGCGAGGGCCGCGGCGAACTCCTCGCGGCACTGCACCGCGCGCATCCCTTTGCCCCCGCCGCCTGCACTGGCTTTGACGAGCAGCGGAAAGCCGATCCGCTCCGCCTCGCCGGCTAAGGTTTGGGAGTCCTGATCGGCGCCATCGTAGCCGGGCACCACCGGCACGTCGTTCTCCGCCGCCAGCCGTTTGGCGGCGATCTTGGAGCCCATCAGAGCGATCGCAGCGGCGGGCGGGCCGACGAAGGTCAGGCCCGCCGCCGCGCACGCCGCGGCGAAGTGCGCTCGCTCCGAAAGAAAGCCGTAGCCCGGATGGACGGCGTCCGCGCCGCTCTCCCGCGCGGCGCCGAGAATGGCATCGGCGCGAAGATAGCTCTCGAAAGCCGGCGCCGGACCGATCAGGAAAGCTTCGTCGGCCAGACGCACGTGGAGCGCTTCCCGGTCGGCTTCGCTGTAGACCGCGACGGCGACGATGCCCAGCTCCTGGCAAGCGCGGATGATGCGCACGGCGATTTCGCCGCGGTTGGCGATGAGGAGCTTTCGGATAGGCCTCACTATAGACTCCAGGGTGGCCGCCGCTTCTCCAGAAACGCGGCGATGCCCGCCTGGCCCTCGTCTCCGGTGCGCGCATCGGCGATCGCAGCCACCGTATAGGCTCGGCGCTCCGCTTCGGGCAGGAACTGCATCGCGGCAACGAGCGCTTTGGCGCGTGCCAAAGCGCGCGGGCCGCTGCTGATCATCTCGGCCGCCGCGGCCGCGACGGTCGAGTCGAGCTCCGCCGCGGCCACGATCTGGTGGACCAGGCCGACGGCCGCCGCCCGGCCGGCGCCGAAGCGCGCTCCAGTCAAGAAGAGCGCGCGCGCGTGGCCCGGGCCGATGCGCGGGACCACGAAGCGAGCGATCACCGCGGGCACGAGACCAAGCTTGACCTCCGTAAAGCCGAAGGTAGCCTGATCCGTGGCGATCACAAGATCGCAGCACGCGACCAGCCCCGCGCCGCCGCCGATTGCCGCGCCGTTGATCCGGCCGATCAGCGGCTTGGGCAGGTCGTTCACCGCCTCGTACATGGCTGCGAGGCGATCGGCGTCGGCAAGGTTCTCGTCGTAGCTCCAGCCGAGACTTTCGCGCATCCACTGAAGATCCGCGCCCGCGCAAAAGGAGCGTCCGGCTCCCGTCAGGACGGCTACCCGTACACCCGGATCATCTGCGAGCGCCGTGAAGCACGCCGTGAGCTCGCCGACCATCAGCGGATTGAATGCATTATGTAGATCTGGGCGGTCGAGCGTCACCGAGGCGATCCCGCCGACGATCTCAACTTTGAGGAGCGAAAAGGCGTCCATGCGCGGCCCTACATCCGAAAGACGCCGAAGCGCGTCTCCGCCGCCGGAGCGTGCGCGCTCGCGGCCAGGCCAAGTGCGATCGCCATGCGTGTATCGACGGGATCGAGGATGCCGTCGTCCCACAGGCGCGCCGTCGAGTAGTAGGCACTCCCTTCGGTCTCGTACTTGTCGAGGATCGGCTGCATCAGCTCCTGCTGCTCCGCGGGAGAAAGATCCTGGCCGCGCGCCTGCAGCGCTTCGCGCCGCACCGTCAGCAGCACATTCGCCGCCTGCGTCCCGCCCATCACCGAGATGCGGCTGTTGGGCCACATCCACAAGAAACGCGGGCCAAAGGCGCGGCCGGCCATGCCGTAGTTGCCGGCTCCGAACGAGCCGCCGACGATCAGGGTCAGCTTCGGCACGCGGGCGTTCGAGACGGCCATCACCAGTTTCGCGCCATCTTTGGCTATCCCACCGTTCTCATATTGCCGGCCGACCATGAAGCCGGTTATGTTCTGGAGAAAGAGCAGCGGGATATTCCGCGCCGCGCAGAGCTCGATGAAGTGAGCGCCCTTGAGCGCGCTTTCGCCGAAGAGAATGCCGTTGTTGGCGAGAATGCCGACCGGCATGCCGTGGATGTGGGCGAAGCCGCAGACCAGCGTCGGACCATAGCGCAGCTTGAACTCGTCGAGGCGGCTTCCGTCGACGAGCCGAGCGATCACCTCGCGCACATCATACTGCTTGCGCGCATCACACGGGATGATGCCGTAGATCTCCGCCGGGTCGTAGAGTGGGGGCTCGGGCGCGGCAAGCTGCCACGGAGTATACCGTGGGCGATTGAGCGTGCCGGCGATCTGCCGGAGCAGCGCCAGCGCATGCTCGTCGTTTTCGGCCAGGTAATCCGCCACGCCTGAGAGGCGCGTGTGGACGTCGGCGCCGCCGAGATCCTCGGCCGAGACCTCTTCCCCGGTTGCGGCCTTGACCAGGGGAGGCCCGCCCAGAAAGATAGTGCCCGTCCCGCGCACGATGACCACCTCGTCGCTCATCGCCGGGATGTAGGCGCCGCCTGCCGTGCACGAGCCCATCACGGCGGCGATCTGCGGAATGCCGAGGGCGGACATCTGGGCCTGGTTATAAAAGATGCGCCCGAAATGCTCTCGGTCGGGGAAAACCTCGGCCTGCAGCGGCAGAAAGGCACCGCCGGAGTCGACCAGATAGATGCACGGCAGGTGATTCTCGCGGGCGATCTCCTGGGCACGCACGTGCTTCTTCACAGTAAGGGGATAATACGTGCCGCCCTTGACCGTGGCGTCGTTGGCGACGATCACGACCTCCTGGCCGGCCACGCGCCCGATGCCGGTCACAATGCCCGCGGCCGGAACGTCGTCCTCGTACACTTCGAAGGCCGCGAGCGGCGACAGCTCCAGGAAGGCGGTATCGGGATCGAGCAGCTTCTCGATGCGCTCCCGCACCAGGAGCTTGCCGCGTGAGACGTGCCGCTCGCGTGCCGAGGGCGAACCGCCCTCACGTGCGATAGCAAGCCGGCTGCGAAGTTCAGATGCTAATGCTTCATTGCGCGCCGCGTTCTGTTTGTAGTCATCGCTGTGAACGTTGACCCGGGACTGCATGATAGACATAGGCCTATTAACTGTGAGTTGGTGTGTTGCGACTCTTCACTGAGCTCAGTTTATTCCATCACTGAGCTCCGCCTGGATCTCTGATGAGGGTCTCGATTTCGTGGATAAGTATGGGGAGATTGGGCCGGTTAAAGCCTATTCCCGGTGCAGGCGCACGATTGTGTTTGATATCGGGAGGAATGTGTTTGTGATGGGGATGTGTGCTCTGCAACGTCGGATCGTTCGGATGTGGCTGTGAATCGTACCAGTAGAGCTTTTCCTCGCCGCGCCAGACTTCGTAACCATATTCATCGATAACGAGCGGCAGGCGATCGTATAAAATGTGTTCGCGTACGACTAACCGCACAGCATAGTCAAAAGATACTTCACCGGCGACACGCGCGAGTGATACGCCTCGTCGAATAAAAACGAGCGTCGAGCGGCGCACCGAGGGAAACTGTTCAGGAAGCGTATACAGAAGCAGTTCATAATCTTCTGGGGTGCGAAATGAATTATTCACGTGGCAACGCGAATCAGCCCCGCCAGACTGGGTACGTCCGCCTGCATGCGCTGGATTTCATTACGATACTCCGCTTGACGAACTAGCCAAGTCCTGTACACGCTTGCCCACTCCGCGAAATCCAATACCCAGCGGTGATCTTCTGGCTCGTCACCGGAGATATATGCAGCGTAGAAGATCTCGGAACGCACACCGTACCGGCGCTCAAATGCCAGCATATCTTCTTCAAGCGCATGAATATCAGCAAGCAACTCTCTTGTTTTCATGGTCTACCCCTTTTACTGCTCATACATCGCAATTTTAAACCTCGGCTCGACGTGGTTTTCCTTCCAGAATATGGCCGCAAATCCCTGCCTTCATCGTCTGTCCCGGCAGCATATGCCCAAGCAGCGCTTCCGCGAGATGCGCGACGTCCAGCATCCGCTCGAGATCCACGCCAGTCTCGATGCCCATCTCATGCAGCATATGGACCAGGTCTTCGGTGCAGACGTTCCCCGGCGCACCGGGCGCGAAGGGGCACCCGCCGATCCCGCCCACGCTCGAGTCAACGCGGTCGACGCCGGCCTCGAGCGCGGCCAGCACATTGGCCAGCCCGGCGTTCCGCGCGCTATGCGGATGCAAACGGAGCGGTATCCGCGGAAAGCGCTCACGAAAGCCGAGGATGACCTCGCGCACCTGGAGCGGATGAGCCATGCCGGTCGTGTCGCCGAGCGTAATCTCGCTCGCGCCGAGCGCGATCAGTCGCCCGGCAATCTCTTGGACCCGCTCGATCGGCACATCGCCCTCGAAGGGGCAGCCGAAGACGACCGAGATTACAGCCTCGAAGGGCTTGCCGGCATCGCGCACGAGCCGCGCGATCTCGGCGGCCTGTACGAGCGACGCCGCGATGCTCATGTTGACGTTGCTCAGGTTATGGCTCTCGGAAGCACTGAGAAAGACCTGAACCGCGTCGGCTTGCGCGGCGAGCGCGCGGCGAGCACCGGTAGCATTGGGCGCGATCGCCGAGTAGACGACGCCGGGACGCCGATAGATCCCCGCGAAAACTTTCGCCGCATCCGCCATCTGTGGCACAAAGCGAGGATGAACGAACGACGCCGCCTCAATCGCCTGGAGTCCGGTCGTCGAGAGGGCGTCGATCAGGCGAATCTTGGACTCAGATGGCAGGACGAGGTCTTCGTTCTGGAGGCCGTCGCGGGGGCCTACCTCGCGAATATAGATGCGTTTGGGCAGCGTATAGGTCGCGCGTGCTACCCGAGAGTGGCCGCCGACCAGCTGTGCTCGCGCCATTGCGACCTCCGATCCGCGCGAGCATCAGGCCCGCCGCAGATTAAATCGTAGCATGGCACCACGACTTTGTCACACACAAAATGGCGCCCGTCTCCTCATGAGGCCGGGCGCTCGAACGAACAGCAGAGGAGACGGCTAGGTCGAAAAGACGATGACGCTGCGATTGTTCAGAACATCGCGATAGGGAGCATACCGATCGAGATCGTCCACGATACGCATGATTTCCTGCCTGCGCAGAGGCTCGTCGTAGGTCGTCACAAGGCGCGCCAGCCCATCGCTCCATTGAGCAGCCGGGCGATAGCGGTACTGGCCGCCCTCCACGACGAGGATGCCATGGTCTGTAAGCTCTTGTAGTGCCTGTTCAACACTCCAGATGTCACGGCAGAGACGTTGGGAGATCTGGGCAGCCGTCGCACTAAGGCGTTTCTGACCGGTATAGAGCAACACTATCGCCAACTTGGTCGACGTGTTCACCGCGTCTTCAAGCAATCGCCGAAGGCTCGAGTCCAACATACAGGCCCCCTCACTTACCGATCTCCACTGATCGGTGCGGACGCGCGCAGAATGATTTGTCTGTTCAGGCTCTGGCCTGGGGGGCCTCAACGCCGCGGGTAGAACGACCCACGTGCTATACTAGGATGGGAGCATGCCAGAGCCGATAAGATGATAGCTTTTTAATTGTATCACGCGGTATCGCCTTTTCAAGGGCCATTTTTTACCCAATTTTCATGGAAATTCTTTCATTCCTTCAGACGCTGCGTGAGGATCCGAATAACCACGACCGCATCGTCCACGTCCAGGAAGAGGGCCCACGCGCCGCCCTGTTCGAGGACCTCGATCCTCCGCTCGCTCCCTCGCTGCAGAAAGCACTCGCCGCCCAGGGCATTACGCGGCTCTACCGCCACCAGGCACAGGCCGTGGCCGCCACGCGCAGCGGCGGCCACGTCGGCGTCGTAACGGCTACCGCTTCCGGCAAGACGCTGTGCTACCATCTGCCGACCCTCGAAGCTCTGCTCGCCGATCCGCGCCATCGGGCGCTCTACCTGTTTCCGACCAAGGCGCTGGCCCAGGATCAGCTCCGCTCGCTACGGGAGCTGACGGTCGGGCTGCCGCACATCCGCCCGGCGATCTACGACGGGGACACGCCCCAGTATGAGCGCGCCGCGATTCGGGCCAGCGCCAACGTGCTGCTCTCGAACCCGGATATGCTCCACGTCGGCATTCTGCCCAACCATGAGCGCTGGCGGCGCACGCTGCAGAATCTGCGCCTCGTGGTGATCGACGAGGCGCACATCTATCGCGGGGTCTTCGGCTCGCACGTCGCTCAGCTGCTGCGTCGCCTGCGGCGGATCTGCGCCTACTACGGCAGCTCGCCCCAGTTCGTCCTGGCCTCGGCGACGATCGGCAACCCCCGCCAGCATCTCACGGCGCTGATCGGAGACGAGGTGGCGATCGTCGACGACGACGGCGCCCCGCGCGGGCCACGCACGCTGATCTTCTGGAATCCACCTCTGCTGAGCGTCGCCAGCGGAGCCCGGCGCTCGGCCAACGTCGAGACGACGGCGCTCTTCGCCGACATCGTGGAGCGCGAGATACGAGTGCTCGCGTTCACCCGGGCGCGCAAGATCGCCGAGCTCCTGCTGCGCTACGCCCGCAGCCGGTTGGATGGGCCACACCGCTCGCTGGGCAAACGTATTGCAGCCTATCGTGCCGGGTATACCCCCGAGGATCGCCGCGCGATCGAGCGCAAGCTCTTTGACGGCGAGCTGCTCGGCGTCGTCTCCACCAACGCGCTCGAGCTCGGCGTCGACATCGGCGGCCTCGACGTGACGATCCTCAACGGCTACCCCGGCACGGTTGCGAGCACGTGGCAGCAGTGGGGCCGTGCCGGCCGCGGCCAGTTGCCGAGCGCGGGCTTCCTGGTAGCGCTCGACGACCCGATGGATCAGTATTGGATGCGCCATCCCGCGGAATTCTTTACGCGCTCCCACGAGCAGGCACGCGTGGCCCTCGCCAACCGGTATATCCTGGCCGATCATCTGCTCTGCGCGGCCTTCGAGCGCCCGCTCGAGCCGGAGGAGATGGTGCGCTGGTTCGGCGACCCGGCGCTCGACGTGGCTCAGGACCTGCTGGCGAGAGGCGATCTCGCGGCGCGCGGGGGACGCGCCTTTGTGCCCGGCGATCGCTATCCCGCGCAGGAGGTCTCGATCCGGGCCACCGGCGGCGAGGCGGTGGAGCTACGCACGGAAGATGGCCGCCTGGTCGAGCGGGTTCCGCTGAACCGCGTGCCGTTCGAGATTCATCCGGGAGCGGTCTACCTGCACCAGGGTGAAAGCTACCTGGTGCTCGACCTCAACCTCCTGGAGCGCACCGCCATCGCGCGCCTGGCGGACGTTCAGTACTACACCCAGGCGCGCGACGTCACAGACATACGCGTTCTCGCGGTCGAGGAGCAGCGCGCGGCCGGGACGACGACGGCGTGCTTTGGCGAAGTCGACGTGCGCCGCGCCGTGACCGGCTACCGGCGCAAGGCGCTCTATCGCGAAGATGTGATCAGCGATCACGAGCTCGACCTGCCGCCGCAGGAGTTCGTGACGAAAGCGGTCTGGTGGACGCTGCCCCGGCCGGAGGTGGAGCGCTTGCGCACGACGGGAGCCGATCTCCCCGGCGGTCTGCACGGTGCCGAGCACGCCATGATCGCACTGCTGCCCCTGTTAGCGATGTGCGACCGCTGGGACATCGGAGGGGTCTCCACCGCCTGGCATCCCGACACCGGCGAAGCCACGGTCTTCGTCTACGATGGGGTGCCCGGCGGGGTGGGGATCAGCGAGCTAGGCTACGCGCGCATCGAGGAATGGTGGCGCATGACGGCCGATCTGCTGCGCGACTGTCCCTGCGCCGACGGCTGCCCGGCCTGCGTTCAGTCGCCCAAGTGCGGGAACGGCAACGAGCCGCTCGACAAAGCGATCGCACTGGACGTGCTGTACACAGTTTCGGGGTGACGCCTGAAAACGCCGGTGGCCGGCGGCAGGGATGATCGCAGCCGGCTCGCTACGCCCGGTGGAAGCGCCGCGAGCGGCGCAGGCGGCGCTTGCGCGAGGGATAGTACGGGTCGGACGCCCGCAGCACGCGGCGACGATCCCAGGTTCGCCCGGTAAGCATACCTGTCACACAGATGGTGAGATCGGTCAGCGAGGCGGCCTTATCGGCCAGTGAGACGACCCAGGCTTCGCGCGTGCGGGGCGCCGGCCCGATCGGGTACATGTGGGTCTCGATGGCATGGCAGACCCGCCGGTCTTCGCCTTGGGATGCGGCCCACTGGGCGGCGATACGTCCATGCGTCCTCAGCGTGCCCATCCGCGAGTCGATATCGTGAATCATCGCCGCCCGTACACACGTTCGAATATCGGCATGCATAACCCGCGCAAGCTTGTACGAGATGCGAGCCGATCGCAAGAGATGATCATGTTTGGAGATCGAGTGATGAATGTGTGACTGGGTTTCGACGACCTTCGGGTGGATGAGCAGGTCGCTGATTATATGAACCATGTACGTCCCTTCCGCGTCCGTGGCGTCAGTGAGGTAACCGATAGTATACCAGTCTCTCAGAACGAATGCCTATGACTCGGCGGTCCTCCCGTCATCTAGGACCTGCCGGATCGCTCGTCCCGGCGTCACGGGAGGCTCCTGGAGCCGCCGGTGGAGGTAGAGAAAGACGTCGCGGCCGATGGCAGTCAGAGGCGCCACCAGGATAACCAACAGCAGCCCTCCGATCTGACTGGCAATTACCAGCAGGGCCATCAGGAGCGCGGCGTGCAGCCGCAGGGTGTTACCGACGATGCGGGGTACGAGCACCTGATTCTCGACTTGCTGAATGACAATATAGAGCACTGCAACAGCCAGAGCCGTGTCGGTGCCTTGGGTGGCGCCGACGATGATCGCGGGGATCGCGGTGAGAATGGGCCCGATGACCGGAATCAGCTCGCCGATGCCGGCGACG
>JBBSGA010000026.1:0-31252 GCA_038254585.1 Chloroflexales bacterium | reverse complement strand
CTCGAAAGCTTTCAGTACCCTACCTCGGGTCGATCCAATTGAAACCGCCGCCTATTCAGCAGAAATGTCCGGATCAAATGACCTCCTCGCACGATTCCGCCGCGCAGAGCGCCTCCTACACACTCTACCAGAATCGACAGGTTACCATAGTTTAGAACTTTCCGCCCCTCCCACGCAAATCCCTTTCTGCGCCACAACTCCCCTGAGTTTCGAGGCCCTCGTTTGTCTTTGTGATGCCATGGACTGGTGTTACTCGCGGCGGCGCGTCTGTGGAGAACCGCACGTTCCTGGGGTCGCCCCGCCGAGTTGCGAGAGCGGCTCTCTCACACGGCCTGTGGCGCCATCCTTGGCCGAGAGCTCCCAACGACCGGCTCCCTGCTGGGCCAGCTAGAGCCAATACCGTTCAAAAGGCTCTCGGCTGTCTCCGCGGCGGCGACGAATCGCGACGAAAGCTTGCCTTACAACGCCACGCTCGTATATTCAACATGTCACATTTGTGGACGGCCCGTCCGGGGATATGTGAACACTATTGCATCTAGAGCACATCGTTGCAGAACCGCCGGAACTCGCAGCTAACACACGGCCGCCGTGAGGCGGGCGGCTCCGGCATCGCTTCCTGGCCGATCATCGTGCGTATATCGTCGAGCTCATTCAAGGCCTGCCGGCGTAACGCCGCCGTGATCCGGACCTCTGTAGCCGCGCGGGTCGGAATCAAGTAGATGAACCCCCGCCGAACCGGCAGCTGCCATGCTGCCTCGAGCAGTAGTCCATACATCGCAAGCTGTATCTTGAAATGGCGTCCCGGTACCCGCTCCGAAAGCTTATACTCGACCGGCACCAGCTCGGCGTTAGGCGCGCTCCGCTCCGGCACCGCGATCACCATGTCCAGCCGCCCCCGAACGCCCAGCTCCTCAGATGCCAGACGCACGTCGAAGAATCGTTCGCCAACCCCAAGACCATATGCACGCAGACTCCGTCGTTCTTCGCGTTCGACCTCGTCATGATGCATCTCGATACCGGCCTGCATCTTATAGGTTATCGGCCGTATGCTCGGGAGGCAGTAGTGGTAATAGACGATGCGTGGGCAATACGCATATTGCTTCAGATCAGTCACTTCCAGCGGCAGCAGCATGATCGCTCGTCTCCTTTCTGTCTGAAGGCGCCCGCTGGTCGATCACGCGTCGTCGTGACCACGTATGCTCGTCCAGGGGAAAAAGCTGGACATTCCCCGTCTTCCGCCCCAGCCGGCGCTTGATCTGCAGCAGCAATTCCTCCTGGTGCGTGCGGCTGAGCTCCCCCATGAAGGCGCTGAACTGAATGCGCAGCAGCCCATAATCCAGGCAGACGTCTGCTATCCGCGTGCGGGCCCGATCGTCGGGAATGTCGTAAATCACCAGCGTTTGCATCGCCCCCTCCGGTCCTGCTTACCAGCCGGCCACGAACGGCGTGTATTCCGCCCGGTCTCCCCGCAGGAACGTCGCAAGGTGACGTGCCTGGCATTGCAGCACAATCCGCAGCGGCTGGCGTTTCCCTTCGTACAGCTCGGTCGCCTCCAACCGTTCGAACACTTTTTCCGCGAGCTTCCGCCGCGTCCCTTCCACCAGTCGGCCCTCGTCGTCCTGTTCGATCGCCACCCCCCGCGTCGCCAGGCCCAGGATCGTGCGATCGACGACCGCCTGCCGGAACTCTTCGATCAGATCGAAAATCAGCGACGACTTCCCCGGCCGGTCGGCATGCAAAAAGCCGCCGTAGGGATCGAGTCCGGCGAGAACCAGCGCGCGCTCGACCTGCGTTTGCAGCACCCCATAGCCATAATTGAGCGCGCTGTTGAACGGATCGAGCGCCCCGCGCGTCTCGCGCCCCGGCCAGCCCAGCGCCTCCGGCACCAGCAGCCTAATACCTGCCCAGTAGCGCTGTGCGCCCCGTGCCTCGATCCCCAGAATCACATCGCGGACGTCCTCGATCTGCGTCGCTCTCATTCCCGCCAGCTCGCGCTCGTGATCGAACACCTCCTGCGCCAACAGCATTAGCTCCGCGTAGACCTCGGGCGCCGCCTCCTTCCGGTATTTCCCCGCATAGCGCAGCACATTCGCCTGATTGTGCAGCTTCCCGGTCGTGAAGGCCAGCGCCACCCGCACCCCCCGCTCGTCGTCGTACGCCCGCAGCTGCGCCCGGCGCGTCAGCACCGTGCCCGTCAGTCCGGCGCTATACAGGCTTGCCTCGGCCCGCCCCTGTGACGAAAGAAAATGGATCGGCGTCCCCTGTTCGCAGCAGGCGCGGATCGCATCACTGGAAATACCGATCCCGCCGCCCACGATCAGTACCTGCTCGAGGTGCAGCAGCGGTACCTCTTGGAGCACCTCCTTGTCCTTGTGTACCCTCAGCCGCCCCTGATGTTTGCGCACGAACGTACCGTACTGCTCCACGATCAGTTCCATCTCGGTTTCTCCATGCCTTGCCGCCTACACGACCCTGCATCGTGTGGACCCGCCCGGACCTGTCGGTTGTCGGGCCTGTGCCCCCGGCCCCGTCTGTTGACGTGTCGGGGGGGCGCCCCCGTGCCCGCCCCGTCCGTCTCGCGTCCTTGGTGCCCCTTCAACCTCTTCGGCTTGCCGCCGATCCGTGCGGCGCTCTCACCGCACGGCGGCAAGCTCATACATCCCATTGCCCTTGACCGTATCTTTCCCCACCTGTGCAACCGCGCCCCACAGCAGCAGCGGCAGCAGCGGCCGCAGCTCGCCCGCGTAGACCGCCTCGCCCACAAACCCCCCGATCGGCGTCGCCCGCCGCTGCCGGCTCGAATAGCTGCCCAGATCGACCCACCGCGTCCGATCCGCTTCCAGCCGGATCCCGGCGGCGTGGTCGATCAGCCCGCGGAAGTCCCACTCCGGCGCCCCCTCCCCGAACTCGCGCATCAGCGCCGTGATCCGCTCGCAGAGCCGCTGCACGAGCGTGCGCATCTCGGGCTGATGCACCAGCCGGCCCGCATCGGTCAAGCGCGTCGGCGTGAGAAAGCGCATAGCGAGCCGATCTGTCGGCAGTCGCTCGGCCGCCGCCGCGATCTCCGCCGCCGTCACCGCCAGATCCGGCATCGCCACATCCCGCGCCCCCGCCGCTTGCAGCACCTGCGTCGCCCCCGTCAGCGGCTGGACCGCCGCGATCTCCTCCACCACGAACCGCCCGCGCTGCCACCCGTTGTCGGCACACCGTTGCCCGAGCCCGGCGCTGCCCATTTCATGAATCGCCATGACCACGTACGGGAAAAGCTGCCGCTGCCGTCCAAACAGCGTGAGCCCCCACGAGAAATCATCCCCCGGACCGTAGGGGCCCCGCGTGCTCCTCGGCGCCTGGATCGCATACGGCCGCGGAATATCCCGCCCGCGTACCCCCTCATCCCGCAGCGGCGCCACCAGCGAGCTCACCGGGCAGACCTGGTTCAGCGGGCACGCGGCACACGTCGGCGCCGCCTGATTCGTGCAGAACCGCCGCCACAGCGCCCCAAAGAACGCCCCACGCAGCGCCGACCCCACGTACTCCCGCAGCACCATCGGACTCGTCGCCCGCGCCCGGACGCGGATCTGGTAGGCAGCGAATTCGGTCATAGCTGCTGCTCGATACGTTGATAGAGTGTGTACCTCCGACTAGACTGGTGCGCCTCGTATGGCAGAACAATGTGGCGTAGGACGCGCTCTTTGCCAAGGGTAATCCGCTTGCCGCTATAGATGTTAGCCTGGTCGAAAGTCATGGCCGGCCCACAGTCGTCAAGCATTTGCAGTGTGCCCTGTGCGGCGAACGCCGTCTGATCAGCCGTCAACGTAACCCATTCTTGAGCCCCGGCGAATGTATCATCATCCATTTGCTGTGGTGCCCCTTGCAGTTGGATGAACCCGCCCCGTTTGCCCAGATAGTTGATCTGCGCCAGTATCTGCTCGATCGCTAACTGCACTCCCTTCGCATCAGGAGCTTGAAAGGCAAGGCTTACCGGGCCGCTGTACTGGATGTACTCCCGATAGGCGATGGTGCTTCCTAAAGGCGTCACGAGACCGGACCCCCGGTCGTCGCTCGGACCGTTCTTCTTCGGACGCACGATTTTCGTAAACGTGTTGATCACGACGATTTTGTCAGGCAGGGCGATCTGGATGCGCAGATCGCGAATGGCGGGCCACATCCTCCGCCCTGCACCGAGCCCCTGCGTACGCAAGGCAGCATCCAGGAGTGCCATCTTGATGCTGAATGGCGTCGGCGTAAGCAAGGTCTTGCCGCCAGAAGAGGTGGCGCTGGCTGCCTTCAGTGAAAAGAGCGCTGCCGGCGAGTAACGCGCGAGCGTCCACATGGCATGCTCCTAGCTCAGGTTCAGTTCATAGGGCGCGGCCGTCGCCACCAGTGCCTTGACTTGCTCCGCAAACACTCCAAGTGAGCTGAACTCCTGGACAGTTATTGATTGGCCGTCACCCAGGGCCGCCCCGATTTGCGCCATCTGCTTGGCGTAGTCGTGAGTGAGCGGGCTAATCAGTGGCGCGGGAAGCACCGCTGTGCTGTAGGCAATCGCACCTTCGAGTGCTACTAAATGCGGTAATTGAGCGGAACGCATCGCGCCGTTGAGCTGAACGAACGTATGCAACATACTCTCCAATAACGCAACGCCCCTATCTCGCCGCTCCACGGCGGAGAGCGCATAGCGCTGCGTGATGTCGTTGTAGCCGATGCGCCCAAACTCGAGATGGCACACTATTGCATATTGGCCGCTTGACGCCGGGCGATGGAAAATCGCCTGCCCGAGATTCGCGCCACCCGTCTTGGCGGTTTCTTCGCCCTCGACCCGCTTCGCCCGACTTGTCGCATCCTTCGCCCGTTGACCTTCACTCCGCTCGGTCGCGTATTTCACGTGGAAGAAGCTTTGGTTGTGACCTTCCCGCGTTTCTGGTAACCCGACCGCCCAACCGAACTCGACCACACTCTTGCGTGGAATAGAGCGGCCTCCTTCGGTGATAAGAATCCCCTCGACGTCGTCCATCGCACACACGCGAAGGAGCTCATTGAGCGTTTCCGCATCATTCATTGGCCGCGTACGGGTGATGAAGCCATCTACGGCGTTATTGTCGGCGTTGATTCGATTTGGGTTGAATTGGCGGCAGCCTGCACAGAGTGGCAGGTCGCGCTGCCGTGCCAAGTTGAAAAAGTGCTCGGCCTGGACATGCTTGAGCATGTCACCGCTGATGGCATTGACGTTGTAGAGCTGGCCGTCCCGGCCAATGACGTCGACCATACGCGTTTGCAGCTGGTTACCCTCGTTCCCCTCATTGTTGAGATTATGCATATCGAGCGTTGCATTGATGGCGAGCGATACGGAATAGATTTGGGCGGCCATGATTGGGATACCTCCTTGCTTTCAGTAAGAATTTTCACCGTCATCTTGGGTGACCTGCTCGGTCTCCCCGGCCATCGCGCCAGCCGCATCATCTTCGCCGGCAGCCTTGGCTTCCGGTGTTCGAGGATCGTAGGCATAGCCGAACGCGATCAGCATGTTGGCGACCGTTGGCGCCCCATACGTGTCCACGAGATCGACAATTTGCCCGATGTCCTCCGTAGACACGGACATGCGCTTGCGGTAGCTCTTGTTTCGGTTTCTCTCCTGAACACGTGCATTTTCCTGGCTATACTGCTGGAGGAAGATGGAGAGCGCACGCATGAACTCCTGGTTATCCCGGCTCGCCCGCCGCAGTTCATCGGCGAGGCCATAGCGGACGTCATATGTCGCGTCGTCGTGCTTCGTTTTGTGATATTGCTGGGTTACCGTGCTCTGCCGAATTGCGGCCGCAATGTTGCGAAACCCTTCCATCTTCAGAATTGGGCCGAGAGGCAGCATACCAGCCTCCGTCCGCCGTTCCTCATTCGCCATGATGATGACCTCCAGATTGTCCGTGCCTAAGCGACGCACCGGGAGCCGCTTACTCATCGTCCGCATGACATGACCCGCATACCCTCCTGTAAAATCGAAGAATGCGCTGAGCATCGGGTCGCGACTCGAAAGGAAATCTCGGTAATCCCGCAGCAACTGCTCCTCTTCGCCCTTCTTCTCATCAAGGGCCGCCGTCAACTTCTGGTGCTCTCCGACCAGCTCTTGTAGAGCTGCCGCGCGTTGCTGATCCGTCGGCCAGTCTACCCAATCAGGTAGACGAATCGCCGCCACATTCATCACTGCTACAGCGCTTCCGAGATCTTTAAAGGATGCGACAGCAAACCCGTCGACAAAATCAGATGTGCGCCGCCGTCGACCGCTACTCTGCTGAGCCGCCTGCCACTGACCGAGCATCGTCCCCGTATAGCGCAGAGCCGCTTGGACATCCATCTTGATCGCACTTGAAGCCCAAAACTCCTTGCGAAAGTCGCGAAAGACCTCTCGATGCCATCGTAGGGAAATTCCACTTCTGGCCGGCATCACCACATACGTTTTGCGATCTTTCTTTCCTTGCACGGTACGAGGTAGCGCGGCGAGGTACAGCCCTGCGAACTTGAAATACTCCAAGAGCCAGAAGCCGTCTTGCCCACCGATCGTTAAAGCGTCCGCTTTCGCTCGGTTCGCTCCTTTGCCTTGTTCTGGATTCACGGCTTGCGTTGCCGGCATCAGCGCACTCTTTTCGAGTCCCTGCTCCTTAGCCAGGGCCTCCCATTGGCGCTGTGCGTCTTCAGCCGCATGTGGCCGGCTGCTGCACAACGTCCAAATGATCGCGACGAGATCTGGGTAGACCGTCCGGCATGCTAACCACCGCTCGATCGCCTTGTTGTACGAGTTGATGGCCCCCATCTGATTGATCATGGCTGCCACCGGCCATTCAGCGCGCGGTTGCTTCTCTTCGAGTTCGCGTTGCTGTTCTTGGCTCAAGCTACGGAGATTGGTGCCTGCCTTCTGATAGGTTTTCAGTAGCTCGAAGTAGTCAGCATTATGTTGACGCTCGGCCTCGTAGTCGAGCGTGTTTGCTCCCGCTGGAGGGGGTCCATTCTTCGCCGTCCGGATCCAGGGATACGGCTTCGAAAAATCCTCGACGCGTACGCGTTCTGGGCTCAACTCTGCCGGCGTGCTCACGACGACACTATGGCCTACATTCGCGATCTGGACGTCTATTCCATCGCCTGTAAGGTCACGCCCGAGACCGGCTACCCAGTCGGCGAGACCCATCCCCGCCAACATTGCGCCCAATGGCGAGGACGCTATCGGGATCGAGAGCTGTGTACGAGTGTTCAAGATTCGCGCCTCCTTTCCTTAGTCCGATTGCTCCTGGGAACGCTGATCGGCTATGCGAAGCACACGAGCCAGGAATAAATAGAGGATCACTTCGTCTTTGCGCTCTACGTCAATGATGTCTTCGCTCAAATCATCTGCTGCCGAGAACCCGCTCCATTGCACGTGGGCACCCGCTGACCTGAGCAAGGGATCATCTCCAAGTCCCACGCAACGCATCGCGTCGTTGAAGGCAGGGCGCGCACCTTCAGCCGGCACAAACGGACCGTGATTAACGCGGATTGTCGCGCTGTGATGGCACATGATTGCGGTCATGAGAGCACTCGATAGCGCGTCGCAGTCCTGAGCGATAGCCCGAATTAAATCCCTCGCGGCACGTGCACTCTCGGCAGCATGGGGCGGTCGCTTCGGACGTATGCTTGTATTCGCCTGCCGTTCGGGTCGATCTGCGCCGTCGTAATCCGTATGTGCAGCCATATAGTTCGGCGCGATTTGTAGATCGCTTTGCCGCAACTCGCTCACGCGTTCTTGCCAAACGTGCGCCCACTCCTGCCATTGACGATCGAGCTTACCAAGATCGTGGACGGCAAACATGAGACGGATCGCTCGGTCGAGCGTCCCAGGCTCGATTCTATGCCGTCGTTCGAGGCGCTGCCGAACAGCTGCCGTTCGATCGCGTAGATCGCTCGCGTATGCGCGGTAGAGACCACCAATGTGCTCGGCATACGTCTCCTGTCGCAACGGCGAGCTTTCTTCTCGGCCGCTGTTTTTCTGTGACAAGGGCGAATCCTCGGCAGGTGTACCGATTTCGAACCGGAAACCAGCTTCGGCGTCGTATGACACGAGCGCCGGATTCACCACGACAAGCCCAGCGGCCGCTATGGCTTTGCGGCCTTCGCGTACGTCTGCCTTTTGTGAGGTTGGCCGAAGCGTGTACCACTCATTTTGCAGGCGCTGATGCTGCTCCGGCGCCTCAGCGCCTGCATCTGATCTTTCCTTCGGGATTGGTATATTCACCACCCAATCCAGCTCAAGGGAAAGTGCCCGCTCTTGGACGGCTGTAAACCATCCGAGCAGCGTACCGCGCCGCACGCCGATACCCTCATGCCGATACGGATTCGGCATGGTTGTTTCGTTCGGGTTGTGATGCACGAGAACCGTCCGGCTATCCACGTCTCGAATGAGCTCGCGCGCGGCGCTGCGATCTTGTTCCCGCAACACCCGTTCGATGGCCGTTCGCAGCCCGTGCCGGTTTTCATGTAACACCGTCAGCAGGTTGGCATCGAACTCTTCGTGCGCCTCGTTCACCACAGCTAGTTCGGCCTGGTAATTGAGCACGGCGCCTTCGAGCGGCAACTTCCCAAACGCTATCAGCGTCCGTTCGCAGACCTCGGCCTGACCTGTCGTTTGACCGCTTACCTGCGACTGCTCAGTGGGCGGCGAGTCGATGTACGGTGCCCACTCTCGCATACCTTGTTCGTTGAGCGGCACGTCGTAGACCAAGACCGTTCCCGATTCACCGGTAAAGCGTGCACAGCGACCCGCCCGTTGAATGACCGCGCTCGCCGGGGCAAGCTCCGTATGCAAGACATCGCAGGTAGTATTTAGCCCGACCTCAATCACCTGCGTGGCGACAAGTATCGCTGGCCCCCACGTCCGCTGTGATCGATCCTCCCCAAACTCCCGCCGAATCGCTTCCTCTTTGGCCGCACGATCCCGTGCGTAGAACTGGCTATGCAGCAGTTCGACATGCACACCGGCAAGAGCCGGATCGGCCCGGAGCGCGGCCGCTAGCTCCCGAGCGCGCTTGACGGTGTTACAGACCGCGATGGCTCGGTGACGTTGATGCTGCACAAAATCGCTCACAACGCCCTGCGGGGTTAGTTCCTGCGCAACATAGCGATACCGCCGTTGTTTGCCCTGCTGCGACGGGATGGCATCGACTTCATCTTGTGTCAGGGTCACCGGAACCGCGTCGAGCTCGACGCATAGCCGCCGCAGCATGGCCTCGGAAAAGGTTGCCGTCATCAGCACGAACGGGGTGATCCCTTCGAGCATTTTGAGGACGTGCAGTGTTGTTGCGAGCGCCCCGTTTCCGCTTTCGTCGATCGGAAACAAGTGGAACTCGTCGAACACCAGGTAGCTGCTGATTAAGGCACCCGCGTTGAGATTGGCCTGCCGGTTGCTCAGACTATATGGAATAGTCAAGTAACTGCTCAGGAACTGATCGATGGTTGTGAAGACGAGATCGCCTTCAAACTTCCGATCGTCCGGGCGCCCGCCCGTCTGTAGTCGGACGCCGCGGACGTGCTTCAATCCGTAGCGCGTCGCGTAGTCCGCAACGATGTGCCTGTATTCCGCTTCAAACTGGTTGGCGAGCACGCGCAACGGCACACAATAGGTACATTGCCGCGGTAACCCGGCAGCGTCCGGATCGCGCCAAGCCGCGAGAAAGGGAAATAGAGCGGCACGAGTCTTCCCAGCACCCGTAGGCGCTTGAAGAATGACGTTCTTACCCTGGCGTACAAGCTCATCCACCCGTTCCTGGTAGCCGTAAAGCGAGGCCATTTGCTTCTCCTCCAGCTCACATGAGAGGCGCTCGAATCGTTAGCCAAAAATGTCGTCGAATATTTCTTGGCGATTTGTCAGATCACCGCCCTGGTGACCATACAGCCGCGCCAACTGGGCAACTTCTCCCTTCATTTTCTTCCGTAGCTCCTCCGGTTCAAGCACCTCGCAATCGGCGCCCCACCCACGAATCCATGGGAGCATTTCTTGGATCGCATCAACCTCTGCTGTCCATATCACCCGCCCCTCGGCATCCTCCTGAGTTCGTTGTGAGGGATGCCATCGCGTCTCCTGCACCCGGCGCGCGACAAAGTGCGAGAAGCGTAACGTGACACGCTGCGGCTGGTCGGCGTCGTCGAACCAGATCGCCCAGGCACCCGCCAGCAGCCTGTTCGGGTCGAAGTCCTCCGGCACGTCGAAGAAGTCATCTGTGAGAGCTACGCGCTCAATGCGTTCAACTTTACGCGTCCGGAGGACGCCCGGCGAACCGGCTAAGCCTATTGCATAGATGCTGAAGCCGATACCTGACGGTTCCAGAAGGTAGGGAGCAAACTTTTCGTCGAAACTACGGCAGGAACGCAATGGGCGGTAGGTGATCTGTAAGACCCGGCCTTCGGCCCACCCGCGACCAAGCACTTCGAGCGTCCGCTGGTGATGCTGGGCCTCAGCCGGGAGGGAGGCCCTGAGCGCGCTCGATGTCGCGACAATATGCCTTCCAAGGGGCGCAGCTACTTCATGTAAGGCGCTTCCGAGCTTCTCCAAGACGTTTACCACATTGGCGTTCGGTGCATCGCTGTAACGGGCCAGGAGACGCGCCGCAAGGAACAGCACGACTGCTTCGTCTAACTTGAGCCGAATGTTTGATAGGTACGCTCCACGTTCGATATATAAGTGGCCGTTGTCGTCGTAGCGGAGCGGGATGCCTTGGTCAATCATCTCTTGTTCCATGCGGCCGATGGTTGCGCGGTGGACACCCGTGCGTCGTGCGATCTCGGCTTTGCTCAGCGGTGTACGGCTGCTAAGCAGTAGTCGCTCGATCTGTCCGTACCGTTCTGACCGCCCGAAAGCTCGATACATGTGCCGATCTCCTTCGTGATAGCAGTATAGCGGCACCGTGTTGCAGGGAACGCAACGCGCCGGGCGAGTTTTTGCGCGGACTGGATCACGCCGAGGGGCTCAAGCTCCGTTGGCCACGCGCGGCGTTCTCCGTGGAGCCCGTGCGTCGTGCCCGCGTCTGGCGGCCGCACGTGGCTCGCGGTATGCGTTTGTTGGGAGGTGTCAAGGATAGACGCGGCGTCAAATCCGGGCGTGCCAAAGACATCGTCCGCGCGCCCATCGATCGTGCGCGCTCACAAACCAAAGCCCGTGCCCACCGCCGCCCGGCCGCTCCGTCTCAGCCCCGAAGGGGCTTTGTCTATTCAGCCCGGGCATTCATGCCCGGGTGCCTCTTCCTGGTTATCCGTCTTCATACAATCGCCTCGCACCCCGTGTTGTTTCGCGTGCACTGATAATTCGAATACGGTCGCCTCTGTCCACGCGGGCGACGATAAGCAGCCGGTCGGCGTTGGCACATGACACTAAACCGCCCAAAGATCGACGCCGCTGGCAACGTAGGCCGGAAAGTCGGCGTCCGAGCTCACGAGACGGAGCCGATCGACCAACGCTGTGGCCAGAATGATGCGATCGAACGGATCCTTGTGGTGCCACGGGAGTCGTATCATTCCCCGGACATGCCGCAAGGTGATGTTACGCAGAATCAGGCCCAGCGCGCGTTGGGTCATCAAGAGGTGTTGAAGGGCGCTGTCATCACCAACGCGGAAGGCCGATTGATAGCCTGGTGCCTGGACGGCTTTGCGCCGTTCCGCTTCCATTTTCGTTTGAATTTCCCAAATCGTGGCCACGCTGACGATAGGAGTAGTCGTTCGATCGCTGCAAGCGGCGAGCACCTGGGGTGGCAAGCGGGACGGCTCGTAGGCCCACCACAGAAACACGTTGGTGTCGAGTAGGATGCGCATGCTGGGGATTCCTTTGCTGATGATGCGTGACACGACGACACGACCGCTGCTAGGTGCCGGCGGGGCAGGGCGCGCTTAGGCGCGACGAATTATCAGGAAGACATCGCGGCCTGGAACGTCAGGGGGCACCGGGACTACGGGAGTTCGCCAAGATACTCCTCGGGCAGCGGCGCTTCGGGGTCTTGGAGGACACGCGGATCACTCCGGTTCAAGCCCGCGATACGTGGGGGAAGCGTCGTGCCGGGAGGATTGCCCTCTGCGTCTTCCAACGCCTCCCGCAGCCGCATCTGTTCGTCCGGCGGGAGCCGCAGCGCGTCCTCCAGCACCCGTTGGAAATTGTTGCTCATCGCGTATCTCTCGAAGTGTTGGACAGCATAGCATGTGACAAGCTGCTGTCAATCCCGAAATCACTGGTGATTACCCACATCTCAGGTCGTCTCAAAGGCGTGATGCGGAAAGGGCTCCAACGCCAACAGGGTGAGCGTGGCGACGGTTTGCCACACCGCTTGCAGGCCCCGCAACAGGATGTAGGGACCGTCCCGATCAATCTGCAGCCCCAACGTGCCGCCCAGCAGCCGCAGCCAGATCACCGCCGCCGGTGGCCAGGTCTGCATCACGTGAAACACGAACTGCGCCGCGACCACCACCAGTGCAAACAGTCGCCGCATGCGCGCTAGCGTCTGCACGCGCATATCTTCCACATCCAGCCCCTGTTCCTGGGCACAGCGGTAGCCATGTTCAATCCGCCCGGGTACCCTCCGGGTGAAGCGCCAGTCCTCGTAGACCGCCCGCGCCGCGGCTTCGGTGCTGATGGGGACATTCGTCAGCAAGACCAGGGTGCGCACCGCGTGGTCCTCCTTGTCGTATTCTTCTGCGACCACGGCCCACAATTCCTGCTGCGTCTCCACCAGCCGCAGGTGCAGCCAGCCCACCTTGACGGTTGCCGATCGCGCCTTCCCGGCATGCGTAAACGCCACCTCCCACTTCGTCACGAAGGGGACCGTGTCTACCAGATCCTGCAACTGCTCCACTTCCCAGCGGTTCAGCCGTGGGTTGGCGACCTCCACGATGCGCTCCAGATGGCTGGCACGGATCACAAACTCCCCGTCCACCGCCGCGATCCAGGCGAAGATTTTCTGGTCATCCAAGCCGGAATCCGCGACAAAGCGCAGGGGCTGACCGGGAAACACCGCGCGGGTCATGCGCAGGGCGCGCTTGAGTTCCCAGTTCTCGCTGCGAAAGGCGACGTTGTAGGAGAACCAGTTCGCGTAGGTGGTCGCCGGCACGCGCGTGTTGACCACGGTGGCCGTGATGGCGGGATAGCCGCGCGTCAGGCGCGCCTTGCCCGCGAGGGTGGGCGGCGTGCTTTTGCGCACGATGCTGACGCCTTCGAGGGCATGCGTGTCGGGCTTCTCGAAGTTGACAGGGTCCACGGCCACGACCAGGTAGGGCGGCTGTTCCTGGGCCACGGTGGTGCGCGCGAGGTGGTAGAGCCCTTTGGTGAGCAAGCGCGGCGGGACGCGGGGATGGTCGAGCAGGCGGTAGATGCGCTTGGCGGCGGGCCACGGATCGCAGTCGGTGCGGGCCACGCTTTGCGCCATGGCGGTGACGACCGGCGTCTCCCCGGCCAAGATGCCGCGGACCGCCAGGGGCACGACACGCTGCAGCGGCGGTCCGGCAGCAGGTCCAGCATGGGGCTGAGAAAGGTACTCAAGCTCTGTTCCAGTTCAGGCGCCGGCAACTTGTCAAGTACATGTCTTCTTACCACAGGTTGGCGGAGCTATGTCTGTTACCTCGAGACGTGGGTAATCACCAGCCAATCGCATTACGGACCGTAACTCGAGGCTCAAAATAACCGAGCATGTGCCCTGCGCGCCGCTGCCCGCCCATGGATCGAGGCCGAGCCATCTTTGCCCCATTCATGGTGCATTGTCCATTCAGCGCGTCCCATTTATGGGCGCGACTTGGCTTTGCCCCCGGCGTCTCGCACCTTCCCTCATCGCCTCCGTGCCTCCGCGTCCCCGTCATAGTCCTCGTCCCCCTCACTCGCTCGTCCATCGATAATAGAGATACGACGCCACGAACGTCAGAACCGCTGCAATCATCAGCCCCGAAAACGAGATCGTGCGTGCGATCCACAGCCACTGGCGCATAACCGGGTCCGCGGCGTTGGGGTAGAACACCGCGACCGCGATATAGTGCGGGATCGCGAAGCCCAAAATCATGACCCATCCCGCCAGCGTCAGCCAAACCTCCACCGGCGGCCGGTGCACCAGGTCCAGCGGCAGGAAATCGAAGAACAGCGTTCGCTCCGTCTCCGTGGCGATCGAGAGCAGGTCGCCCTTCGTCGCCTGCGGGACTTGCTGGTGAATATATTGCAGGTTTGTCGTTTTGCCACTCATCCCGGGCCCGTAGTAGACAATCTTGCAGTGAATTTCTCGGGCTGCTACGTTGATCAACGCCATGATTGGGATTCCTCCTCGGCCACTAGTCTCGGAAGAGAAGGTCGATGGTATCTTCCATCGAAGTGCGGAAGCCGGAGCCGCGCATATCGCCGCGCACGCCGCGTCTCGCGAACCCTCTGCAGAACGCGAGCGAGCTCCTCGGTCGCCTTTTTGATCAGAACCTTGACCAGTCCGATGTGGGTCTCTTTGTTGAAGATAATCGTCACAATCCACTGCTCGGAGATCAGCGCGATGAAGAGGTTTTAACGTAATCGGGGCCAATGCCGCGCACGCCCTCGCGCCCTGCGGAGGCGAACAGCCGCTCTCGGTGCGCCCGCATAAGCATACGGCACGCGCAGCTCCGGCGGCCTCTACCGCTGGGCTATCTTGAATCTTACCGACTGGGTCGTGGGGGCTAGGACCGGCCTACGTCGCCGACGCCGCGCCGCACGCGCCTGAGTCCGGCGCGCTCTTTCGGCGGTCGTCCTGTGCGGATGTTGCGGAGCGAGCTTACGGTTGCTTCGAGCGCCCGGTCGGCCCAGTTGTAGATCGTCGGGCGCGAGCGGTCGAGATCCTGCGAAAGCTGCGTCACATTCGCCCGGTAGGCCGGGTCGAAGGTGGCGAGGTTGATGCGCGCGGCGGCGATGATCTGGCGAACCTCGTCCTCCGAAAGCTCGAAGTCTTCGATCAGCTTCCGGGCCCGCTTACTGTGGATATCGACCCGCATCCGGCGCTCCTGGTCGCAATGCCGCAATTCGAGTCACAATCCTAGCATATTTGTGCGGGGCTGTCTAGTGGCTTTGTAAAGGGTTCAGCCGGCGATTGGCCGCAAAGATGTGAGCGCCATAGGTCAGAACGGCATGTGACCTCCACCGAACACCTGACACGGCGCTGAAGCCGCGCGGGCGAGAGTGTAAAACGACGAGGGCCGCGGCGATCCAGTGTCGCCGCGGCCCTCCGCAAAACCGGACCCGAAGATGACGCCTCTGCCGATCTAGCGGCCATGCTCCTTGGCCTGCTCCGGCCGCACGTCGATCGGCTGGTTCTGGCCGGTGCTTGACCCCGCGCTGACCGTGATCTTGCGCGGCTTGACGGCCTCCGCCTTCGGAATCTCCAGCCTCAGGATGCCGTGGTCCAGGTTCGCCTGAATGTGATCCGCCTGAACCTGTGTCGGCAGGCTGATCGACCGCGCGACGCGCCCATAGCGCCGCTCGACACGGTGGTAATTTGGCTTCTCACCCTCGCTGTGTGCCTGGCGTACCTCACCCGCGATCGTCAGCACATTGTCCTGCATCGTGATGTCCAGATCCTCCGGCTTGACGCCCGGCAGCGATGCCTCGACGACGAACGCGTCTTTGGTCTCCGACACGTCCAGCGGCATCGAAAGCATTTGGCCGCCGCCGGAGCGCGGGCTGACGTAGCTGTCCTCGAAGAGGCTGTTCATTGCTTCACGCAGCGTCAACATTTCGCCGAAGGGATCGAAGCCGGTTCGTGACAAGTTAGCCATGGTTCGTGCTCCTTATTACTATGCTTGCGTTTCGCATCCGGTCCAGCGCTTGATCTGGCCGGTTGCTCTGTACGTTATGATACTTGCCGTCTGTTAACTCACAGTAAGCGGAAGGTTAGAGGAGTGTTAGAGCCCGTCGATTATCGTCTCCGCCAGCGAGATTACCTGTTGCGGATCGGCCAGGCGATTACTGCCCAGCTCGATCTGGACGCCGTACTCTCCCTCGTGATCGAGTATGCGGTCGAGATTGTCGCGGGAACGTACGGCCTGATCGCTCTTCAGGATCCACCCCAGAATCGTCTCCGTGTTGTCGCTTCCTACAGCCTGCCACGAGAAAGCTGGACCGCTTTCGATCCACTGCTCGAGCTCCTCAACACACCCTCGTCGACCGTCGACGACGGCGCCAGCACGGTCCGCTCGGTGGCCGAAACCCTCGGCCTGCCCCTCCGCCAGGCGGTCTCGCTGCCGCTCTTGCTCGCGAACACGCCGCTGGGCGTCATCGTCGTCTTTCGCGCCGCCGTCAACGTCGCCTTCACACCCGACGATCGACGCATGCTCCAGTCGTTCGCCGATCAGGCGGCTATCGCGGTTCAAAACGCGCGGCTCTATCAGAGCGCGGTCCGCGAGCGCGAGCGCCTTCATGCGATCATCGAGCAGTCGGCGGATGGAGTTATGATTTTCGACGAGCGCTGGCGCATTACGACCTTCAATCGTGCCATGGAGCGCCTGACGGGCTGGCCGCGCGACGAGGCGATCGGCCGGCCTTGCGCGGAGGTCCTCGCCTATCACAACGCGCAGGGCATCAACATCTGCCTTACTGACTGCCCCCTGCAGCGCCGGCCTTATGCCGAACATCCCGTCGCCGAGGGATGGATTGAGACGCGTGACGGCCGCGAGCGCTACCTCGAAAGCCGCTACTCGCCGACCCGCGGCCCGCGCGGCGAGTTCCTCGGCGCGATCGCCAATGTCCGCGATATCACCGGCCAGAAGCGCGAGGAAGAGCAGCAGCTCACCTTTGTCTCCGTCATCTCGCATGAGCTCAAAACACCCGTGGCGATCATCAAGGGCTATGCCGGTACGCTCCGGCGTCCCGACGCGCACTGGGACCAGTCGACGATGGCCGAGGGCCTTGCCGTCATCGAAGAAGAGACCGATCGACTCAACGAGCTGATTGCCAATCTCCTCGACGTCTCCCGCCTCCAGGCCGGCACCCTTCCACTCACGCCTGCGCCGTTCAACCTCCCACCGCTTGCCGACCGCGTCGTCCAGGGTATCGCCGCGACCGCGGGCGATAGGTTCGAGTTTCAGCTCCGTTTCCCGGCCAGCTTCCCGCGCGTTATCGGCGACGAGAACCGTATTCAGATGGTCCTCAGCAACCTTCTGACGAATGCCGTCAAATACAGCCCCGACGGTGGCGTGGTGCGTGTCGGCGGCTGGGTCGAGGGCCCCGAGGTGCTTGTCTACATCTCAGATCAGGGCATCGGAGTGGCACCCGAGGATCGCGAGCGCATCTTTGAGCGTTTCTACCGTGCCGATAATTCCCTTAGCCGCAGTGCCCAGGGGGCAGGACTGGGCCTGTATCTTGCTAAAGTAATTGTCGAAGCCCACGGCGGGCGTATTTTTGCTGAGAGTCAGCCGGCCGGTGGTACGCGTTTCGCGTTTACCCTGCCTGTCGACCGCCCCCAGCTTAGCGATGCGCAGGTCTGGAGCGAGTCGTCCGCGCCCCGGCCAAATGCAACATCCACGCCCCCATTTAATAAGGAAACTGTGATGCGACTCAAAGACATTCTACCGCCCGACGTCATCGAGGCGAATATCGACCATCTCAATACGTTCTTTGTCGAGGGCGGCTACCATCCCGACGTCGCGGATCTGCCAAACGCCGCGATAACCCCCGAGCTTGCCGAGGCCATACGTGCGGATCCGGGTCTCCTGCGGTACACTGAAGAACATGGCCGTACGACCGAGACAGGCACTGGTCTGTAACGAGCATAGTCGGCCCACGATTTGCTAACCTCGCATAGTCTCTTCCCGGCTGTGCGCTGCGCTGCCAAAACAAATACAAGGAGTTACCTTTTTATGGCATCACGAAGGATGTTGCGCACCGTGATGAGCACAGCCGATATCTATGCTCATGCCGAGTCGCTGGTCGAGATGCTCCGGGACCATTACGGCTCCTACGACGCGGATTCGATCGACGAGGTGCTGGTGGACGACAGCTTTATCCAGCGCATCAAGGCCAAGGGCTACGATATCCTGGGCGAAGGCGCCGAAACAGAGGAGCGTCCGGCTGAGCGCCCCGCGCCTGCCATTCCACTGCGCCGAGAGCCAGAGCGCCCGGAACGAGGCTCCCTGCCTATTCGGCGGCCGGGTGCCGTCGGCGACGGCAGCCTTCCTCTGCGCCGTCGCGAGGGTGGAAGTGACGACAACGGTGGCGCGCCTCAGCGGCGCCGCCCGGCTGCCGGCGAGAGCGAGGGCTTTGTGCCCCTGCGGCGGCGCGAGCCGGCCTCCGAGGGCGACGGCGCAACGCAGCGGCGTCGCGAGTCCACTGGAGAGGGAGCTGGTCCTTCATCGCTGCGTCGCCGCGAGGCCGGCGCTGAAAGCACCGGCTTAACGCCGCCGCGTAGCCGCGAGGTGCTAGGCGATGGCGAGAGCGCTGCCGCGTCCCGGCCGCGACAGCCGGTGAACGGTCACCAGGGTTCCACACCTCTGCGTACCCGCGAGACAGAGCTGGCCAGCACACCTCCTGCTCCCGAGCCCGCCGGCAGTGTCGCCGAAGCCGCGGGCGGCACGGCCGCGGCTTCGGCGGTCCTGGAAGCCGCGGCCGTACCCTCCGCAGATTCGCCCCCTCCGGAAGCCGCGGCCGCGGTCCCTCCTGTGCCGGCTGAGCCCACACCTGTTGCGACCCCGGAGGCGCAGCTGCCTGAGACTCCCGCGGCCCAGCCCGCGTCCTCTGCTGCTCAGACTCCGGAGCCTGCAACCGCACTGGCACCTCAGACGACCGCGGAACAGCCGGCCGAGGCCGGGGAGCCGCAAGCGCAGGAGCCGGAGAAGCCGGCACCCCGCCCAAAGACCACGCGTGCGCGCCGTACGACCAAGCCAAAGCCGAGCGCCGACGGCGAGGCGGAAAAGTAGCGAGCCCTGGACGGTGAGCAGGGAATCGCTGAGCCGTTAACCGCCGGCCGCCAACACGGCCGGCGATTGCTGACGCAGATTAGGGCATCTATGGCAACCGAAGCCGGACGGATCGAGCTCAAGGACAAGCTGATCCTCGTCGTCGACGACGAGCCCCGCATTGTCAACTTCATGCGGATGAATCTCGAGCTCGAGGGCTGTCGCGTCATAGCGGCGTCCAACGGCCGCGAGGCCCTCGATCGGGCGCGCGACGATATGCCCGACGTTATGCTGCTTGATATCATGATGCCGGGGATGGACGGCTTCGAGGTTCTGCGTCGCCTGCGCCAGTCTTCGACTGTGCCGGTGATCGTGCTGACCGCCAAAGACGACGAGGATGATCGCATCCGCGGCTTGGAGCTCGGCGCCGACGATTATATCGGCAAGCCCTTCTCTCACCGCGAGCTCGTGAGCCGGATTCGGGCTGTCCTGCGTCGGCACCTGATTCAGCCGCCGATCCAACAATCGCAGCTCCGCATCGACGACCGTCTGACCATCGACTTCGCTAAGCGCGAAGTGCTGGTGGATGGCCAGCCGGTTGCTCTCAGGCCGACCGAGTATCGCCTGCTCTATCACCTTGTCCAGAACCCCGGCTGGGTCATGCCCCACGAGGTGCTGCTTTCCAAGGTCTGGGGCCCTGAGTACAGCGATGAGAGCCATTATCTGCGCCTCTACATCACCTACCTTCGACAGAAAATTGAGAAGGACCCGGCGCATCCCCACTACATCCTGACCGAGCGCGGCACGGGCTACCGGTTCCTCGATTTCCGCCATGAGGGCTTGACCTAGCGTTTCGCCCGGCCGGAGCGGCCTTGCGCTGTGCCTATCCTACGGTATACTGAGTACTTCAGCTTCGGAGGAATGCAATGGCGCAAACACGCCTCGTAATAGCCGACGACGAGTCGCTGATTCGGATGAATCTCAAGGAAACGTTGGTGGGGCTCGGCTACCTCGTGGTCGGTGAGGCCGGCGATGGAGTAAGCGCCATCAATCTGTCGCGGGAGCTGCGACCTGACCTTGTCGTGATGGACATCAAGATGCCCAAGCTCGACGGGATCCAAGCGGCCGAAGTGTTGACTCAAGAGCGGATCGCCCCCGTGCTGCTTCTGACGGCCTATAACGATCGGGAGCTGGTCGACCGTGCGCGCGATGCCGGGGTCGTCGCCTACCTCGTCAAACCCTTCCGCGAGGGGGACCTCTTGCCGGCGATCGAGGTGGCCATGGCGCGCTTCGCGGAGCTTCGCTCCCTCGACAAGCACCTCGGCGATTTGCAGGAGGCCATGGAGACGCGCAAGGTCGTCGAGCGCGCGAAAGGACTCCTCATGGAGACGCAGGGGTTGAGCGAGTCCGAGGCATTCCGGCGTATCCAGCAGCTTTCGATGAACACCCGCAAGCCCATGAAGGAGATCGCCCAAGCCCTCCTTCTGGCCAATCAGATCGAGAAGTAACGCGTGGCGCGCCGCGCTCCCTGGTGGTTGCTCCTCCTGCTGGCGGGGGCCGCCGGGGGGATAGCGGCGCTCGGCGTCGACCGCGGCTTGCAGGCGCTCCGGCCGGTACCCACGGCTATCGTCTCCCCGACGGCGCTCGTTCCGACGCGCGAGCCCCCGGTCGTCGTCGTCCTTCCCACCGTCAACAGTACGACGGCTCCGACCCCCGCCCCGGAAGATCCCGCCGCTCAGATCGCGTCGCTGCGAAGCTCCCTCTCGCAGCAGGGCGGTCTCCTGCTGATCATGCGTGCCGAGCGCCATACGTCGCTTGCGTCCGATGCTCTCCTGACCAATGACGTCGCCGTGGCCGACCGTGAGCTTGTCGCGGCTCGCTCGGCCCTCGACGCCGCGTTCGGCCTTGTCCCCGAGGATCTCAAACAGGTGATCGACGGCCAGCGTCGCGAGGTTGCGCGCATGCGTGCCGAGCTTGAGCTCGATCCCGAGGGGATGGATCAGCGCCTGCGCGAATCCCAGGATCTACTCCTGGGACTCGTCGTGCCGCCGTCGCAGTAGCCCAAGCAAAAGGAAACGGCCGCGGGCAAATCTGGATGCGATCGTTCGCCGATTGGCTGCATTGCCGTGAGCCCCTACCAGCGTGCTACTCGTCGGCGCACGCCGGCCATAAGCACCTCCAGCGCTTCCATTCGCAGCAGCCGCGCAAGCAGCAGATAGACGCAGCCGACGACTGCGCCGCCGGCCACGATCATCAGCAAGGCGTCAACCTTGTGTGTGGCATGCCCGCCGAGCAGCAGGAACGTGCCATAGCCGGCGCCCCCCGCAGCAGCGCTCGCCAGTGAGCCCTTCGCGAAGGCGACGGCGAGGCCGTGTGTGCGAATCGCGTCAAGGTGGCGGTGGGCGAACCAGATCATCAACAGGGCATGCACGCCCCACTGCATGCCGTTTGCCAGGATCAGCCCGAAGACGCCGAGCGTCCGGACTGTTCCAAACGCGACGAGCAGATACGTCCCGATCGCGGCGCCGTTGACGAGATTCGGCAGCAGCGTGTTCTTGCGCGCGTAGAACGCAAAGATCAGCGGCTGGTCGACGGCCGCCGCTATCAGACTCGGGAGATAGAAGAGCAGCGCCAGCGTCGTGATCTGTGTGTCGAGTCCGCCGAATGCACCTTGCTGAAAGAGCAGGACGATGATCGGCTGTGCCAGCGCGGCGAGAGCCGCCGTGGCGGGCAGAATCAGCAAGAGCACCACCTTAAGGCTCATCGTGAGCGTGCGGCGGTATTCCACGAGGTCCGAATCGGCGCCCTGGCGCGAGAGCGTCGGCAGCGTGGCGAGAGATACGGCCGTGGCGATGATCCCGAGTGCTAGCTGAATCAGCGTCGTCGCATAGCGCATGATCGCTGCCGAGCCGGGTTGCTGGCCGGACGCCAGCGCAGCGTCGACGACGGTTCCGATGAGCGCGAAGCTCAGACCCAGCAGTACCGGCGTATACAGCCGCGCGATGCGTCGCACCGCCGGATGCCCAAGCCGCAGCCCAGGCCTGAGATAGGTCCCGCGTAATCCCGGCACTTGCAGCAGCACCTGAAAGGCGGCCCCCAGGATCATCCCGACCGCCAGGCTGCGGACGTGAAGCGTACGATTGAGCGTCCATGCTCCGAGGATGATCCCCACATTGAAAACCGCCGTTGCGAACGCCGGCAAGAGAAACTGTCGCCGCGCCTGAAGCAGTCCCGTGGTTAGTCCACTGCTCGCCATCAAAACGGTTGCCGGCAGCATCCACCGGATCAGGCTCGTCGTCGTATCGCGGAGCGCCCCGGGTCCCGCGGTCAGGGTCATCAGTGTGCCAATCTGGGGCGCAAAAATCCAGGCGAGGGCCGCCGCGAGCGCCGCGAGCAGCGTAGCCGCCGAGAAAATGGTGCCGGCTACCAGTCCCAGCTCCTGCTCGTCACGCTCCGCGAGCTCCGCGAAGACCGGCACGAGCGCCGCGCTGACGAGGCCGCCGACGATGAAATCGTAGAGCGTCGTCGGAACACGTGACGCGAGCGCGTACGCGCTCGCGTCGACGCCTCCGGTTGCCCCGAAGAGCCCGGCCGTGACCGACTCCCGTACCTGGCCGATAATACGGCTGGCGATGTTGCCGAGCGCGATCAGTCCCGCTGCGACCGCTATGCCGCGCCCGATTCCGGCGCTTGCGGCGATGCCAGCACTGGGTACGGCATCGCCGGGCGGTCTTGCCGGCGTGTGCGCCTTACTCATTCGGCCTGTTCCTGCTCCCGTAGCACTCCACGATCCGCTCGATCAGCTCGCTGGTTGAGTGGCCCGGCACATATGGGATGATCTCCACACGTCCGCCGTAGCGCTCAACGACCGCGGCCTCCGGAAGGAACTTTGTCTGCTCACCTGCGCCGCCGTAATCACCGCCTTTACAGTAGATATCGGGCTGGAGCGCGCCGACCAGTGCTTCCGCGGTCGGCTCGTCGAAGATCGTCACGTAGTCCACTGGCTCGAGTGCAAGCAGTAACGCCGCCCGCTCGTGCTCGGGCACGAGCGGGCGCAGTGGACCCTTGTAGCGGCGCGTCGAGCTGTCGCTGTTGAGCCCTAACACGAGGACGTCGCCCAGCGCGCGTGCGTGACTGAGGTAGTCGAGGTGTCCGAAGTGCAGGAGATCGAAGACACCATTGGTACAGACCACCGTCAGGCCTGTTGTCCGCCACGCCTGCCGTAGCCGCAGGAGCTCATCCATCGGGGTGGCACTATGCATCAGCAGCGGGATTCTGCCGGCTCTTGCTCGTCGACTGCCGCCCGCAGTTCGTCGGGCGTGACGACCACGTTGCCGATCCGCCGCACCACCAGCGACGCCGCGGCATTTGCTAGCGCCGCGGCGTCCGCTGGCGCTAGCTCGGCTGCGAGCGCCAGCGTCGTCACCGCAATGAAGGTATCCCCCGCCCCCGTTACATCGGCGACCTCGACCCGGCACGCCGGTAGGTGCATGTACGCGAGATCGCGCCCGGCAAGCGACACGCCGTCGGCGCCCCGCGTGACGATCGCGATCCAAACGTCCAGAGCGTCGAGCATCTGCGAGAGCGCGGCCGCGAAGTCAGCCTCACTCTCGATCCGCTTGCCAAGAAAGCCCGCCGCCTCATGGTTGTTACAGCGCAGCACCCTGGCCCCGCGGTACTTTTCGAGATCGCCCTGGGCATCCACGGTCAGTAAGATATCGTGCTCGCGGCAAATGTCTTTGATGATCGCAACCAGATCGGGCGTGAGCAGCCCGCTGAGATAGTCCGAGCAAAGAATCGCATCCACCTGATCCGCGAAGCTGCCGATCAGAGCGCCGAGCGAGGCGACCAGCCGCGGCTGCACCGGCACGCGCGAGATACGGTCGATCCGCGCGATCTGTTGCGGGAAGCGGAGCGAGCCCTCCGAGACGATCCGAGTCTTCACCGTCGTCGGCCGCGTCGGATCCGTGATGATACAGCCGGGATCGACGCCGCCCTGGCGCAGCAGATCGACCAGCTGGCGTCCCTCGGCGTCGTCTCCGACGACAGCCGCGAGCGTTGCCGATGCGCCGAGCGCCGCAATGTTGTTCGCCGGGTTTGCCGCGCCGCCAGGAATGCATGATCGCCGCTCGAACTCCAGCACCGGGATTGGCGCCTCTCGTGAAAGCCGCGTTGGCGCTCCAAAGAGGTATTCGTCGAGCACGACATCCCCGACGACCAGCACGCGCGGACGCGCGAGGAGCTCGACGTTGTCGGAAAAAGGGTGCATAGCTTACATCTTGGGCAAAGTCACGCCCTGCTGCCCCTGGTACTTCCCTTTGCGGTCAGCATAGCTGACGGCCGGCGCCTCATCTCCCTGGAAGAACAGGACCTGCGCTATCCCTTCATTGGAATAGATGCGCGCGGGCAATGGCGTTGTATTCGAGATCTCAAGCGTCACAAATCCTTCCCATCCCGGCTCGAAAGGCGTTACATTTACGATGATTCCGCAGTTATGGACGAAGACTCCGGCCTCTAGCGCGAAGTTCCCAGCTTCCGGAACCGTCAGACAGAAAACGTCGTGATCGCCCGGCAGATCGCGGACTGAAGCCACTTTGTGATTTCGATAGCGCTGGCGTCCCGCGAATGCCTGGACAACCTCGGGGAAACGTCGAAACACCGATCGGTCACATTCCAGCAGTCTAGCCGCACCCCGGATTGACCCAGCCTGGTCGAGCGCCGAACGAACGGCTTCAGCCGTGATTTCAGCCCGGAGGGTTATCGTGCGCGCAATCTCGGCCTGGCGCTGCCTTCGGTCGCCCGAACTTGATGCCCAGGCCGCTCTCTGTAGAGCCGCCTGGCGCTCCCGCTCAGCTGGATCGCTGTAGCGCCTCAGCATGGCGACGCGGTGAGCGTACCGGGTTTCGTCAGATGGGTTGTGTCGTCGTTCAAGCAGTTCGGAACGTACGGCCGCATAGTCTGGATCGTGCCAGAAGCGATGCGCGCGATCTTGCTGTGCCTGGTGAAACCGTTCTCGCCACTCCGGATCTCGACCTAGTCTCTCAAATGCCTCGCGGATCGCGGCACTATGCTCGTCGGGGTCGAAATCGTCGCCGTAGGACTCCTGGTTGTGATAGCGGATATGTTCATGCGCATCCATGCGCTCGATATTCCACGGGCGGTTGTTGCTGCGGTCGTGGTCCCGGTGATGACGGTGGGTGCCAGTAACATCTGCGTATACCCCGTGCCGAAGATTCCACTCATCGCTCAGACGATGTGTCGGATAGAGATGGCCGTTGAGCGGCTGGTACGCCATCTCATACCCACGCGCCACGTGGCGGTATAGCGGCATGAGCGCGTCGTCCGGCCTGAGCGAATCCGCTTCTACCATCCGTCCGTCGCGCCTGAGAAAACGGTGGTCGGGCGTGCAGGCGATTGTCTCCCCCGAGTCCAGCGTGACCTCGATTAGCCGGTCCCGTCCGATCAACCGCGGCGCCTCTAGTAACGTCACGATCAGCCGTCCGAAGGAGCCGATGCTGTACCCCCAGAACATCTCTCCGTCCTCCGCGCGTCGAGCCATTTCCTCCAGCGTCGGAGCAGAGCCATCGACGAGTGCAACACGTGTGTCACCGTGGAAGCAGCGCGCATACGTGGACTTGCCGACACAGATCGTAATCACATCACGCGGAATTCGAAAGTATTCGATGGTTCGGGCGAGAGCGAACGAATTAGGCGGAATGATACACTCCGGTCCCTTGAAATCCTTGAACCCTTTCGGATCGAAATATTTGGGATCGATGACCGTCAATTCGCCGGTCGCGCTCGTAAAGATCTTGTACTCGTCCGCAACACGAATATCATAGCCGTAGGATGAGACACCGTATGAGATGACGCCTTCTCGAACTTGGCTCTCCTCGAACGGCTCGATCATGCCATGTTCGTGCGCCATCCGGGTAATCCAGCGGTCGGCCTTGATCGTCATGCGCGGCTCCTTCTACAAGCGGCCGGCTCGAAGGCTTGGTGGGCCTACGGGCCGGCGGCAAGGATAGCAGGGGCGGCCTAACTTGGCAATCGGCCGCCGGAACGGCCAGTGCACAAAGACCTGTGCGATGCCCGAAGGCATCGCACACGTTCACAATCGGAGCCCGGGGATCACGACTCGACGAGCGTATCTTCCATGACGTCGGGTACGTCACTGCGCACGGGAGCATCCAGCCCGCCTAGCATGAAAGGCTCGAAATAGCTCTCGATCGCCGCGCGCTGCTCGGCGATACTCCTGGCATGCTGGACGTCACGGCGTAGCTGGGCAGCACCCGGAAGGCCAACGTAGAATTGGCCGATCAGCTGCTTGATCTTGCCGCTTGCCTGGTGCTCGGGCATGAACTCGAGCAGCATGTCCATGTACTGGATCAACAAAGCGCACTTGTCGACAGGCGCGGGCGCGAAGGCGGGCACTCCCTCGCGCAGCTCGCGGATCTGGCGGAAGATCCACGGATTCGCCATGGCCCCCCGGCCGATCATCACTCCGTCGACACTGGTCTCTACTAGACGGTCGAGTGCCTCCTGCGCCGACTTGACGTCACCCGAGCCGATGACTGGAATGCTGACCGCACGCTTCGCCGCTGCGATACGTGACCAGTCTGCCGAGCCTGCGTAGCCCTGGGCTTTGGTGCGCGGATGCAGGGCGATCGCACTGACTCCCGCCTCCTGCGCAATACGGGCTGTTTCCTCGTAGTTGAGCGAGTCCTCATCCCAACCCGCCCGGAACTTGAGCGTGACTGGGACCGAGACTGCCTCGCGGATGGCGGTGAGCATGCGCCCCATTTTGGGCAGATCCTTGAGCAGCGCCGACCCATGACCACCGCCCGTTACCTTGGGCGATGGACAGCCACAATTGATGTCGATGATGTCGGCGCCCATCGCTTCGCACTGGCGTGCTGCCTCGGCCACGGGCTCAGGCTCGCTCCCGGAGAGCTGCATCGCGAGCGGGCGCTCTTCCGGCAAGAACTCGAGCAGCCGGTGGCGCTTCAGCGCCTTCGGTGAGACGCTGGCGGCGTTGGTCATCTCCGTTGTGACGAGGCCCAGGCCGCCGAGCGACAGCAACAGCCTGCGAAAGACCGAATCGGTAACCCCCGCCATGGGCGCCAGTACGATGTTTGGCTGCACCTTGATATGCGCGATGTTGTAGCTTTCGGGCAGTGCCCCGTAGTTGGTCATAGTCTGTTTCTCGTCGATCGATCAGGCAGTGTCAGGCCTTCGGCTCGCACTGCAAACGCAAATTATACCACCCTGCTGCTTCCGGACCCGAATTGCGGGAAGCGTCTCCCTGCTCGCTACGTTCCGGCTTCCGCCTCCCAGCCACGAAGGAGCGTGAGCATCTCCTCACGTCGAGCATGCGCAGCGATCAGGATCACATCATGCTCCTCGGCCATGCTCAAGACGTGGCGCAGCGCGGCTACCTCGTCCGGAAATGGGAGGATCCGCTCCCTTGGCAGGCCGGCTTCGAGTGCCCCCTGCCGGTAGAGCTCGGTCGTCTCTCCGACGTCGCGCCCTCGCCGGTAGCACTCTTCTTCGTGGAGCAGGAGCCAATCGGCTCTGCCTCCTACGATCCGCCCTTGGGCGATGATTTGTCCGTCGAGCCGATCGCCTGGACCGCCGAGGATCGCCAGCATCCGACCGCCGGAGCTTCCTAGCAAGCGCCGGCCGAAGCTCGTCAGCGCCTCGATCCCCGCCTCGTTATGTGCGTAATCGAGGACGGCCGTGATCCCATGTGCGTGGAAGAGGTTGAGCCGCCCAAGATTATCCTCCTCGGACGTTGCAAAACTCCGCAGCGCCTGTCGAACCACCTCGACCTCGACGCTCAGCGCCACGCAGGCGGCCGTCGCCGCGAGCACGTTCTCGACGTTATGTTCTGCCGTACCGCCGAGCACGATCGGTATCTCATCGAGTGGAAACTGCGAGTGAATGCCGTTCCACAGGATGTGAATCTCGTGGCCGTCGCTCCAGGTCGCATCGCCCCCGGCCTGTAGGTGCGCGGCGAGCCGCGGATGATTGGCCTGCCTCGAGAACCACATAATCGGCGCGGAGACATATTGCTCAAGATCGGCAACACGCTCGTCGGTCGCGTTGAGCACCGCCCGGCCCTCCGTGCTTGTCATCAGTGCGACGACGCCCTTAACGCGCGCCATCTCGTCGAGTGTCTCTACTCCGAGCTCGCCTACGTGATCGGCGGTGACATTGGTAATTACCGAAACATCGCAAAGGTCAAAGCCCAGCCCCCGCCGCAGTATTCCGCCGCGCGACGTTTCCAGAACTGCGACGTCGACCTGCGGGTCGGCTAAGACACGCCGCGCGCCTCCGAACCCGGCCCAGTCGCCGGTCTCGACGGTCTCCCCGTCGATCGTAATACCGTCGGTGTCGGTACGCCCAACGCGTTTTCCCGCAGCCGCCAGTACATGCGCGCAGAGCCGGACCGTCGTCGTCTTACCATTCGTGCCGGTCACGGCGATCACTGGAATCCGGCCGAGATCGGCCCAGGGGATCTCGACGGGTAGCCCGAGCCCGAGGCCCGAGGGATCGAACACGAAGCCTCGTGATCCCGAGCCAACCACGATCTTGCCGTCCTCGCGCGGGAGAAAGGGGAGATCGCGCGCGCGTGCCTCCGCGTAGATCTGCAACAGGGCCAGCGGCGGCTCCTCCCGCTTTCGCATGCGGATGAGCTCGAAGAGCAGGTCGTCGTGGGTGTATTCCTTATCCCCGCGCTCCTCCGCCTGAAGATCGGCCACCACTGCCTCGACGATGCGTTCGCCGACGGTTGGGAAGGGCGTCGTAAAGGTCGTGGTGATCAGGTATCCACCGGCTTCCGGCGCGACCTCCTGCTGCAGATAGCCGATGACGATCCCTGTCACCTGTGCCCACTGCTTGACGCCGTTCCCGATCGCTCGCCGTAGGTCTCGGTCGCTCCAGGTTTGGAGCTTGACCGCCGGCTGGCCGTAATAAAGGTTCGGGCCTTCCAGGGCACGATGGTCACGGATCTCGATCGGCATGACGTCTCTCACTTTCGTCGCTCGATCGATTCTACCACCAGCCCCCGGCACCTCTCGCCGTTTGAGAACGGCAAGGCCTTAGGGTATAGTACACGGGAGTGTTTCGCACCAACGTGTGCGGATTGGCATGCTACACGGACGCGTCGCGCCTGATGCTATATCGATGAGGGTCGTATCTATGCCTGTCATGATCAACTTAACGACTGCGGCGCATGGTGGTCGCAAGGCCTCGGGGAAATGCGGGTCGGCGGAGTGCGGGATTTCGTGCGACTGCGGGTGCCCCTACACTGCGATGGTCGAGCGGGGGAACGTTCAATCGATCGCTGAGGTCGAGCGCCTCTACCCTAACGAGTGGCTCGCCCTTGTGATTCCGCCTGAAGAGGATGAATTCGCGCCGGAGCAGGGGATGCTCGTCGTGCACTCTGCCGACGACAACGAGGTGTGGGATGCTGTCAATCGGATCACGCACAACCAGGTCGTCCAGGTCTACTTCAACGGTGTGCTGGACGACACTTATCTGGAGTGGGCCGACTCCGAGCCGGCACCTCCTGGCTCGCGCATCCCTGCTGCCGGCCTGCCATCGCGCTTCGCGTCCAAAGACTTCATCCCGCTGATGAGCTAAGAAGCGGTCATGCCGACTACAGCCCCCCCACTTACGGTCCTCGATCTTGGACGACTCGAATACGAGCCCGCCCTGGCTTTCCAGAAAGAGCTTGCCGCTCGCCGGGCGGCGGACGAGATCGGCAATACACTCTTGCTGCTCGAGCATACTCATACGTATACACTCGGCACGCGCGGCACGCGCGAGCATTTGCTGGTGCCGGAGGAGCAGCTTCGACAAGAAGGGATCGTCGTGCTCGACGTGGATCGGGGCGGCGACATCACGTATCACGGCCCTGGCCAGCTGGTTGGCTACCCGATCCTGCGGCTGCGCGATTACGGCATCGGCGTCGTGCGCTACATCCGCTGCATCGAAGAGGTGCTGATCCGCATGGCGGCGACCTACGGGCTCGTCGCCGGGCGCCAACGGGGTTATACTGGTGCTTGGGTCGGTGATGCAAAGCTCGCCGCGATCGGCACCAAAGTTGATAAGAACGGTATCACGCGCCATGGTTTTGCGTTGAACGTCACGACCGACCTCCGCTATTTCGCCCGGATTATTCCGTGCGGAATACGAGACAAGGGCGTCTGCTCGCTCGAGTCGCTGCTCGGAGCGCCGGTGGCGATGAGCGACGCGATGGAGCGGACGGCCGGCGCGTTTGAGGAGATTTTCGATCCGGATGTTGCTCCGTATCTATCGCTCGGGCGTAAATAGAGCCCACGACGCCGGAGCGCCGGACGATTTTGGCGGTGGAATAGGGATGTGTGACCCGCGTGGTCTGCTCGCTGTACCCGCACTGGATGTAGGAGTTCATGGCCGAGATTACCTTTTTTGACACGCCTGGCGCGCCGCGCCCGCCGCGTCCACCGCGGCCTTCCTGGATTAAAGCGCGCGCCCCGGTGGGCGAGAACTACGAGGATTTGCGTCAGCTCATGCGTGGGCTCGAGCTTCACACGGTATGCGAGGAGGCCCACTGCCCCAACATCGGGGAATGCTGGAACTTCCGCACCGCTACGTTTCTGCTGCTCGGGGATATCTGCACACGCGGCTGTCGTTACTGTGCGATCGGCAAGGGTAAGCCCAAAGGACTGGATGAGGATGAACCGGAGCGCGTCGCGCGTGCGATCCAAACGCTTGGCCTACGCCATGCCGTGCTGACCTCCGTCAACCGGGACGACCTGGCCGACGGCGGCGCGCATATCTTCGCGGATTCGATCCGCAAGATCCGCGAGTATCTGCCGGGCTGCAACGTCGAAGTGCTGATTCCCGATTTCATGGGCGACAAATCGGCGCTTCAGACGGTGCTCGACGCTCGTCCCGACGTGCTTAATCACAATATCGAGACGGTCAGACGGATCTTCAGGCGCTTCCGCCCGAAGGCAACCTACGACCAGTCCCTTGAGCTGCTGCGGCATGCGCGGGAGGCCGACCCGGATCTGCGGACCAAGAGCGGCCTGATGGTTGGAGCCGGAGAAACCATCGTAGAGGTCGTAGAGGTCATGGACGACCTGCGGGCGTCCGGCGTCGACGTCATGACGATCGGCCAGTACCTGCCGCCCGCCGCCGACTACTGGCCACTCGACCGCTACTACACGCCCGACGAGTTCGCCTATCTCAAACAACAGGGCCTCAAGCGCGGCTTCAAGCACGTCGAGTCAGGCCCGCTCGTGCGCTCGTCCTATCATGCCCACGAGCACGTCACGGACGAAGTAGTCTCGGCCGACTAGTCCGCGCACGG
>JBBSGA010000025.1:0-31432 GCA_038254585.1 Chloroflexales bacterium | reverse complement strand
GTGATCGTGGTCGGCGCCGGCCACGCCGGGTGCGAAGCGGCATGGGCTGCCGCGCGGATGGACCACCGCACGCTGCTGCTGACGATCGATCTCGACAAGGTGGCGCACATGTCGTGCAACCCGTCGATCGGGGGGCCGGCCAAGGGGCATATCGTCCGCGAGATCGACGCGTTAGGCGGCGTGATGGGCCGCGTGACCGATGCGACGATGATCCAGATCCGGATGTTGAACGACTCCAAGGGTCCGGCGGTCCAGGCGCTGCGGGCACAGTCCGATAAGCGACTCTATGCGCAGCGGATGAAGGAGCTGCTCGAAGCCGCTCCCAACCTCGATCTGAAGCAGGCGATGGTGCAGCGCATTATCCCGCTCGACCGCGGCGCGGCGTACCGGACGCTCGCCGCCGAGCGCCCGGAGGACGCGGCTGGTACCCCGGAGGAGCGGCTGCCGCGCTTCGTGGTCGTGACGCACACCGGCTGGCAGTTCCTCGGGCGGGCGCTGGTGCTGACCACCGGCACGTTCTTGCGCGGCCGGGCGATTACGGGCGACGCGCAGTGGTCGGCGGGACGGGCGGGCGAGGCGGCATCCGTGGCACTGGGTGAAGATCTGGGCAGCCTCGGGTTTCCGCTGCACCGCCTGAAGACGGGCACGCCGCCGCGCGTGAACGCCGCGTCGATCGACTTCGGCGCGGCCGTGCTCCAGCCGGGGAGCTCACGTCCGCTCGAGTTTGCCTTTCGCTACACAGAGGATCCCGCGCCGGTCCCGGCATTCCTCCGGACGTCGCCGAACCTGCTCTATCCACACGCGATGCTCGACGGGTGGCGCCCGCAGCTGCCATGCTACCTGGTGCACTCGACGGCTGAGACGCATCAGATCATCCGCGACAATATTCATCGCGCGCCGCTCTTCTCGGGGGTGATCGAAGGCGTTGGCCCGCGCTACTGCCCGTCGATCGAAGACAAGATCGTGCGCTTTGCCGACAAGCCGAGCCACGGGTTTTTCCTCGAGCCCGAGGGTTGGCGCACGAGCGAAGTCTACGTCCAGGGCTGTAACACGTCGCTGCCGGAGGATGTGCAGTGGGCGATGCTGCGCTCAATCCCGGCGCTCCGTGACGCCGAGATCATGCGCGTCGGGTATGCGATCGAGTACGATGCCGTGGCGACCGGCGAGATCAAGGCGACGCTGGAGACGAAGCGCGTGCCCGGGCTCTTCCTGGCCGGCCAGATCAACGGTACGACGGGCTATGAGGAGGCCGCGGCACAGGGGCTCGTCGCGGGCATCAATGCGGCGCGGAAGGTGCGTGGCGAGGATGCGTTCATCCTTCGACGCGACGAGGCCTACATTGGAGTGCTGATCGACGACCTTGTGACCAAGGAAATTCACGAGCCCTATCGTATGTTTACATCGCGGGCCGAGCACCGGCTGTTGCTGCGATCGGATAACGCCGACCTGCGCCTCACACGGTTGGCCTACAGCCTGGGCATGGTCGATGCCGGCCGCCGCGACGCGGTCGAGGCCAAGCGCGAGCGCGTGGCGGCCATACGCGAGCAGCTCGATCTCGTTCGCCTGCGGCCGTCCGAAGAGACGAATCGACGGCTTGAGGAGACTGGGGTGGGCGCAATCGGCCAGCCGGTCTCGGCGGCAGTGCTGCTGGCACGACCGGGCGTCACCTACGAGCGGTTGTGCGCCGCCGTCGATCTGCCGAAGCTGCCGGAGCCGATCGCAGAGCAGGTCGAGATCGGCGCCAAATACAGCGGCTATATCGAGAAAGAGCTCAAGGCCGCGGACCGGGTGCGCAAGATGGAGTCGCGGCGCATCCCCGAAGATTTCGACCTCGACGCGGTCTATGGCCTGCGGACGGAGGCACGGCAGGTGCTTGCCCGCTTTCGGCCGGCTACGCTCGGCCAGGCCGCGCGCCTCGCGGGCATTAATCCGGCCGATGTCGCCGTCCTTCTTGTCTACCTCGAGCGCTGGAGCGGTCGTGGAACGAGTGAAACGCTCCGCTCAGCCTAGCGGGCGCGGCTATTGCCGGGAAAGTGCTTGCGAGCGTCTGGTGGCTATGGTATATTTTCGTGCGCCGTGCAGGCACAACCGAGGAGGGGTCGCATAGTTGGTCTAGTGCGGTCGTCTCGAAAATGACTAGGTGTAAAAAGCCTCGTGGGTTCGAATCCCACCCCCTCCGCCAAGGATCGTAGGTTGCAAAAGGACGTGGACCCGGCTTCGTGCCGGTCCACGTCCTTTCCTGTGAGTTGGCACGCTCCTCAGACGTAGGGAAGGCTTATCCCGCGTCTGAGGAGCGGCTTTTCGAGGAGATTCGCCCCGCGATCCTCGATGTTTCGTGAAACAGTCCCCCGCGGCATCTTCTTTGCTCCTAATCCATGCCTGCCGGCCGATCGCCGCGGCCGGCTTTATTTGCGCTTATCATGGTAGGTAAGCTGTTGCTAGAGGGGCTGCCTTAGCGCTCTTGGTCGTGACCGCGGACGGAGAGTCGTCGGAGCGGAGAGAACGTGAATGTGGCGGTTTCGAGTGTAGCGACACGAACCGCCGCTGCGGGAGGATCAAACGAATGCTGGCGCGATTTTTGCCACGCGACGAGCAGTTCTTTGGGTACTTTGATGCCGCGGCAACGAATGCAACCGAGGCGGCGCACGCACTTGTCGACCTCTTCACGCAGTTTGCGGATGTCGAGCGCAAAGTGTGGCGGATGCGTGACCTGGAGCACCGGGGCGATGAGATTACGCACAACGTTTTTCATGCGCTCGACCGAACCTTTTTGACCCCGCTCGATCGTGAGGACATTCGAGGGCTGGCGAGCGAGATCGACAACTTCGTCGACTATATCGAGGAGGCGGCCAAGCGGGTCTGGATCTACCGGGTCGACCGGCCGACCGAGTACGCCATTCGACTTGCCCGCATCTTGGGAGAACAGGCCGAGAGCGTGGCCAAGGCGATTCCGCTGCTGGAGAACGCCAAACAGCGGTCGGCGGTGCTTCAGCATACCGTCGAGATCAATCGCCTCGAAAATGAGGCCGACGACGTGCTGAACCAGGCGCTTGGCAGCCTCTACGAGAGCGCTGCCGACGTACCGTCACTCATCAAGTGTATCCACTGGGGCGAGCTCTACCAGCTGCTAGAGGACGCGACCGATCGGGCGGAGGACGTGGCCAACACGCTTGAAAGCATCGTGTCAAAGTATGCTTGATCCGCGCTTCCTGGTTCTCGGCGTGATCGTCGCGATCGCGCTCGTCTTCGATTTCATCAACGGCTTTCATGACACGGCCAACGCGATCGCTACCTCGGTGGCCACGCGGGTGCTGTCGCCTGGCCGGGCCGTGGCGATGGCCGGCGTTCTAAATATTGTCGGCGCGCTCACCGGTACGGCGGTAGCGACGACGGTGGGTAAAGGCATCGTTCCCCCGGAGGCGTCGACGCAGCTGTTGGTGATCGCCGCGTTGCTGTCGGCGATTGTCTGGGACCTTATCACATGGTGGGGCGCGATTCCCTCGAGCTCGAGCCACGCCCTCGTCTTTTCGATCGTCGGAGCAGGCGCGGCCGCCTCGGGATGGCGTGCGGTCCAGTTCAGCGGCGTGAGCAAAGTCCTGCAGGGCCTTGGGTTCTCGCCGATCTTGGGCTTTCTAGGCGCTTTTCTGTTGATGATCTTGCTGCTCTGGCTTTTCGCTCGTGCCCGGCCGCAGCTGGTCTCACGCGTCTTCGGCCGGCTGCAGATCGTTTCGGCCGCCTATATGGCATATAGCCATGGCAGCAACGACGCCCAAAAGACGATGGGCGTCATCACCATGGCCCTGGCGAGCTACTATGGCTGGACCGGTGCGGAGTGGCAGGTCCCCCTCTGGGTCATCCTCTCGGCCGCCACGTCGATGGGCCTCGGCACGGCGATCGGTGGCTGGCGCATCGTCCAAACTATGGGGCTGAAGGTGGTTGCGCTGCGCCCGATCGACGGCTTCGCGGCCGAAACCGCGGCCGCCACGGTGATCGAGGTTGCCAGCCGCCTCGGCATCCCTGTATCGACGACGCATGTTATCTCTTCGTCGATCCTTGGCATCGGCGCTACGAGGCGGCTCTCTTCCGTACGCTGGGGTATCGCAGGGCGGATCATCCTGGCCTGGGTTGTGACGATACCTGCCTGTATTGCCCTCGGGTGGGCCATGTACTGGCTGCTGCATGTCGTGACAGGCGCGCGGTAATCCGAGCCGAAGGACCGCCCCGCGGAAGACTGCAGCATGGGACGCCTCGGCTGAGGAGGGGGCGGTCTCCTCGCTGCCGGGAGCCGTGCTGGCACCGCAGTTGCTGTGGCGGGCACAGACAAGGAGTGAGCAATGGCGAATCACGATCCTGATCAGCTCGGCTGGCACATGGAAGGCTCGGCGGCCGAGATCGCCGACATTCTCGCCGAGTTCGCGCATGAGCTCCGCAACGGCGATGTAAACATCTGGAAAGGCCAGCGGGAGCTCCATCTCAACCCCGAGGGCCGGCTCAACCTACGGGTCGAGGCCAAGGCCGACGACCAGCGCGAATGGCTCGACATCCAGCTTGGCTGGCCGGTACCCGGAACCGATCCATTCGGCGCCGGGTAGCCGGCTGCCGGAGCTCCACTCACCGATGCTACAATGCGATGCGGCTAAGGCAGGCAGAACGTGCGGGTTATCACCGGCAGCGCAAAGGGACACAAGCTGAAAGGGCCGCCCGATATCGGCACCCGCCCGATGATGGACCGGGTCAAGGAGTCGCTCTTTGCGATCCTATCGGGCTACGAGGTTATCGAGGGCCGAGTGCTCGATCTCTTCGCCGGTACCGGCTCGCTCGGCATCGAGCTTCTCTCGCGTGGCGCGGAATGGGCAGATTTCGTGGAGCAGCGCCGCGAGGTCTGCACCGTAATCCGCGCGAACCTGGGGCACACCAAGCTGGCGAGCCGCGCGCGTGTTCATCAGATGCCGGCCGAGCGCTTCATCGCGGGGGGCGTCGTAGAGCCTTATGCTATAATCGTCATGGATCCGCCCTACCGGAGTCCGGCAATCGAGGCGACGATCGAGGCGCTGGCCGTGTCGAATCTGGTGCGGAACGAAACCATCCTGGTCGTCGGCCACTGGCCGCGGCTGAGCCTGCGCGAAAGCTATGGGAGCTTCCAACTGCTTACGTCTCGCCGGATCGCCGATAGCTCGTTTTCAATCTATGAGTATGAGAGCGATGATTGAGTAGGGGCAGCCCCGGCATCGCGGTCTATCCGGCGAGCTTCGATCCGATCACCCTAGGCCATGTCGACGTCGCCGCGCGCGCGTCGGCCATCTTTGACCAACTGATCCTCGCCGTCTACGATCGGCCGCTGAAGACGCTGCTCTTTACGACGGCCGAGCGCGTGGAGCTCGCGCGAGGTGCCGTGGCCCACTTGCCGAACGTCCGGGTCGAGACCTATTCCGAGCTCACGGTTCACTATGCGCGGTCGGTCGGCGCGACGGTCCTGGTGCGCGGGCTGCGCACAGTCAGCGATTTCGAGCGCGAGCTAAGCCTCGCGCAGCTCTACCGCGGGATGGAACCTGGAATCGAGGTAATCTGTTTGGTGACGAGTCCACAGTTCAGCTACGTTTCTTCGAGCGCCGTGAAGGAGATTGCCTCCCTCGGCGGGCCGGTCACCGAAATGGTTCCGAGGCATGTCGTGGAGGCACTGGAGCGGGTCTACGGCCCAAGGAGGGCACCATGAGCGACCGGTCGCACGAGCCCGAGCAATTGCTTGAGTCGTTATTGTCCCGGCACGAGGGGCAGCGGGATCCCCAGGCCGAGCCGGCGGCGCCGCAGAGCGATCACGAGGATCTCGACATGCTGATCGACGAGCTCGAGGTCGTGGTTGGGCAGGCGAAGCGCGTTCCGTTTGGCCACAGGCTGATGGTCGGCGAAGCGCAGATGCTCGAGATCGTCGACCGGCTGCGCTCGGCCGTTCCCGCGGAGGTGCGCCAGGCGCGTCGTATTCTCGACGAGCAGCAGCGCATCATAGATGAGGCGCATGAGCAGGCGCGGCGCATGCTGCACGAGCGCGGCCTCATGGCTGAGCTCGACGTCGAGCGCGAGCGGACGATCGCCGGCGCCGAGCATGAGGCGGAGCGCATCCGGTCTGATGCAGACGCGTACGTTCGTGGCGTGCTCAACGACCTCGCGGACCGGCTCACTAAGATCCAGGCGAGCGTGCATAACGGACTCGAAGCGCTGCAATCACCCCACGAGTAGTCCCTCTCCCGGCTCGATTGCCGCGCGGCGATGAGGGCAGCTATCTCCCTGTTACCGGTAGTGCTGGACGAGGCTGTACCGCATCACTACCCGCGCCAGACCAACGGTGCCATGACGACCACGACGATGGCGACGAGGATCGTGAGCGGGGTTCCGACACGCGTAAAGTCGGCGAATTGGTAGCGGCCGGGTCCGTAGACCAGCAGGTTGCCGTGGTGGCCGATCGGCGTCAAGAAGGCCGCGACGGCGGCCATGGCGACGGTCACGACATATGCCTCGGGCGCGTGTCCCATGGCCTGTGCCAGCGCGATGGCCACCGGGACGAAGAGCGCAGTTGTTGCCGCGTCCGACATGAACTGCGTTGCTACGGCGACTACCGCAAAAATAACCAGCAGGATAGCTACCTGATTCCAGCCGCCGACGGCATGCTGAAGCCAGCCGGCCAGAAGACGCGAGGCGCCGCTCTTTTCCATCGCTGCTCCTAGGGGTACGGCGCCTGCGATGAAGACGTAGATACGGGTGTCGACGGCGCGATAGGCCTGCCGAGGAGTGATGCAGCCGGAGAGCACCATGGCCACGGCGCCTGCCAGCGTTGCGATTTCGAGCGGCAGCAGGTTGGCTGCCGTGGCGACGATCGCTGCGAGCATAATCAGCCCGGCCACGCGCGCCTTGCGGCGGAGGCGTGTTTCCCCTTGGAAGGGGACGAGCATCAGGAACGCCCGATCTCGCTCGACGCGTGCGAGCGCTTCCTGATCGCCCTGAAGCACCAGGACGTCGCCCGCGCGCAAGCGGATCCGCGCCAGCTCTTCCTGCAGGAATCCCTCACGGCGCCAGAGGCCGACGACGATTGGCCCATAGCGCCGCCGGAAGTCGATTTCGCGGAGGGTTCGCCCGATGATATCCGCGGTCGGAGCGACAACCGCCTGAACCAGCTGATCGGCAATATCGTCGTCCTGGCCCCCCGAGGCCGGGCGCGTCTCGCCATACTTTTCGACGGCTCGCAGCTCGATGCCTCGCTCCTGGCGGAAACCGGCGATATCCTCCGGCGTCGTATGTACCATCAGCACATCGCCTTCCATGAGCTTTTGCGCGCCGTAGGGTCCACGTAGATGGTGGCCGTCGCGCATCCAGCCGACGACCGTAAAATGATATTGATCATTCCGCTTGATTTCGGCGAGCGTCTTTCCGAGGAACGGTGAGTTCGGCAGGATTGTGATCTCGGTGAAGTAGTTGTCGAGGCGAAACCGCGTCGCCGTATCGTCGCCGGCCTCGCGGCTGGGCAGGAGGAAGCGTCCGATCAGGAGCACGAAGAGCGTGCCCATGATCGACAGGCTCAGCCCGATCGGGGCGATCGAGAAGATGCCGAGGCCGGGCCGCCCGGCGCGGCGCAGCAGATCGCTTGCGACCAGGAATGCCGGCGCGCCGATGATCGTGATCGTCGTGCCGAGTGAGGCTGCGAACGAGAGCGGCATGAGTAGCTTCGACGCGGGAATCCGGCGCTCGCGCGCGAGGGTCAGAGTTACAGGCAACATCACTGCGGTCGTCGTGACATGATGCGTGAACGCGGAGAGCAGCGCCACCGCCGGCATCAGGACGATGATCACGCGCGCATAGCTGGCCCCGGCCAGGCGCCCGATCCAACCGCCGATCGTCTCGTCCAGATGAGTTTGATGGAAAGCGCCGCTCATGACGAAAATGCTGGCCACGACAATCGCCGGCTCGCTGCCGAAGCCGGAGAGAGCTTCCTCCGGCTTCAGCACCTGTGTGATGGCGAGCGCCAGAACGATCAGCAGGGCGACGATATCATTCCGGATGCGCTCGGTAATCAGCAGGCCGAAGGCTACCGCCAGAATCACGAAGAAACTGATCTGCTGCGCGGTGAGGTCTACGAGCAAGGAAGCCTCCTTCCCCAGTCAGGCCGCCGGTATCTCGTACGAGTCGCCGGCCGCATATGCACGTTCAGGGTCCCTATTGTAACCCCCAACGCTCCTGATGGGCCTGCGTGAGTTTGACATTGTATCCTCGCCCTTCTATAATTCAGCTTTGAGAAGCCGTCTTCGCGACGGCTTCTGGGCGTAGAGAAGAGAGATGTCGGATTTTCGTTTTAACGTTTCGCAACTGCTGCAGGAGCCGACAGGTGCGACGCGGCGGTATGAGCTGGACGACGATCACCTCGACCTAGACGATGGTCTGGTCGTCCGTCCGGTCAAGGGACACGTTCGCCTGACGCGCACCCAGAACGGCGTGCTGGCGGACGTAGACGCCCATGGCCCGGCGGCGATCGAGTGTGGGCGATGTCTCGGCGAGATGAGCCACACGCTCGACTTCCGCTTTAGCGAAGAGTATTACCAGACGGTCGTGGTGAACACCGGCGCGCCTTTGCCGAAGCCGGAGGACCCGGAGGCCTTCCTGATCGACGAGACGCATAAGCTCGATCTGGCAGACGCCATGCGCCAGTATGCGCTGCTGGAAGTGCCGATGCTGCCGCTGTGCCGGCCGGACTGTAAGGGGCTATGCCCGGAATGCGGGGCAAACCGCAACGAAGAGACCTGCGACTGCGAGACCGATCTGGCCGACGAGCGCCTGTCGGTGCTGAAGCAGTTACTTGACCCATCCGAGTAGCTACATTCGAAGCGTAACGTAGGCGGCCGGGCGACCGGATTCGCGAGATGCAGTGGGGATACCTCGCGCCTGCGATCCGGCCTGGCCGCACCAAAAGGAGCATCGCGTCCATGGGAGCTGTACCGAAGCGCAAAGTGTCCCGTCATCGCCGTGGAAATCGCCGGCGTCACCAGTATCTGACGGCACCACAGCTGTCGAAGTGCCCGAACTGCGGGGAGTTCAATCTTGCTCACCGAGCGTGCCGAAGCTGCGGGCAGTACCGCGGCCGCCAGGTCGTCGACGTCGGGAACGCAGAAGAAGAGTAGTAGCCGCCTCCAGTCTGATCGCGGCTCGAGCGCCGCGCGGAAGAGCTTGCCGCGTGGCGTCGTTTTATGCTCGCTAAAGAGCTATCCCGTCTCTGGTATACTAAGCGCCGGAAAATAGACGGCGCCAAGGAGGTGATCATTGGGTAGCGCGTGGATCTTTCCGGGCCAAGGCTCACAAGCCGTCGGCATGGCGCGCGACCTGTATGATCAATTTCCGGCTGTCCGAGCGATCTTTGAGGAGGCCGACGACGTACTCGGCTTCGCTCTGTCTCGGCTCTGTTTCGAAGGGCCGGCTGAAATCCTGACTGCGACCGAAAACGCGCAGCCTGCGCTCCTGACCGCGAGTATTGCAGTGCTGGCAGCGCTGAACTGGGGCAGTAAGTCGGGGACCGGCGAAACACGCGGGCCGGTAGCCCCGTCCTTTGTGGCCGGCCACTCACTGGGCGAGTATTCTGCCCTCGTGGCTGCGCGAGCGCTCGACTTCGAGACGGCCCTACAGCTTGTGCGACGGCGCGGCGAGCTCATGGCGGCGGCGACCGACGGAACGATGGCCGCGATCATCGGCCTCGATATGGAGCGACTGGAGGCCGTGTGTGTGGAGGCGCGCACGGCCGGCCCGGTCGTGATCGCGAATGAGAACGCCCCCGGCCAGCTTGTGATCAGCGGGGCCGCCGGAGCCGTGGCGCGCGCGGGTGATCTGGCGAAGCAGGCCGGTGCCAGCCGCGTGATGCCGCTCAAGGTCTCCGCGGCGTTCCATTCGCCTTTGATGGCCGGAGCCGCAGACGGCCTTCGGGCAGCGATCGCACAGGCGGCTATGCGTCCCGCGGTCATTCCGGTGGTCACAAATGTGACCGCCCGGCCGATCGTGGACGCGGCGCAGATCCGCACCGAGCTGATCCAACAGGTGATGGCGCCGGTGCGGTGGATTGCCAGCGTCGAATATATGGCCGGCGCCGGGGTCGATCAGTTCGTCGAGATCGGTCCTGGTACGGTGCTTGTGGGTCTCGCCAGGCGCATCGTGCCCGGAGTGTCACGTCTCAGCGTCGGGGATGCCGAAGGCGTGCGAAAGTTCCTGGGTATAGGGGACAGGGGACAGGGGACAGGGGACAGGAGCTGATGTACGCTCTCGCCATTTGTGGTCCGTTCGCCGTCCTTCTGTAACCTGTCCCCTGTAACCTCTATAGAAGGCGGCTATGCAGATCGACCTCACAGGGAAAGTCGCGCTGGTAACGGGCGGCTCGCGTGGTATTGGGCGGGCAATAGCACTGGAGCTTGCCACGAGTGGTGCCTCCGTCGTCGTGAACTATCGGGCCGGAGCGGAGGCAGCGGCGGCCGTAGTCGCCGCGATCGAGGCGTCCGGCGGACGTGCTGCCGCGGTACAGGCCGATGTCGGCCTGAGCGGCGATGTAGAACAGCTCGTAAAGGCGACGACCGCTACCTTCTCGAGCCTAGATATTCTGGTCAACAACGCCGGGATCACCCGTGATAACCTCCTCCTACGGATGAAAGACGACGAGTGGGACGCCGTGCTGGGCACGAATCTGCGAGGAGCATACCTTCTGACCAAAGCAGCGCTCCGGCCGATGATGCGAGCGCGCTGGGGGCGCATCATTACGATCACATCGGTCGTCGGCCTGATGGGCAACGCCGGGCAGTCGAACTATGCTGCTGCAAAGGCAGGTTTGATCGGCTTCACCAAATCGGTGGCACGGGAGATGGCATCCCGCGGCATCACGGCGAATGCCGTGGCGCCCGGGTTTGTGGAGACCGATATGAGCGCAGGGCTCAGCGACGCGATGCGACAGACGATCCTGCCACAGATTCCGCTCGGCCGCTGGGGCCAGGCCCAGGATATTGCGCAGGCCGTCGCCTTTCTGGCATCGGAGGCCGCCGGCTATATTACCGGCCAAACGCTTGCCGTCGACGGCGGCATGACGATGTACTAATGCATGTTTGAGAAAGTGCTCGTCGCCAACCGAGGCGAAATCGCCGTCCGCATCATCCGAGCCTGCCATGAGCTTGGCATCCGTACCGTCGTGGCGTACTCGGAGGCCGATCGGGATGCGCTTCCCGTCCGTTTCTCGGACGAGGCCGTCTGTATCGGCCCGGCCGCGCCTGCCAAGAGCTATCTCCATGCCCCGGCCCTGATCAGCGCGGCGCTCATTTCCGGCTGCGACGCGGTTCATCCCGGGTATGGCTTCCTCTCGGAGAACCCGTACTTTGCCGACATTGTCGGCCAGTGCGGGCTTACCTATATCGGGCCGCGCCCCGATGCGATCGCCACGATGGGCGACAAAGCGGCTGCACGCACGGCGATGCACGCGGCGGGTGTGCCGGTCATTCCCGGCTCCGAGGCGACGCTTTCCAATGTGGACGAGGCGCGCGAGCTGGCGCGCGAGCTCGGCTACCCGATCCTGCTCAAGGCGGCTGCGGGTGGGGGCGGACGTGGAATGCGCATGGTTCCCGACGAAAGCGAGCTCCCGCGCGCCTTCACCGCGGCACGCGGCGAGGCCGAGGCTGCCTTCGGCAAAGGCGATCTCTACCTCGAAAAATTCCTGCCCGTCGCGCGGCATATCGAGATCCAGGTGCTCGGCGACGACAGTGGCGAAGTGCTCCACCTCGGAGAGCGGGAGTGCTCGATCCAGCGGCGCAATCAGAAGCTCGTCGAAGAGTCGCCGTCGCCGATCGTCGATCAGAGCCTGCGCGAGCGCATGGGCGCCGACGCCGTGCGCGGCGCAAAGTCGATCAGCTATACCGGCGCAGGAACGATGGAGTTCTTGCTCGATCCTGACGGCAGGTACTACTTCATCGAGATGAACACGCGGATCCAGGTCGAGCATCCGGTGACCGAGCTGGTGACCGGGCTCGATCTTGTCAAGTGGCAGCTGCGGATCGCCGCGGGCCAACGGTTGACACTCCAGCAGGCAGACGTTAAAATGACCGGGCATGCGATCGAATGCCGGATCAACGCGGAGGATCCGAACGGCGATTTCTTACCGCAGGCAGGTGAAGTCGACCTATATCTGCCGCCGGGAGGCCCGGGGACGCGCATCGATTCGCACCTGTATTCGGGGTACGTCGTTCCATCTGCCTACGACTCGCTGCTGGGTAAAATCATCGTCTGGGCCGGCGACCGCGCCGAGGCGATCGATCGGATGCAACGTGCTCTCGATGAGTGCATCATCACCGGCGTCAAGACTACGATCCCATTTCAGCAGGCATTGATGAAGGATAGCGGGTGGCGGCAGGGACAATTCTCTACCGGCTATCTGGCCGAATTCATCGAACGCTTTAGGGCTCGAGGCTAACGTGTCTCATTCGAACGGAACGGTCACGATTGCACCCTATGCCCTTACCAGTATCATCAGCCGCACGGCACTCGAGATACCCGGTATCGCGCGTATGGGCACCGTCCCGCCGCGGCGTGTCGGCCAGCTGCTCACGGGGAGCCAGACGCGCGATGGGGTTCTGGTGCGTGTACACGAGACCGTCAGTGCCGATCTCTACCTGGTTGCGCAACCCGATGTCAATCTGCTCGACCTGGGGACAGAGGTCCAGGCCGCCGTAGCGAACGCGATCCGAGAGATGGTCGGCATGCCGGTACACGAAGTCAACGTGTATATCCAGGATGTCGAGGCGGAGCGTGTCGGGTAGCATCCGCCACCGCGCGCGTATCGCCGCGATGCAGGCGCTCTTTGAGGCGGATATCACGGACCATGATCTCGATCAGGTGATCGAACACCGCCTGGCCGAGGAAGAGCTGCCGCCGGAAGCGGCAGGGTTTTTTGGCCGGATGGTACGCGGTGTGTGGGACCATCGCGAGCAGTTGGATGGCCTTATCGAGCGCGCGGCGCCGCACTGGCCGATCTATCAGATGCCGGCTGTCGACAAGGCGATCCTGCGCATGGCGATCTGGGAATTGCGGATGAACTCGAACGAGCCGGCGCCGCCCAAGGTGGTGATCAACGAGGCGGTTGAGCTCGCGAAACATTTCGGCGGGGAAAATTCGGGCCGCTTCGTCAACGGCGTGCTCGGATCGGTTGTAACGTAACTGGCTACGGAAGGGAGATCTACATGGCGGAGAACAATCTCGAGCCGCGGTTGAAGAAGATGATCGCCGAGCAGCTCGGCGTAGACGAGGCGCAGGTTGTCCCCAGCGCATCGTTTGCCGACGATCTCAATGCCGATTCGTTGGACCTGGTCGAGCTGATCATGTCGATCGAGGAGGAGTTCGGCGTCGAGATTCCCGACGAGGACGCCGAGAAGATTGCGACGGTCGGAGATGCCCTAGCCTATCTGAACGAACACACACAGGCCTGAGACGCGCGTCGGAGCGCTGCTGCTCGTCAACCATGCAGGCTCGTCGAGCTTGCATGGTTGACTTAAGCGGGCGCTTCTCATTAGACGCTTAGATGCCGTGTTTCAAAATATGGTAGCATAGGATCATGTTTGGTATCGGCCTCGGCGAGCTTATCGTCATTCTCGCGATTGCCATGATCGTCGTCGGCCCGGAGCGCATGCCTGAGCTGGCGCGTCGCGCGGGGTCCGCCATCCGCGATCTGCGGCGGATGTACGATAACCTGCGGGCCGAGCTCGGCCCGGATTATGACGAAGTGGAGCGTGCGATCCGGACGCTTCGCTCGCTCGATCCGCGGCGGGAACTGGATACCTACGGCCGGAAATTCTTGGAAGATCTGGCCAAAGAGGCGGGTCCGGAGGCGGAATCGCTGCTGCACAGCTCGCCGGCGCAGCTGTCCGAATCTCTCAAGCAGTCTTTCGTTAAATCGACTACCGGCACTGTTCCCGCTGCGCTTGAATCCACGACTGTAGCGGCCAGCGATAGCACGGAGACTGTCACACCGGCTGTCGCCGAAGGGAGCTACGCGCGCCCTGCTGCCGAAGAGCTGCCAGCGAGCTCTCGCCCGGCGAGGTCAAGGGTAAGCCGTATCTACGCGATTTCAGAGTCCGATCACCACCCCAAGCCTCATACCCCGAATCCGATCGTCGCACGGCTTGGTCATGACCTGCTGAGCGATAACATGCTCGACCAGCCCCTCAAAGAGGCCTTTGCCGAACCTTCCTCGAACGGACATGAGCCCGCCTGATGCAGACGACCTATACAGACATGCCGCCGGTGCCGAAGCCCGAAGAAGAGGCGGTGATGTCGTGGCTCGATCACCTCAAAGAGCTGCGGAACCGGCTGGTCAAGGCGAGCATCGCGATCGTCCTGGGGATGGTGATCGGCTTCTATGCCTTCACCTGGCGCAGCTATACGATCCTCGAGATCATCGTCCACCGGTTTACGCCGAGCGGCGTGCAAATCATCCATCCGGCCGAGTCGTTCACGAACGTGATCCAGCTTGCGCTTGGCGCCGGTATCGCACTCGCCATGCCGGTGATCGTCTATCAGCTGCTCGCATTCATCGTGCCCGGCCTCACGCGCCGCGAGCGCCGCATTATCTTCTTGATGCTGCCCTTCGTAACGCTGTGCTTTCTGTCAGGGCTTGTATTCGGCTGGTTAGTAACACTACCGGCTGCATTTAGATTCCTGCTCACATTTGGGCCACCCGATATCGTCCAGCGGCCAACGCTCGAGCTCTTCCTCTCGACCTTCACGCACCTGATGCTGCTCAACGGCCTGCTCTTCGAGCTGCCGGTGCTGGTCTACGCCGTGATCTGGCTGGGCGCCGTCCAACGGAAGACGCTGACGCGCTACCGCCGGTACACGATCCTGGTGATCACGATTATCGCCGCCGTAATTACTCCGACCGGCGACCCGGTGAACCTCGGGCTCGTTGCCGTGCCGATGTATTTGCTCTACGAGCTTGGCCTGCTCCTTGCGCTGCTCGCGCCGCGCCGCAAGACACCGGCGGCGACTCCATAGCCCCGATCCCGGGCTCCCTTTTCTAGCAATTTGGCCGTTGTAGAGCCCTTGTTTACAACAGCTCTACAACTGTTCACGCTGTCCGGTCCTGGACTCTCACCACTATATCAGATACCTCAGACAGCTATTCTCCGGGCGTCATCGGTTCGTGACCTTCGCTGCGCTATGATGGACATAACTCTTAGAAGGAAAACTACGCCATGCGAAGATTACGCGCCATGCTCATACTCATGCTGCTTGCTTTGACGAATGCGTGCGGGCAGCCTGGAACTATGACGCCCACGGGAGCGCTGGCCGAGCGGCCGACAGCTTATCAACTACCACCGCCCGCGACGGCTGCGGGACAGGCGTCCGCTGCACCCACGACACTCTCTCCGACGGCGCCATCGGCTCCATCCTCGACGCCCCCGGCATCCGCAAGCCCGGTTGCGGATGCAACCTACATGGCTGCCGATCAGCATCGCCCAGATACGATCACAATCGACGTCCCGAAGGCAGGTACGACGATCGATAGCCCCCTGACTCTCAGCGGGAGCACGAACTTTTGGCCCTTTGAAGCAACCCTCGGCGCCATGCTCAAAGATGCCCAGGGCAACCTCCTGGCGCAGATTCCGGTCATGGTCCACAGTCCGGATGTGGGGCAGGGCGGTCCATGGAGCGAGCATCTAACGTTCACAGCACCGGCACAGGCTCAGGAGGGGACGCTGGAGGTTTTTGACGCGAGCGCGAAGGATGGGTCGATCACGTCAATTGCGCGCGTGAAGGTGCGCCTCGTGCCTGCCCCGGCTCCCGGAACGACGCTGCAGCTCGATCAGCCTCAGCCGGACGCGACCGTGACCCTGCCGCTCCACGTCGCCTTCAGCGGCGCGCGTGGGGACGAGGAGCTTACGCTGCGGCTGCTACCGGCGGGTGCTCCGGCGCTCGAGACAAAAGTCCGAGCCAAGCTTGGCTTTGTCGTCACGACGATGCAGGGGAGCTCGCCGAGCGGACCGGCAGCTCTGGAGGTTGCACGCGGCGATGGGAGAGTTCTCGTGCGCCGAGCGGTGCGCGTGGCGACACCGGAACAAACGCAGCCGGTTAAGCTGGCCTGGGTTGCGCAAGGCCAGGAGAATCTTGTGCTTGAAGAGCGGCGGGTCCCGCGCACGCCGCAGATCGCCACGGCGGCGCTCAACGAGCTGCTGTGGGGCCCTGCTCCGGGCAGCAGACTTGGCACTGCCCTGCCAACCGCGGCCGACGTGCTTAGCTATGGCGGCCGGGAGGCAGGCTGGGGCGCGCGGGTGCGACTTCTAAAACTGACGATCGGCGACGGCGTCGCTCTTGCCAACTTTTCGCCCGAGCTACGTGCATACGGCGGAGGATCGGCGCGAGTTGCGATGATTCGTAAGCAGATCGAGGCGACGCTCTTGCAGTTCCCGTCTGTCAAGCGAGTTGTCATCGCAGTCGACGGACAGACCGAGGGCGTGCTGGAACCATAAAAAGCCTCTATCTGCGGAGGACTTATCCACGGTGTCCGTCGGAAGTATCGCGAACGCGGCGCACGAGCGCCCATGCACCAGGCAACGCGGCTGCCGCGACGGCAATCTTAAAGAGATCACCCGGAATGAACGGGAGCATCCCCTGTTCAAGCGCAAGCCAGAGACTACCCTTGAACAGCGTCAGCCACGGAATCGCGACCACGTAGATCACCGCGTTGCCTATCAGCATCGCCAGGGCCGACCACAACAGCCGCCGGTCCCAGCCCCGCTCGGCCAGAAGGCCAGCGACGCCGGCCGCGAGTGGAGATGCCAGCAAGTAGCCACCGGTCGGACCAAGCAAGCGGCCGATGCCGGGTGGAAGTACGGCGCTCGGCGCAAAGACAGGTAAGCCCGCAGCGCCCTCAAGCAGGTAGAGGAGCAGAGCCAACCCGCCCCGGCGGCGCCCCAATACGGCCCCCGTGAAGAGCACCCCGAGGGTCTGGCCTGTCACCGGGACCTCTGTGAAGGGCAATGGAATCGCAATGCGAGCTGTCATGGCGACCAAGCCGCTGAACAGTGTGATCAGGATGGCGTCGCCTATCCACTGGGGCGAGCTCGTGTACCAAGGCAGCATGGCATCGGCAAGCGTCCGCGGCCGGCTTAAGATGAGTGAGGGCACCGTGGCCTCCTTATGCAAGACAGGATTGAATGACTCCGGCTGACTCGACATGGATGAGCCGTTTCAGCGCGCGGCCAAAAAACTAACAGAGTTGTGCTCGAGTGTCAATTCGTATCGCCGCCGGACCTCCTTACCGGCGCGCGCCTTCGAGCGCGATACGTAACGGCTCGGAAGCTTCCCAGGCTTTGGGGTCGCTCTTGCTCAGGAGCGCTGCGATCACGCGGCGCTGATCTGGACTGAGGGCATCAGGGCCGATCGGTAGGGCGGCGAACTGGAGCCGGTCGTAGGGGACGGCCAGATACTCTTCATAAAGATCGCGCCCCGGCGCGCGGTGGAAGTAGCTCAGCCGAAAGGCCTGAAGCTCGCTGAAGCGTGTGCCGACCTCGTGCACGAATTGGACGGCGACGGCCGCGGCGCCTGCGGGCACCTTGACCTCCTCGACATCGCGTGATGCTTTTTGCCCACCCGGCGGGAAGGCGTGGTGCTCGAGAGCTTCGACGAGCACCCCTGCGTCGCTCAGCAGCAGGGTCGGAGTTACAGTTCGCTTGAAGAAACGCATCGGTCAATCCTTATAGAGCAGCCGTATGGCTCTCGGTCTCGATCGTGCCCTAGCTGCGCGCCGCGTTGGCCTCGACCATTCGCAGGACGCGGTGAGCTTTGAGGGCCAGCTGCAGCGCCAGCTGATCTTCCGACCGATCCCAGTCGACGTTCGCGATCTCGGAGATGCGCTGGAGGCGGTAAATTAGCGTGTTACGGTGGACGTGCAACAGGGCGGCGGCGCGGCTCACGTTGCCCCGCGCAAGGAAATATGCTTCTAGCGTCTCGATCAGATCGGCACTGGACGGCCCGTGGTCGAGCAGCGGCCCGAGCGTATCCCGGTAGAAGCGCCAGAGCTCAGGCGAGTCGCGCTGTGCCAGGAGGAGTCGGTAGACGCCGAGATCGGCGAAAGCTGTGATGCTCTGCTCGCCGAAGAGCTGCCGTCCAAGCACCAGGGCCTGCTCCGCCTCGTCCAGCGCGCCCGCCCACTGGGCGGCGGTAGCCGCCGTTCCACTTAGTCCAGCCGCCACCGTCTGACTCTCCCGCAGTGCGTCGAGGAGCAGGCGCGGCACGGTCGGGCTCTCGCCGACGGGCACGAAGACGAGGAGGCTGTCTTCACGGACCAGGATCGGAGCAGTGAGCTTGCGCTGGATCAGCAGACGCTCCAGCGCTGACTGCAGCAAGGCGGGTGTATCGCCGTTGGGTGACGTGATCACGAGGGCGACATGCGGCCGATCCAGCTGGTAGCCGAGCCCGGCAGCCTGGCTGTTGAGCGATTCGGGATCTACGGGCGCACCGCTCAGGATCGTCCGGACGAGGTCTCCACGCACCCGCGCTTCGGCATCCTTGACGGCCTGCTCCTTCGCCAGCTCGAGCGCAAGCGCGGCGGCGCCCTGTCGTGCGGCGAGCCGGTCCCAGCGATCGAGCTCCGGCCCGACAAGTGCGAGCCAGCCCGTCTCGGTGACCGGCTCGACGGAGACGTGCAGCCCGAGGACGTGCTGGTCTTCCGCTCCCTCGGGTCGTAATAGCTCGAAGACCGCACGGGCGGCGCCCTGTGCATGCTGGGCGCGGAGTGTCCCGGAAGTGTTATAGAGCGCAGCGCCGAGACCGGTTCGCTCCGAGAGCCGTGTGACGACGCCGCCTACGCCCGCGCCATCAATGATGCATTGGGTCAACTCACTATAGAGCCGTGACGCCCAGCGCTCAATCTGGAGATCAGGATCGAGCAGCAGGCGCATGGCGTCACGCTCGACAGTCCGCAGGTCGGTGTCGAGCGGCAGCTCGATTAGGGGCAACTCGGCGGCCTCTGCCATCGCCCGAGCGCCCTCGTCGATCGGCCCGACGATCGCGATCGCCGCCACAGGCACCTCGGCGAGCCGCGAGACGATCCTGGGTAGCGTCAGCCGCTCGTCGAGCGCAACCGCGTGGGAAGGCGAGATGAGCGCAAGCTCCCCGCCACGTAGATCCGGGAACGCGGGCAGCGTCGCGCGCAGGCTGGCGACGCCACGGACGTGCACATGCGGACCGTCCTTGCCGGCCAGTAGGCTGCTGTCCGGCGGCATGGTGAAACGCAAAAGATCCCGTAGCGTCGTGGTCATCAAGTCAAAGCTAGAACCCGGTTCCTGGCGTCATACTGACGACCGGCCCAGGTGTGTACGAGGAGCCGCCTGCCGGACATAATCGGATTATAGCATGCGCCCGAGCGTCGAAGGCAGCTGCTCCTAGCTTCGCAAGCTTGCAAAGGGCATCACCGCATGGTATAGTGGCGCCATCACGGGCGATTGGCTCAGTTGGTTAGAGCGCGTCCTTCACACGGACGAGGGCGGGGGTTCGAGTCCCTCATCGCCCACCACAACCCTTCTTCAACGCGGCGCTTGAAGCACCACGCGCGCCTAAGGTGGAGCTCCGCCCTTTACCCCTCTCCTTTCGCTAAATCGGTGCGATGCGCCGGCAGGGTACACGCGACAATTCAGGAGGTGCCGGCCCCAAGTCTACAGAGCACCATCGCTTGACCGGCGGATGCGGTAGCCTGATAGGAGCTGAATGAGGGCGGCGATCGTCCAGATCAGCGTATCCGGGAGCAGACAGCAAAGACGAAGTACATCGGAGCCTCCAGATACTGATGCCAGTGTAGCCGAGGCGGCAGCCCTGCTATCCCGCAAATGAGCCAAAAAAAGATACTGCATTTGAGCGGTTTCAACGGTGCGATCATGTCGTAGGATCGTCTGGCCGTCCTCGGTCCGTTGGCACCAATTTGCATCATCCCCTAGCCAACGGGCCGGGCGGTCCGGCCTTTCTGATCGATGGAGCACTACTATGAACACCCCACAGAACGTTCTCGAGTATCGACAGGCTCTGCTGACCCGACTTCTGAAGCTCTATATTGAGGGTGCCAGGATTCCCTGCGATGTCGCCGAGCCGATCAAGCTCAGCGTCCCACTCGTGCAGCGGCTCTATCGCTGCGTCCTTGCCGAAGGGTACGGCCAGTAATCCCTCAGAGGAAAAGATCAACGCCAGCGGTGACGACGAGCGAGCCATCGTTCTCTAATATATCAGCCTAACGGACGAGGGCGCTGGCTCGAGTCCAGCATCGCCCACCATCAGCGGTTCTGCAGCCAACAGAGCCGCTTTTCTATTTCGGCGGTCTTGTTGGCATGGATCCGCCCGGCGGGCTATACTGATCTTGGTAGCTGGTCGCGCAATGGGTTACACCTGCGACGACACTGGTCGGAGGCCGGCTGCGGAACAGGGGACCTGACTATGGACGGTCAACTTATAAGTTGGCTCACCTTCGCAGTCATCGCCGCGCTGATCGTGGTAGCGATTATCGCCATCCTTCGCTTTTGGGATGCTCAGCTTAACCTCTCCGATGAGGATATCGCGCTCGAGCGGCGTGTCTCTTCGCTGAATGAAGATCAGGCGAACCGGCGGCGCGACGACGAGATCGTCCGGCTGTTGAGCGGTGACGAGCAACGCATCGTGGGCGACGAGGACGGTCGGTGACCTCGCGCTCTACGATCGAGTACACGGCCCACCGGCCATTTCCCGTGTCTGATGGACCGTGGATTATGAAGCAGATCTGGCATGACCTGCTCTTCGTCCATTGGCCGGTCGATATCGAGATGCTGCGTCCACTTGTGCCCTCCGCGCTGGAGATCGATACCTTTGACAGTCAGGCCTGGATCGCCATTACTCCATTCTGGATGAGTGGTGTTCGTCCCCGGCTGCTGCCGCCGCTTCCATGGCTCTCGAGGTTTCCTGAGCTCAACGTGCGCACCTATGTGACTGACCGCACCGGTCCGGGCGCAAAGCCGGGGGTCTTCTTCTTCAGCCTGGATGCCGGCAACCCAATCGCGGTGATGACCGCGCGGTGGGTGTTTCAGCTTCCCTATTTTTCCGCTCGTATGGCCGCGCGCCGGACGGGAAAAGGGATCGACTACGCCAGCTACCGCAACCATGCCGGCTCACCGCCGGCCAGCTTTCGCGCATGCTACCGGCCGGCGGGTCCGGTGGCGTACGCGGCGCGGGGGTCGCTGGAATACTTTCTGATCGAGCGCTATTGCCTCTACACTCCCGCGGTGGCCGGGCGTGTCTACCGGGGGGAGATCCACCATGCGCCCTGGCCGCTCCAGGCGGCCGAAGCCGAGATCATGATCAACACCATGGTCGATGCGTATGGCATTGGCTTGCCGCCCACGCCGCCGCTGCTTCACTTCGCGCGACGGCAGGACGTGCTCGTGTGGTCGCTGGAGCGGGTGAGGGTTTAAGGAGCAGAAGCGATCAGACTCCGATGCTGACGACGAGGATCAGCAGCAGCAGGCCGAGGACGCCGAAGATCAGGGCTACCATCGTGCGCATCACGAGGAGTCCGCCGTCGAAGCGCGGCCGGACGAGCTTACGCTCCAATCGCCCGCGCATACGCGGCGCCCGGTCGCTCACGCCGAGCGGCAGCAGAGCGAGCCGCATCAGCTGCTGCCCGAGCTGGCGCGCCATGAGCACGCCGTCGTGGCAGTGCCGGCAGAGCTGAATATGGCGCTCGACGATCCGCCTGCCGCGCTCGTCCGCGATTCCGTCGGCGTAGTCCGAGAGCAGCGGCTCAATCTCAATGCAGCGCATCACGTAGCCCCAGCACATTCATCAACCGGCCCCGGGCGCGGGCGACGTCCTCCCGCACCTGTCGCGTGTCTTTCCCGAGGACCTCGGCCAGCTGCTCGTGAAGCAGTCCCTCGTGGTAGCGGAGTATCAGCAAGATGCGTTCTTCGGGATCGAGCGCCGCCAGCCCATCGACCAGCGAGGCCTGCCAACCGGCGGCGTCGGATGCCAGCGGCTCGACGGTGAAGCCGCGCAGCAGATACGACTGGAGGACGCCAACTGCCGCCCGCCAGACATCTAGCTTGTCGGTCGACTCTTCCCTGATGATCCGCTCGAAGGCTGCCTCGGCGGCACGAGCAGCCAGCGCGGCATCTCCCAGCACCTGGTAGGCCAGCCCCAGGATGCGCGTGTAGTATCTGTCGAGCAGCTCTGCCGGTACCTGTGCAACAGCAGCCATGCCCACAATTGTAACACTGGCGTCGAGGGCATAGGGAGCAGGGATCGCCTGCCCCTCAGTGCTTACCAGCGACCAAGCTGTTGATGGCCTTCTGCGAACATCGCGCCGACCGATATGCCCTTATGGATCCGCAGGATGACCTCCCCGAGGAGCGGCGCCACGGAGACGATCTTGAGTCCATCCCAGGGCTCATTCTCCGGCGGCGGCAGCGAATCGGTGACGATCAGCTGCTCGATCGGGCTCTCTCTGAGGCGCGCGATCGCGCCATGGGCGAGAATTGGATGGATGCAGGCGCCGATGATACGGTCGGCACCATATTGCTCCAGCAGCTCACTAACCCGGATCATCGTGATCGCCGTCGCCACCTCGTCGTCGATGATCACGCAGGTCTTGCCTTCCACATCGCCCAGTAAGTTCATCTGGCGCTCGGTCGAGCCGCCGCTGTGTCGATTTTCGACGATCGCGAGCGGCACGTCTAGGATCTCGGCGAAGTTCCGCGCACGCTTGGCAAAGCCGAGGCCCGGCGAGACGACGACGAGATTCTGGGCATCCAGCTCGCGAACCTGGTTGACCAGCAGGTGAACCGCACTCATCTCGTCGAAGGGGATGCGGAAGAAGCCCTGAATCTGCCCGGCGTGGAGATCGAGCGTCAGGACACGGTTGGCGCCCGCGACTTCGATCATATCGGCGAGCAACCGAGCGGTGATCGGAACGCGGGGCTGATCGCGCTTGTCGGTCCTGCTGTAGGCGTAATAGGGTAGTACTGCCGTGATACGCCCGGCCGAGTCACGCTTGCAGGCGTCAAGCGCCATCAAGAGCTCCATGATGCAGTCGCTCAACGGCGGCCGGAGCGACTGCACGATGAAGACATCCTGCTCGCGAACACTTTCTTCCAGCTTCACGAAGAGGTTATCGTTGGCAAATTTGGTGACGACCAAGCCGGCCTGGCGGACGCCGACATAGCTGCAGATGGCCGCGGTGAGCGTGGGACTACCTGTGCCACTAAAAATGCGGATGTCGTCGAAGCGGGTCATGCTCTCTTTCCTGCTAAGACTCTGCTTCACCCTCGCTACCGGCCAGCCTGCCTGGACAACGCGGGAAGCTGTTCTGCCGCGAGAGGCGCCGCGCGCTCGGTAGGTTAGCTATTTTGATCCTGCCGCTCGAAGCTGCCGACCTCGTCCGTGCCCCAATAGACGACCAGCCGGCCGCCCCGCTCCGCGACCTCGACCTGCTGGCCGATCAGCTCCGGCTCCAGCGGGCCGTAAAGTTTCCCGCCGACGCTGATCTTCCGGTTGCGGCCAACTTTGCGCGTCATGCGCTCGGGCGCGCCGTCGCCGCTTGTGCGTCCACCCACCGGGCTATCGCGCATGAGATCGCTCATGGGAAGAACGATATGCTCGTCGACAAGATCGGGGAGCTGCGGGAGCAGTGCCGCGCGGCGGCGCACAAGCAGCCAAACCAGGAGGCCACTGCTCACCACGACCACCAGCCAGCGCGCCTGCCTCGTATTCATAGTGTCGCCATGGTCTCCTTCGCGCTACTAGCCTCCGACGATGGCGAATCGCTCGGCGGACTCATGGCACTCATTGTAGAAGGCAAAGGCTGAGTGCGTAGGCTCCGCAGTGTCGCCAGGTTGCGGATGTCCTCTTCCTCATCCTTACCCTTCGGGGTCTCGAGGATCATTGGCAGCCCATAGAAGCGTGGATCGTTGATCAGGTGGCGAAAGCCCTCGAGACCGATCTGTCCGTCGCCGATCGCCTCGTGCCGGTCGAGATGGCTGCCGAGGGCACCCTTACTGTCGTTGAGATGGAACGCCTTGATCTGATCCAGCCCGACGAGCTCGATCAATCGGTCAAAAGTCGACGTATAGCCTTCGGGAGCTGAAAGATCATAACCTGCCGCGAAAAGGTGGCAGGTGTCGGCGCAAACCGCGGCGCGCTCAGGATGGTGCAGTAGATCGAGAAGCTGAGCGAGCTCCTCGAGTGTGCCGCCGAGACAGGTGCCCTGCCCGGCGGTTGTCTCCAGCAGCAGCTTGACGTTCCTGCCGTGACCCGCCTCGAAGATGCCGTCGAGGGCAGCCGCGATCCGTTTGAGGCCCGCGTCGGTCCCAGAGCCGGTGTGCGCTCCGGGGTGCAGCACGAGAAAGGGGATCCCAAGCTGGTCGCAGCGGTCGAGCTCGTCTGCACACGCCTCGATCGATCGCTCCCACAGCTCGTCGGCCGGCGAGCCGAGGTTGATCAGATAGGAGCCGTGGACCATCACCGGGCCAAGGCCTGAGCGAGCAGCTTCCGCCTTGAACTGTGCGATGCTTTCCTCGGTCAGCGGCTTCGAGCGCCACTGCCGTTCATTCTTGGAGAAGATTTGTAAGGTGTGGCAGCCGGCCGATTCGCCGCGTGCGAAGGCCTGGTGCAGCCCCCCTGCCGCCGAGATATGCGCCCCGAGATTCATGGCGGGCATTATAGCATGCGCATCTGGCCGCCTCTCATACTGGCATACGCATTGCTGATTTAGAAGGCAGCTACTCAATCAGGAGGATCCCAAGCTATGTCGGAGACCATCGAGGACTCGATCGGCACGCGACAACGCCAAGTGCAACGGCGCCGCAGCCGTGTCTACGGGACGGCTGCCGGAGGGACCGCAAGCTCCGCTGTGCCTTCAGAGCAGGGCGACTATATGCGCGCCGATCCGTATCTGGCGCCTGAGCGCAGCAGGGATGAACTGGCGACCGGCTCCTCCGCCGGCTCACAGGTTGCCCAGCGGGGGCAGCATGGGGAGGGAGCCGAGACGACCGGAAACAGCGCGCGTGGAGCCTTGAGCGGCGGCTTAAGTGGCGCGACGACGACGCGAGGCGGCCAGCAGGGGGGGATTGGCGCCAGCATCTACGACCCGGAGCCAACCGTGGTCGACACCGAGGAGCGCAGCGACCCCGGCGATGGAAATGAGCGCGATCTCACGCTCGGCGAGCAATACGGCGGCGTGATGGAGCCGCCCGGCGCGTGATCGACCTTCACCATAGTTGCTCCTGCCGGACCGTCGTCTCGCCCGAGGCCCGGACGCCGAGAGCGCGCGCGATCGCGGCCGCGCCCACCACTCCGCCGCGTAAGGACCGCCGTGTTCGCGTGGGAGCCGCTCCACCGGTTTCACCGGCTGCAATATGCCAGATGTGAAGCTCGGGCCTTACTGCCGGAAGCTCAGCCTCGCGTCCACCGACGATGAGCAAGCCGTCGGCAAGAGCGAGCAGCACATGCCACGCGGTTTCCTCCGCGGGAGGCGTAGCCGGAGCATTGACCGGCCCAACCGAAACCAGCGTGGAGCGACCCGCCATCGCAGCATCGCGAAGCCCATCTGGGACGCGGCTGCGCGCGAGGAGCAGTCCAAACGGGAGGATCGCGGTGCTGCGGTTCGGCGGCAGAAGTCGCAGGTCGGCGCCGCCCGCGGCAAGCGGGATTCCGAGGCCGGCCAGTGCGGACAGCAGCTCGCTCATCTCCTGCCCGCGGACATCGTCCAGCTCGCCCGCTCTCCGAAACGCCAGGGCCGGTGCCGGTGGCGGCCACCCGCCCTGTACATGGAGCAGGAGCGGAGGCGCCGGAAGCCGTCGAAGACGCTCCGGATAGCGTGGGTCGAGTAGTGGCAGCGGAACGATACCCATGCGCTCGAGGCCCTTCAGGCCTGCCTCGGTCGCCGGCCGCTGGCGTGGCGCCGCGACGACCCGCGCCACGAGCGCCGGTGGAAGACCCAGTGCGCGTAGCTCGGACGACGGAGCACGCAAGATCGACGCGGGCGTTGGCCAGTGCTCAACCAGCTGAAGCAGCACCGCCGCTTGCATTCCAGGGATCTGGCACAGCAGCACGGCCTCGGGATCAGGTGGCTGGAGGCTCGTCGGCATACGCGCGCATTGTACTCCAGAGAGGGTGCGAAAGCGCGCTATGGTATAATCAAAATGCACCCGACCGGTGGCCGGGCCCCTTTCGGAGGAAAAACATGATGGGTGGTTTAGGCGTTCCTGAACTTTTGATTATCCTGCTGATTGTTATCGTTCTTTTTGGCGCTAGTCGCCTGGCAGGTATCGGCGGCGCGATCGGCTCGAGCGTTCGCGAGTTCCGGCGATCTGTGCGCGATGACGAGCCGGCGACGACGGTGGACAAGACGACGACGGTAGACAAGACGACGGTGCGCGACGACGAGGTGCGCAACTCGACTCGGCAATAGGACGTAGCGGCGAGCATTCCGCCAGCCAGTGTAGATTGGACGTACGTGTGAGCAGCGCATGGTAGCATGCGTCGCTCGGCGTATTCTACGCGCGGTACCACCGGCTTGTCGCGGCCGAATGCTTCCTGGTGTTGAATGGCAGATCTCGTAGACCAGGCACATCTTACCGTCAAAGCCGGCGATGGTGGGGATGGTCTTGCCACGTTCCGGCGCGAAAAATACGTTCCTCGTGGCGGCCCGGACGGCGGAGATGGAGGACGGGGCGGCAATGTGATCCTGGAGGTCGATCCCCAGCTCAACACACTCCTCCGCTTCCGCTTCGAGCAGCGCTTCGAGGCCGAGCGTGGCAGCAACGGCGGCTCGGCGCGCAAACACGGGCGGGATGGCAAGGACCTCGTGATCAAGGTTCCGGCGGGGACGATCGTGCGGACCGAGATCGAGGGCGAGCCGTATGCCGTCGATCTCGTCGCCCCCGGGCAGCGCCTAATCGCGGCCGGCGGCGGGAAGGGCGGGCTCGGCAACACGCATTTCGCGACCTCGACGCACCAGGCGCCGCGGATCGCAGAGCTTGGAGCGCCCGGAGAGGAGCGGGAACTCGACCTCGAGCTCAAGCTGATCGCGGACGTCGGGCTGATCGGTTTTCCGAATGCCGGCAAGTCGACGCTGCTTGCCGCGATCAGCGCCGCGCGACCGAAGATTGCGAACTACCCCTTTACGACCCTCAGCCCAAATCTTGGCGTCGTCGAAGTCGGAGATCAAACCTTCGTCGTCGCGGATATTCCAGGTCTGATCGAAGGAGCGCATGCCGGCGTTGGCCTCGGGCATGACTTCTTACGGCATATCGAGCGGACCCGCGTGCTGATTCACGTCGTAGATGCGGCCGGCGTCGACGGGCGCGATCCGCTCCAGGACTACGAGCAGATCAACGAAGAGCTGCGGCTCTACCAGCCCGACTTGGCCGGCCGGCCGCAGGTTGTCGCGCTGAATAAGCAGGATGTGCCCGAGGCGCGCGAGCAAGTGCCGCGACTTCGACGCAAGCTCGGTCTCCCGAAAGATCTGATCTTTCCTATCTCAGCGGCAACCGGTGAGGGCATCCCGCCGCTGCTGCAGCAGGTAGCCGGGCTGCTCCGCGAGTACGCCAATCCGTTGGCGGCACAGCCGCGGTCGAGCGAAGAGCTGACCTGGTCGGTGCCGGCACGCGATCCGAATACCTTCACAATCTCGAAGGAAGGCAGCGCGTACCGCGTGCGTGGAGAGCGCATCGAGAAGCTGGTTTCGATGCTCAACTTTGCGCAGGAAGAGTCGCTCGACCGCCTGCAGCGGGTGCTCGATCGATCCGGAATCTCCAAGGCGCTACGTGACGCGGGTGTGCGCGAGGGTGACCCGGTGCTCATCGAGAAGGCAGAGCTGGTGTGGAGCGAGGCACTCGGCCGGTAAGCGACTTGCCGCTGCTGCCGGGCATGCGCTCGACGGCACTGCCGGTCCACGCGCTGCGCGCATCACGGCGTCGGCTGGAGCTGACCCTGCTCGTAACGCTGGATACGCTCCTCGTCATCCTGGGCTTCATCCTGGCTTACTACCTGCGCTATCAGTACCAGTTCTGGCGCGCGGTGGAGGTCGAGCAGCCCTTATCCAGCTTCGTTCCGACGATCGCACTGCTCGTCCCGATCACGCTCGGTCTCCTCACCTTTAAAGGACTCTACCGCCTTCCACGCAATGCCGGCTGGCTGATCCAGGTCTCGACAATCTTGAGCAGCGTCACTACCGCCGTGGCGCTCACGATCGTCATTACCTTTCTCTCGGGTCCGTCGTTTTACTCACGGCTGATCTTCGGCCTGGCGTGGGCCATGATCGTTCTGCTGGTCGGTTTTGGCCGGCTGGTCGTTACTCAGTGGCGGCACCATCGCTGGGAGCAGGGCAAGGATCTCGAGCGCGTGTTGGTCGTCGGCGGAACCGGCCTCGGGCGGGAGCTCATGCGCAATCTCGAGACCTCGCCGTCGCTCGGCTATGAGCTCTCCGGCTACGTGCATGACGTCGAGGCTCCGCCGCCGTCGGTGGACGAGGACCCGCCGAGCATCGACGCTCCGCTGCTTGGGACGATCGCACAGCTTCCACACGTCGTCGCGCAGCGCGGCATCGACCACGTCATCGTCGCCCTCCCGTTCTGGCAGAATCAGCACCTTCCGGAGGTCGTCGAGATGTGCCATCAGCTCGGCGTGCCGTTTCAAGTTGTGCCGGATTTCTATGAGATCTCGTTCGACCGCGTGACGATCCAGGAGCTGCGCGGAGTCCCGCTGATCGACCTGCGCGATAATGCGATTCGGGGGTGGAACTATGCCCTTAAGCGGGTGCTGGACGTCGGCCTGGTAGTCGCCATGCTACCGCTCTGGGGCTTGCTGTCGCTCTGCATCATGCTCTTGATCAAGCTTGACTCGCCGGGGCCAGTAATTTTTCGCCAGACGCGCATTGGGCGCAACGGGCGACCCTTTGAGTTCCTCAAGTTCCGGACGATGGTCCTCAATGCCGAGGATCTCAAGCACCAGCTTCTGTCGCAGAATGAGCGGGCGGGCGCAGCGTTCAAGATGAAGAACGACCCGCGCCGCACCCGGAGCGGTCGCTGGCTGCGCAAGATGAGCCTGGACGAGGTGCCGCAGCTCTTGAATGTGCTGCGGGGCGAGATGAGCCTGGTCGGCCCCCGGCCCGCCGTTCCCGAAGAGGTGGCGCAGTACGAGGTCTGGCAGAGGCGTCGCCTCGAGGTCATGCCGGGATGCACCGGCCTCTGGCAGGTCACGGGTCGATCCACCACCTCCTTCGACGAGATGGTGCGCCTCGACATCTACTATGCCGAGCACTGGTCCGTCGGTCTGGACCTGCGCATCCTGCTCCTCACGATCCCGGCCATCGTGACGGGGCGTGGGGCGTACTGAGCGTGGGAAGCGCCCCCTTTTCATCTTGTAGGCTTCACTAGCGAGGAATCCTGATGCGGGTACTGATCACGGGCGGTGCAGGCTTCATCGGCTCACATCTTTGCGACTATTTCCTTGAGCGCGGCCACGATGTGATCGCCATCGATAGCCTGCTCACAGGCTCGACCGACAACATCGCGCATCTCGCCGGACACGATCGTTTTCGCTTCATCAAGCACGACATCACCAACTTCATCTTCGTCGAGGGGCCGGTCGACGCGATCCTGCATTTCGCATCACCCGCCAGCCCGATCGACTATCTCGAATTGCCGATTCAGACGCTTAAGGTCGGCTCGCTGGGCACGCATAAGGCGCTTGGCCTCGCCAAGGACAAGGGCGCCCGCTTCTTGCTGGCGTCCACGTCCGAGGTCTACGGCGATCCGCTCGTGCACCCGCAGCCCGAGTCGTACTGGGGCAACGTCAATCCGGTCGGGCCGCGCGGGGTCTACGACGAAGCCAAGCGTTTTGCCGAGGCGATGACGATGGCCTATCACCGCTTTCATGGGGTTGAAACGCGGATCGTACGTATCTTTAACACCTTCGGCCCAAGAATGCGCTTGGCGGATGGCCGCGTGGTGCCCAATTTCATACAGCAGGCGCTGCGGCGCGAGCCGCTGACGCTCTATGGCGACGGGCAGCAGACGCGCTCCTTCCAGTATGTGAGCGACCTGGTCGACGGTATCTACAAGCTGCTGCACTCGGATGAGAACGACCCCGTGAACATCGGCAACCCGCACGAATTCACAATCCGCGCCTTTGCCGAGCTGGTCAACCGGCTCACCGAAAACCCCGCGGGCACGATCGTCAAGCCCGATCTGCGCATCACCGACGATCCGCAGACGCGCCAGCCCGACATCACGCGGGCGAGGTCGCTGCTGCAGTGGGAGCCGAAGGTCGAGCTCGAGGAAGGGATTCGTCTAACGGTGCCCTATTTCCGGGAGCAACTGCGGAAGCTGGGTCAGCTGCCGTCGGGTGAGTAGCGGCACCTCCGGTGGTAAAAAGCCTCGCTCCTCGGCTGCGCCTGTCGCGCTGGCCGCGCGTGGGCGGCCAGCATGTTGCCATTGTCGGGCTCGGGCTCGCATGTGCGCTCCTGGCGCTGCTGCCGTTGAAGTTCGCGGCGGCGGCAGTCGCCGGGCTCTTCTTTGTGATCCTCGCACTGATTGAGCCGGCGATCGGCCTCTACGGTGCTATCCTCTCAGTCCCCGTCCAGGATCTCATCGCTCTGCCGGCCGGCCTGACCGTTACCCAGGCGGTTGTGGCCCTGGCTACGGGAGCCTGGACGCTGCGGGTGCTGGCGCACCCCGATCGCCGGCTGAACCTGCGCTTCCAATGGCCGTGGCTGCTCTTTTTGAGCTGGCAGCTCCTGGCCGTCGCCGCGACGCCCTATAGTATCCCGCTGGGCCTCCAGCAGTGGGCGCGCTGGATCGCGGCATGGCTAGCCTTTGTCCTGACGCTTGGAACTATAACGGATCGAAGACGTGCCTGGGGCCTGATCGCGGCGCTGCTGCTTGCGCCGAGTCTGGCGGCTCTCCTCGGTATTTACCAGTTCCTCCGAGCAATCGGACCGCCGTCGTATCTGATCCTCGGCGGCCGTTTCGCGCGCGCTGCCGCGACGTTCGGCAAGCCCAATCCCTTCGCAGGCTACCTCAATATGGCCTGGCCGGTGGCCCTCGCGCTGGCATTCTATTTCCTCATGCGGCGTGAGGCGCCGATCGGCGCCGGCAGCCAGGCCGGCCGGGCTCGCTCGCGGGCCTTCCTGCTCGCCGCCTTCTTCGCAGGATGCGCGGGCATCCTCTTGCTGGGGCTCTTCGCATCCTACTCTCGCGGCGGCTGGATCGGGGCAATCGCATGCCTGATGGGCGTCGCCTTGATCGCCGGACGGCGCACCGCGGGCGTAGCAGTGGCCGCGGTAGCGCTCTTCTTTCTGGTCGGGTTGCTGGGCGCCTTTAGTGCGCTGCCGCCCGTGGTCGTCGATCGCCTCCAGGCGATCGTC
>JBBSGA010000024.1:0-31630 GCA_038254585.1 Chloroflexales bacterium | reverse complement strand
CGTGTCGATCAGCCCCTGAAGATCGCGGCGGTCCTCGGCCTTGGAGTGTTTGATCCAGAGCCGCCGGATCATCTGGTAGAGTTCCGGGGTGACCTCCATCGCGAGCCGCTCCTGGATCGAGCCTGTGGGTGTGGCTGCCATCGCACTCTTCCTGCTTCTGCTAGTGGGTTCGCACGGCGGTAGAGACGTTATATATAACGTCTCTACCACTACATCCCTGGCTGATCGGCCTTCCGCAGCTCGCGCTTCAGGATCTTGCCGGTCGCGTTCATCGGCAGCTGCTCGCGGAACTCGACGGTGCGCGGGTATTTATAGGCCGCCATGTTCTCCCTGCACCACGCGATCAGCTCAGGCTCCTCGATCGAGACCCCCGGTTTGCGGATCACGATTGCTTTGACCTCTTCGCCAAGCCCGTCATGCGGCACGCCGATTACGGCCACCATCGAGACGGCGGGATGCATCATAAGCACCTCTTCGACCTCGCGCGGGTAGACGTTGAAGCCGCCGCGAATGATCATGTCTTTGACGCGGTCCATAATGAAGAGATAGCCGTCTTCGTCACGCCGTGCGATATCCCCGCTGTGGAACCAGCCTCCGCGCATCGCCTCGGCCGTCGCCTCCGGATTCTTGTAGTAGCCTTTCATCACTTTATGGCCACGGATCAGGATCTCGCCGGGCTCGTTCACTCCCACGTCCTGGTCCTGTGCATCCACAACGCGAATCTCGGTGCCGAAGACCGGAACACCGATCGAGCCGGCCTTGCGTGGAAGATCACGATGATTGAAGGTCGCGACCGGCGACGTTTCGGAGAGGCCGTAGCCTTCGAGGATCTGAACGCCGAAGGTCTTCTCGAAGGTGCGCAAGACCTCGACCGGGAGCGCCGCGCCACCGGACGAGCAGAGGCGCAGGTTTTCGGCGATCGGCGCAGTGTCGACGCCGTGCTGATCGACGTAGTTCAGGAGCGCCCAGAACATCGTCGGCACGCCCGCGAAGAAGTTCACCTTCTCCTTGACCATGGTCTCCAGCACTGCCGCGGCGTCGAAGCGCGGTACGAGCGCCAGCGTCCCGCCGTGATAGAGCATCGTGTTCATCTGGCAGGTCTGGCCGAAGGAGTGGAAGAGCGGCAGCGCGACCAGGGCGACGTTTGGAAGGCTGGGGTCGAAGATCGGTTGATGCAGGTCCCGCGACACGATCGCATTCAGCAGCATATTACTGTGCGTAAGCTCGGCTCCTTTGGGGCGGCCGGTCGTTCCCGAGGTGTAGAGAATGACGGCGGTATCGTCCGGGTCGCGCGGGGCGGATAAGCATGCCGCCGGCTGTCCATGCATTAGCTCGCCGAGCGTCGGCACGCCCACGAGCGGCGCGGGAGCCGCCGGATTCGCGGTGATGACCAAGAAATGCTCGCACGAGCCGGCTTCCTGGAAGCCTTCATAGCCCATCTGCGCCATCAGCAGCTCCGATGAGCCCTCGAAGCAGAGGTAGGCCTTCGCATCCGAGTTCTGAAGATGATAGGCGATCTCACGCGCTTTGAGCAGCACGTTCAGCGGCACGACGACCGCGCCAGCCTTGAGGATGCCGAAGTAGACGATCGGGAAATAGGGCAGGTTGGGACAGGTCAGCGCGACTTTATCGCCCGGCCTGATTCCGACATCCGCCAGTCCGTTGGCGACCCGGCCGGCCATGGCGTCGAGCTGGCCGTAGCTCAGCCGCGTCGCCCCGTAGACAACTGCTTCCCGGTGTGGCCGCTTCTTCGCGTGATCCTCGATGATCATCGCTAGGTTGAGCATATACGCCTCCGCCTCTTGACTTCTTAGTTCGACAAATTCTCGAAGATACCGGCAGCGCCCATTCCACCGCCGATACACATGGTGACCATGCCGTAGCGCCCGCCGCGTCGACGCAGCTCGTCGAGCAAGCCGATCGTCAGCTTCGCACCAGTGCAGCCAAGCGGATGGCCGAGCGCAATCGCTCCACCGTTCACGTTGACTTTGTCGCCGTCGATCTCGAGCTGTTTGACGACCGCGAGCGACTGCGCGGCGAAGGCCTCGTTGAGCTCGATCAGATCGATGTCGTCTAAGGTTAGACCCGCGAGCTTGAGGGCCTTGGGGATCGCGACGACCGGTCCGATGCCCATCACTTCGGGAGGCACGCCGCCCACGGCGTAGCTCACGAAGCGCGCCAGGGGCTTGAGCCCGAGTGCCTCCGCCTTCGCGCGGCTCATGACCACGACCGCGGCAGCGCCGTCGGTCGTCTGCGACGAATTCCCGGCGGTCACCGTTCCGCCCACGGCGAAGACCGGCTTCAGCTTCGCCAGCGCCTCCATCGACGTATCGCGCCGGACGCCCTCGTCGACGTCGAAAGTGAACCGGCGGCTCTGTGCCTTGCCGTCGGTCCCGACCTGGGTTGTTTCGACCTCTAGAGGGACAATCTGATCGCGAAACTTGCCGGCGTCGATCGCCGCCGCTGCATTTAGGTGTGAGCGCAGCGCGAACTCGTCTTGCTCCTCGCGGCTGATGCCGTACTGGCGTGCCAGGTTTTCCGCCGTGAGGCCCATGCTCATGTAGACCTCGGGATGCGTCTCCGCCAGGTCCGGATTCGGAGCATAGACGTTGCCGCTCATCGAGACCATGCTCATGCTCTCGGTGCCGCCCGCTACGACGACCTCGCCCATACCCGCCATGATTTGCTGCGCGCCCAGGGCGATGGTCTGGAGGCCGGAAGAGCAGAAACGATTGACGGTCTGGGCAGGCACCGTCTCCGGTAGGCCCGCCCGGAAGGCGGCAATGCGCCCGACGTTGAGGCCCTGCTCGGCCTCCGGCATAGCACAGCCGATGATCACGTCGTCGATCCCGCCGGGGTTGAGTCCGCCGGCGCGCTCGACCGCGGCCCGAACGACGGCGCCCGCCATATCATCCGGCCGCACCGTGCGCAGGCTGCCGCGATGGGCGCGCCCCATGGCGGTCCGGGCGCCACTAACGATCACTGCTTCTGGCATATGGATGGTCCTTTCGCGCCGGAGGTTGAAGAGGCGATCGTCCCTCCGGCAACGTGCTACGCTATTAGTTCCGCAACGGCTTGCGCGTCTTCAACATGTGCGTAATACGCTCCCGTGTCTTCGGCTCGCCCAGCAACGACAGGAAGGCCTCACGCTCGAGGTCGAGGATATATTGCTCGCTGACCCACTGCGGCGCGGAGAGGTCACCACCGCACAGCACGTGCGCGAGCTTGCGGGCGATCAGCGCATCATGATCGGAGATGAACCTTCCCCAGCGCAGCTGCTCGATTGCAGTCAGCATCGCGGCTTTGCCCTTGCGCCCCGCTGCATAGATCGACGGATCGCCTCGGCGTGGCGGGCTGTAGCCCATGGCGACAAGATCCAGGGCCTGCTGCTTGGCATAGCCGATCAAATGCTCGTCGTTCAGGACGATCGGATCGGCCCGGTCGAGGAAGCCGAGATCGCGGGCGCCGAAGGCACTGTCGCTTACGCGGGCGTAGGCGATCGTTTCGAAGACCCGCTGGAGATGGGGCAGTGGATCGCCGCCCGCCGCTACATGTGGCGAGACGTTGCGGCGTAGGAGCTCCTTACAGCCGCCGCCGGCCGGAATGATGCCGACCCCGAACTCCACCAGTCCCATGTAGGCTTCGGCCGCGGCGCAGATCCGCGCGCCGTGCATCGCAAATTCGACGCCGCCTCCAAGCACACGGCGGAAGGGTGCCGTGACGACCGGCTTGCGGGCAAAGCGAAAGTCCATGAGCAGATCCTGGAGCAAGCGTCCCGCGGTCTCGACCGACTCGAAGCTGCCGGCTGCCTGTCCCTCCAGAAAGATCGCGACGTTTACGCCGGTGCTGAAGTCAGGACCCTGGTTGCCGACGACGAGCGCCGCCCACTCAGCCCGATCGAGCAGCTCGAGCGCTGTCCGCCCGAGCTCAAAGATCTGCGTGTCGAGGGTATTTGCCTTCGAGTGGAACTCCAGGCAGAGCACGCCGTCGCCAAGGTCTAGGATGCTCGCCGACGCGTTACGCCCAAGCTCGCGTGCACCCCCGTGCAGCTCTTTGAGCACAATCCGAGTGGCAGGGCGCTCGATCGAGACGTAATGTCCGGTGGCCGGGTCGTAGACGTCCGTGAGCCGTCCGTCCTCGCGCCGGTAGAAGCTGTCGATGCCCTTCGCGAGCATCTCTTCGACCCAAGGCGCGACCTCGATCCCCTGCTGTCGCATGCGGGCGACCATCTGGCGAACGCCGAGCAGATCCCATTGCTCGAACGGTCCGGCCTCGGCGCCAAAGCCCCAGCGCATTGCGTTGTCGACGTCGAGCGGCGAGGCGGCGATCTCAGGAACGCGGCGCGCGGCATAGGCCAGGATCGGTAAGGTCGTGTCGATGACGTAGTCGCCTGCGCGGTCGCCCGCTCCATGCGCGAAGATCGCCCGTAAGCGCTCGCCCAGATCTTCGATCCCGCGCACCTGGCCTGCGAGCTCGAAACGCGGATTCCTTGGGGCCTCGTACGCCCCGCTCTGAAGATTGAGCGGGTAGAACTCGCTCGATCCGCTGGCCCCCTTTGTGCGCCGGTAGAAGCCTCCTCCAGTCTTATTGCCGAGACGTTGGGACTCGACCAGATCGATAATCACCTGCGGCAGCAGAAACGTTTCCCGGCTCTCGTCGTCCGGTACCGCCTCATAGAGGTTGTGCGTTACGTGCGCGGCGACGTCGAGGCCGACAAGATCGCTGAGTCTGTAGGTGCCGGTTTTCGGGTTCCCGATCAGCGGCCCGGTCAGCAGGTCCACCTCCTCGACGCTGTAGCCATGCTCGATGCCGTAGAGCATACGCGTCTGCATCGCAAAGACCCCTATGCGGTTGGCGATGAAATTGGGCCGGTCGTTGGCGATGACGACGCCCTTGCCCAGCGTTCTGGCCGCCCAATCGCGCAAGAAGGCAACAAGCTCGGGGTCCGTATCGGCCGTTGGAATCAGCTCGAGCAGCTTGAGGTAGCGTGGTGGGTTGAAGAAGTGCGCCCCCAGGAAATGGGACCGGAAGTCGGCGATGCGCCCCTCGCCGATCTGGGCGATCGGGATGCCGGAGGTATTGCTCGTGACGATCGACGCAGGCTTGCGCACCCCCTCGACGCGCGCCATGAGCTCTTGTTTGGGCGCAAGCTGCTCCACGATCGCCTCGACGATCCAGTCCGCATCGCGCAGCCGCTCGAAGTCGTCCTCGAGGTTGCCGAGCGTGACCAGCTTCGCCGCCTCGGGGGTGAAGAGTGCAGCCGGCTTGGACTTCAGCTGGCGCTCCCAAAGCGTGGTGACGACGCGGTTGCGCACCGCGGAGGAAGCGAGCGTCAGTCCCTTGGCGGCGTCGCCGGGGGTCAGCTCCTTCCCGGGGATGTCCAGCAGCGTCACCGGGATGCCGCAGCTGGCGATCAAGGCCGCGATGCCGCCGCCCATCGTTCCCGCGCCGATCACGGCGGCACGATCTATTCGGTAGGCCATGCGATGCTCCTCGCGAGTAAAAGCTAAAGCGTGAAACGTCGTACGGGATGAATATGACCGCGGGTCTACACCCGACGTTCGGCGTTGTTAGCCGAATGCCTGAAGCCCCGTGATCTCACGGCCGACTACCAGCGTGTTGATCTCGTTGGTGCCCTCGTACGTATAGACTGCTTCCATATCGGCGAAATGGCGCGCGATGTGGTTCTCGAGGACGATGCCGTTGCCGCCGAAGATCTCGCGTCCCAGAGCGACGACCTGCCGCGCCTTGGCGGCATTGCTCTGCTTGGCCATCGAGGCCATGCCGTCGGTCATCTTGCCTTCGTCGAGCAGCCTGGAGAGCCGCCAGGTGAGCAGCTGCATCGAGGTGACTTCGGCCAGCATCTGGACGAGCTTTTGCTGGATCATCTGGAAGCCCGCGATCGGACGGCCGAACTGCTGGCGCTGCATAGCATAGGCATGGGCTAGCTCGAATGCTGCCATGGCATGTCCGACGGCCTCCCATGCGACGCCATAGCGGGTATTCTTGAGGACCGTGGCGGTATCCCGGAAGGAGCGGGCGTTGGCGAGGCGGTTCGACTCGGGAATCTCGCAGTTCTTGAGCGTAATGTCGGCGTTCAAGATCGCGCGCTTCGCAATCTTGCCCTCGATGACCGTGGCCTCAAAGCCGGGCGTGCCTTTCTCGACGAGGAAGCCGCCGACCTGGCCGCTTTCGCCGTCACGCGCCCAGATCACGGTGACGTCGGCAAAGGTCGCATTGCCGATCCAGCGCTTGGCACCGTTGAGAACGTAGCGGTCGCCGGTGCGCTGCGCCCGCGTTTGAATGTGCGAGGCGTCCGAGCCGATCCAGGGCTCGGTCAGACCGAACGCGCCGATCTTCTCCATGCGGGCCATCGCCGGGAGCCAACGCTGCCGCTGCTCTTCAGAGCCACAATGGTAGATCGAGCCCATCGCCAGTCCGCTCGTCACGCCAAAAAAGGTGTCGACGCTGCCGTCGCCGCGCGCGAGCTCCATACCGGCAAGACCGGCGGCAACGGCGGAGAGGCCAGGGCACCCATAGCCCTGGATCGTCCCGCCCGCGACGTTCAGCTCGGCGAGCTTTGGGATCAGCTCGAAAGGGAACTCGCCCCGTTCCCAGAAGGGATTGATGATCGGAATCACTTCTTCGTCGCAGAAGGCGCGGACGCGTGCTCGAACACTGCGCTCGTCGTCCGTCAGTAGCTCGTCGAAAAGGTAAAAGTCCACCCCCTGGCCGACCGTTTGCATGGCCATGATCTGCTCCTTTGCGGGGCACGGCGTTGCTTGTTGGGTTGCATCGCAGGTCGAAGGATAGGCCCCTTCCTAGAAATTATACATCCGCCTTGTCTCCGTGAGCATCCTGCAGCAGTCGTGGTTGGCGCCGGTATGTAGAATATGCTCCGGCGCAATTGTCCGAGCAAGAACATTCGATCGAGGAGGGTTCGCGATGGCGCAACGTATGGTGATCCTAGGAGCGGGAACCGCGCTCCCCGATCGCGACCGGGACAACACCTTTCTGGTCTGGGATTCGTCTCCGGCCCGATGGCTGATCGATTGCGGCGGCCGGGCCTATCAGCAGCTGCTCCGCGCCGATATCGATCCGAAGAGCGTCCGGTCGGCCATACTGACCCATAGCCATCCCGACCACATCTATGGCTTGCCGGCCTTCCTGTTCCACCAGTGGCTGGGAGGGTATGCCGGTAGCTTCGACGTCTACGCCAACGCGCCGACGCTGGCCATGGGGCGGGCACTCTGCAATGCTCTCGAGCTAGAGCAGAACGACCACATGTGCGCGACGAACTGGCACGAGCTTTCCAAGCTGCCGGAAACGGCGGTAGCCGAAAACGCGGCGTTCGGCGTCTACACGACGCCGGTACGGCATAGCCGGCCGACGCTTGCGGTCAAGATTGTCGATCACGAGCAGAGCGCGTCGCTCGTCTACTCGGCGGACACGCAGCCCTGTCCCGAGCTCGAACACCTCGCCAGGGGAGCCCATACACTGATCCACGAGGCGACGACGCACGATCCCGAGCAGGGCTTCGGGCACACGACGCCGCGACAGGCGGGAGAGATCGCGGCGCGCTGCACTGTGCGGCGCCTGGTCTTGATCCACTATAGCGCCGACTACACGATGCCCGAGCCTCGAGCGCTCGCGGAGGTGAAAGCCGCAGGGTTTGGGGGCGAGGTCGCACTCGCCCGCGAGCTAGAGGCCTATACCCTCGAAACCCACCCATGGTAGGCGAGGCGGACCTTGAAGTTCGCACGGGATCAAATCGTCGTCCACCGGCCGGCGATTTGGGCCAGGTCGGCCAGGGCCATCGCATCCAGCGGAGCTTCCAATCGTTCGACAGCACCCCGCAGCACGTTGAGCCGTGCCTCACCTGGGACCTGACTCGTTTGAAGAAAGAGACCGGTGAGCATCGCCGCCGCCGCTGGGGTGAAGTCCGACGCGTGCTCTACGGAGGCGGCTATCGACTGCAGGCGCTCAACCGCTTCCTGAGCCAGCTTGCCCCAATCTACGATCTCGGGGAGTACCCGTGCCGTATCGAGGAGACGCACGATGCGCTGGATATGCTCCAGGCGGGCATTGGACGGCTCAGCCGCGGAGGGAACGGGTGGCGTCGAACGGGGAGCTTGGGCCGCAGAGCCGCTGCTTCCCGGCGCCGGCACGACGTCGATTCCAGCCAGTGTGCGAATGGTACGCAGTGCAATTGCGACTTGGGCTTCGTAGGCACGTACCGCTGCGATCCAGACTCCAAGCGGCATCCGATGCGGATCGGGCACATCCTCGGCGCACGCCAGATCGCTGAGCGCAGCCACCTCGCCGGGCGCACGCACCCTGGCAGCACGAGCAGATCCGCGGTCTACGCCCAGAAGCAGATCCGCGTCCCGCATCGTCCCCTCGTCGAGTTGGCGCGCTACGTGGCCGGCTTGCGCCAGCCCGAATTGCTCGAGCGCGAGATGCGCGTTGGGCTCCGCCGGCTCTCCGGCGTGGCCGACGACGCCCGCCGAGGCAATCATGGCTGCCGCACCCAGCTCGCGCCGTAGGAGAGCAGCCACCAGCAGTGTGCGGCCGGTGTCAGCCGCTCCGACGACCAGGATATAGGGGCGCTCATCAACCATCTCGCCGTCTTTCCCTTTCGATCATCATCTCTCCCGGCAACCGCGTCGGCGGCTGGCGCGCTTCTTGGCTCGTGCTAGGAGTTTAGCACGGCGGCCCGGGGCGGTCGCGGAAACCGGTCTGGTATAATATTCTCTGACTATCTTCGCGAAAGACGTCGCGCCGGATCCGACGCGACATGAGGTGATTTAGATGTTTAAATGGATCGGCCGTCTCTTCGGCGGCGACACCAATGCGCGTGTCTTGTCGGAGCTCGAAGCGGTCGCCGAGGAAATAAATGCGCTCGAGCCGGAGATGGAAAGGCTCTCACTCGACGAGCTGCGCACCAAGACAGATACCTTTCGCCGCAGGCTGCGCGAAGGCGCGACCCTGGACGATCTGCTGCCCGAGGCTTTCGCGACCGTGCGTGAGGTCGCGCGGCGTACGCTCGGGCAGCGGCACCACGACGTGCAGCTGATCGGCGGTCTTGTACTGCATCAGGGCAAGATTGCCGAGATGAAGACCGGCGAGGGTAAGACACTCGTCGCCACCCTGCCGCTCTACCTCAATGCGCTCGAGGGTAAGGGCTGTCACCTGGTCACGGTCAACGACTATCTCGCCCGCGTGGGCGCGGGCTGGATGGGGCCGATCTACCATGCTCTGGGTGTCAGCATCGCCTTTATCGCGCACGACCTCTCGGCGATTTATGATCCTGACTATCTCGACCCTAAAGCGAACCTCGAGGATCAGCGCCTCGTCCATTGGCGGCCGATCACTCGGCGGGAGGCATACGACGCCGATATCGTCTACGGCACGAACAACGAGTTCGGCTTCGACTATCTGCGCGATAATATCGCAACGCGCTTCGAGGCGACGGTCCAGCGGCCGCTCAACTACGCGATCGTCGACGAGGTCGACAACATCCTGATCGACGAAGCCCGGACGCCGCTGATCATCTCGGGTCCGTCGCGGCAGCCGAGCGACGACTACCGCTATTTCGCCGGACTCGTGCGAGGGCTGCGTGGGATCGAAGAACGTGAGTGGTCGGCGATCAAGAAGGAGTTCGAAAACACCGGCGATAGCGCGCGGCGAGCAGAGCTCCAGCGCAAGATGGATGCGGCCGACTACGTGATCGATATCAAGCATCGCGGTATCTCGCTCACCGACGCCGGGACGCTCAAGATCGAGCGCAAGGTTAAGGATAACGGCCGGATACCCGAGGAGGCCACGCTCTACGATCCGGAGTATGCCGAGCTCGCTCATTATCTGGATAACGCCGTCAAGGCCGAGTATCTTTTCAAGCGCGACAAGGACTACATCATCCAGAACGGCGAGGTGATCATCGTCGACGAGCAGACCGGCCGCCAGATGCCGGGCCGCCGCTGGTCGGATGGGCTCCACGAGGCGGTGGAGGCCAAAGAGGGTCTCGAGATCCAGCAGGAAAACGCGACTCTCGCCACCGTGACGATTCAGAACTACTTCCGGATGTACAAAAAGCTGGCGGGTATGACCGGCACGGCGCTGACCGAGGCTGAGGAGTTCGCCAAGATCTATAACCTTGACGTCGTCCCGATCCCGACAAACCGCGACATGATTCGCGAGGATCGCAACGACCAGATCTTTCGCTCGGAGGAGGCCAAGTACCGGGCGGTGGCACGCGAGATCCTGGCTGCCTACGTGCGGCAGCAGCCCGTGCTGGTTGGTACGGCCTCGATCGAGAACTCCGAGCGGCTCGCGCAGTATCTCAAGGGCAACGCGCTGCGTACCCTCGCCGTCTCGACCGTGCTGATGGGTGCCGCCCGCGATGCGAAGAAGATCGACAACGATATCCGCCAATCGTTCGCCGAGTCGCTCGATCATCCGCTGCCGCTCGTCTCGGCCGCTACACTGAAGAACGCCGGCCAGGCGCTCGGGCTACCGGCCGACCCCGCTGCTCCCGAGATCGTGCAGCGGTTTGCGGCAGCGCTCGAGGTCGACGACGAAGATCGGCTGCGCACGGCGCTACGCGACGGAGTCCCGCACTTCGTCCTGAATGCGAAGCTTCACGAGCAGGAGGCGCGCGTCGTGGCCCAGGCTGGCCGGCCCGGCTCGGTGACGATCGCGACGAATATGGCAGGCCGTGGCACGGATATCCTGCTGGGGGGTAATCCGGACTCGCTCGCGGCGCAGTACCTCGAGGAGCAAGGTGTCCGGCGCGAGCAGGTCAAGACGCTGGCGCGACCGATCGTCGAGGGTAACGAAGCGGCGGCACGCCAGTCGCTCGAGAAGGCCAAGCTGCCAACCGTGCTGATCGACGAGCTCAAGCGGATGCGTGCCGAGTGGGACAGCGCCCTTGGACAGTTCGAGCACAACCCGGTCCTCTACCTGCTGCACCGCTACGTCGAAGGAGACGCCGGCACGTTCGGCGAACGCTGGCAGTTCGTCAACGACGTTCTGGCGGGCGAGTACGGCATGGCGCGCGATTTGATTAATGCCACACCGGGGCTGCGCGAGGAGCAGATCGCGGAGATCGCGGCGGCCCGCGGCGACCTGGAGGCCTACCGCGCCGATCGCGCGGAGTTCCTCGCCAACCAGCTTTTCGATCGCATCTACGCCGGCCGTGCCCGGTTGATTGCCGCCGTGCTCCATGGCGACGAGGCAGCGGCGCGGCGCATCGTCGACGAAACGCCGACGATGGATGCGTCGCTGATCGAGGGTGTGCGCAACATCAAGCGCCAGGTGGAAGCGGACGCCGAATTCGTGCGTGAGCGCGGTGGTCTGATAATCATCGGCACGGAACGGCACGAGGCACGCCGCATCGACAATCAGCTGCGGGGACGCTCCGGCCGCCAGGGCGATCGCGGCGCGTCGCGCTTCTATATCTCGCTCGAAGATGAGCTTATGAAGCGCTTCGGTCCGTCGATCGACCGCGTCAAAGGAATCATGGCGCGTGCGGGGTTCGAGGACGATATGCCGATCGAGTTCGGCGTCATCTCGAAGTCGATTGAAAGCGCCCAGTCCAAAGTCGAAGGCTACAACTTCGACATGCGTAAGCGCGTCGTCGACTACGACGACGTGATGAACAAGCAGCGCGAGGTGATCTACGCGCGGCGTCGCGCGATCCTGGAGGAGGGCGAGCAGCAGCGCCGGATCCGAGTGCTGATCGAGCGCTACCTCGGCAGCTATGGTGATTGGGCCACGGGCCAGATCGAAGAGCTGGTCATGGGCCTGACGAGCGCCAATGCGCGGGAAATTCACCTGGAGCTAGCGCGGATTCTGCCGGGCAGCGAAGAGCTAGACCTTCAGGCGCTGCGCGTGGCCGACGAGAGCCGGCGTGCTGAGCTGCTTGGGCCGCTCACCGAGCGTTCCGAGGCGGAGCGCTATCCTCTGCGGCTGTTGATCGAAGAGGTGAGTGAGTTCATCGACCTCGACGTCGCCGCCGCCCTGCAGGAGCTTGCCTCCGCCGATCGACCAGCCGTCGAGCGCTATCTTGACGAGCGATGGCGCGAAGGGAACGAGGGCGACCTCGAGCAGCGGATCAAAGGGCTCTTCTACGACGAGTTCGAGTCTCTGGTCCAGCGCTACGGCCCGGGCTATACTGCCTGGATGGCCATGCAGATCAAGGAGGCGGTCGACGACGCGACGACGCATGCCACGGGGTTTGTGAATGTTGAGGGTGCCCTCCGGCGGATCCGTCAGAGGCTGCCGCAGGCGGCTAAGTTGGATCCGTCTACCTTCGGCACAGCCGGACCCGAGATGCTCGAGCGCCAGCTCGAAGCGCTGATCCCCGAGAGCCATGAGCAGGGCAACGATCTGCGGCTCTTCGCGGCTGAGCTGCAGGAGATCGTGCCCTTCATTCCCGGTGCGACCCCGGATCTCTTTCTGACTCAGTTCGCCGAGAGTCTGGACGCGCTACTCGAGACACAGCCGGACTCGGATCGCCACGCGACCATCAACCGCCTGCTCGGCCCCGTCGACGCCGCTCTACAGCCCGTCTTCGCAGGGCAGGGTTTTACGGAAGAGCAGGGCGAACACTTCCAGGCAGCGGTCGACGAAACATGGATGGAGGCCCTACATCTCGCGGGTCAAGGTGGCGACGAAGAGCTCGTGGCAGGGCTTGGCCGGGTACTCGATCGGACCTTCGATCGCTGGCGGGGCTTCATCGGCGTCGACATACTCAATCGCTACGGCCGCGAGCTTATGCTGAACGCCGTCGACCGCGAGTGGGTCGACTACCTCACGGCGATGGAGGATATGCGTCAGGGCATCGGTCTGCAGGGTATCGCGCAGCGCGATCCGCTCGTCTCCTACAAGACGCAGGCCTTCGCCATGTTCGAGGAGCTGCTCGATACGATCGACAGCACGACAGTGCGTACCTTCTTCAACAACTTGCCGCGCTTCGTCGCTCAGATCCAGCAGCAGGAGGCGCTCGGCCAGGCGGCGCGTGCCCGTGACATAAAGGTGGGGCCGAACGAGCCCTGCCCATGTGGCTCCGGCAAGAAATTCAAGAAGTGCCACGGCGCGCCGTCGCGGAGCACCACGGCCACCCCACGCGCGGTAGCGGCGCTGAGCGCGCCTGCCCCGGCAGGTGACGGCGACGGCAGCCCTCGGGCGCCGAAGCTGACCCAGCAGCAGCAGCAGCGGCAGTCGGGCCAGCCGGGGCAGCGCCGCAAGGCCAAGGGGCGCGACGTCCCGAATCGTCGGCCGTCGTAGGGCGGCTTGGGCGGAGGATGCCGGGATATGCAGCTGCTGCAGTAGTCCCGGCGTCGCCGTTGCTACCCATGATCGAGAGGCTTGGCCGGCTTCGATCTGTTGGAAAGGGAGTGGCGTGGGCGGATCGTTCTGGAGGCGGCGGGCGGAGGAGCGCCTGCGCGTGGCGCGCGACGCGGGACAGCGCGAGCCGGAATCATCCGGCAAGGAGCAGGAGCCACAGCGGGAGCGCCCGGCACAGCATGGAGCGGGTGGCTGGCGCAATCTCGTCGAGCAGCGGATTCAGGATGGGATCGAGCGAGGTCTCTTCGACAACCTCGCCGGCGCCGGCAAACCGCTCAATCTCGACGACGATGCGTTTGTCCCTGAAGATATGCGTATGGCCTTCCGCCTGCTGCGAACGAATGGCCTGGCGCCGCTCTGGGTCGAGCTGAACAAAGAAATCCGCGACGACCTGGAGCGGCTCGAGCGCTTCCGAGTGCACGTCCGCGAGCGGCTCGACCACACCAACGTTATCCAGATGGAGCACCTCAGGTCCGAGTATATTGGACGTATCCACGATATCAACGGCAAGATTCTCAACTATAATATCCTGGCTCCGTCATCCCAGGTCCACTTTCGGAGCCTGATACTCGAGGTCGAGCTCAGAAAGTTCGACTCTGTCACATAGGAAATCAATGCGTCTGATTCTTGTTCGCCACGGCGAAAGTGAATGGAACCGGATTGGCCGCTACCAGGGCCAGGCGGACGCGTCCCTGTCGGAGCTCGGGCTTCAACAGGCGGACGCGCTGGCACATCGCCTGAAGAGCGAGCAGATCGACTCGATCTATACCAGCCCGCTGCAGCGCGCCCGCAAAACGGCCGAAGCGATCGCGCGCTTCCACCCGCGGGTGCCCTTCGTCGAAGATCCGGCGCTCTACGAGATCGACCATGGCGCATGGCAGGGGCTGTTGGCGGCGGAGGTGCGCGAGCGCTACGCCGACCTGCTCGAGGAGTGGCGGGTATATCCGACGCGCTGCCAGATGCCGGGTGGCGAAAGCTTCTCGAACATCCTCAAGCGCACGCTGAATTTGCGCGAGCGCGTGGCGCGCCAGCATCCAGACGGAACAGTGCTGCTCTCGACACACGACGTCGTCGTCAAGATCCTGATCGCGGACGCGCTCGGCATGCATATGGACCGGATCAATCGTATCTGGGTGACCAATGCGTCGATCAGCGTCATCGAGTATACTCAGGATCTTCCGTTCCTCGTGTCGCTCTCAGAAGCCTGCCACCTCGGGCACCTCGAAACGGTGCGCGAGAAGCAGGAAGCGGTGTAACCAGATCGGCACATGGCAGTCATAGGCGCCCCCGGGCAAGGGTTGCCCCCAAGCCTCGCTCGGTGGATGCAGCTTGGCCGCCGGTAGGAGGTTTCGGGGATGAAGCTGCAGGCAGATCTGTTCGAGGCTATCCGCGCTCGCCGTACCTCGAATGGAGCGTTCAAGCCGGAGCCGATCGATCCGGAGCATCTCCGGACGATGCTCGAGATGGCATCACACGCGCCCTCGCATTTCAACTCGCAGCCGTGGCGCTTCATCGTCGTTCAGGACCCCGCCCGGCGCGCGGCCATCGCCGATATCGCGGGCGATTCGATGCGCATGCTGGTCGAGGAAGGCACCTTCTGGCAGCGCTATTCGAAGTACTTCCGCTTCTCGAAAGACGAGGTCGACCGCACGTCCGACGGCATCCACTTCGATAACATGCCTGCCATGCTCAAGCCGTTCGCGCGCTACGTTCTGTCGCCCAAGGGCGGGGCGGTGATCAACAAATTTCAGGTGCCGCGGGTGCTCGGCCACGACGCGCATAAGCTGGTGGGCACGTCGCCGCTCTTGCTCGGCATAACGCTCACCCGTGGCGAATACCAGCCCGATCAGCTCTCTGGGCTCTATTCGGTCATCTCGCTCGGCGCCGTCATTCAGACGATCTGGGTCACGGCCAACGCGCTCGGGATCGGGATGCAGTTCGTCTCGACGCCGATGGAGGTCGAAGGGCAGTGGGAGAAGATCGTCGAGCTGCTCAAGGTCCCGGACGACCAGGCACTGCTTGTGCTCTTTCGCCTCGGCTACGTCGATCCGGCCATGAAGCGACCGACGATCGACTGGTCCTCGCCGCAGCGCAAAGGAGTGGCGGAGCTTGCCTTCGCAGAGCAGTGGGGCGGATCGATTCGTGACGCGCTGGGGCTGGGCGTTGCATCAGACGGAGGAGCCAATGATCCGGCACATCGTACTCTTTAAGCTCAATCCGGGCGCCGACGAACAGACTATTTCCCGGCATATGTCGGATTTTGCCGCGCTCGAAGCGAGCATCTCGGCGATCGCTACGATCGAGGTGCAGCGTGATTTTGCCGGCCGCGAGGTCTCGGCCGACTTTGGGCTGATCGTCTCGTTCGTCGACGACGATGCGCTCAAGGCCTACCAGGCGCATCCCGAGCATCAGGCTGCCTTCGGCCGGCTCAAGCCGCATCTCGAGCGTATGCTGTTGCTCGACTACCGCGCGTAGGCGCGGATTAAGGAGCAGAGGAGCAAGCATGAAGCTATCAGACGCCCGCCTCGAGCGGCTTTCGTCACAGATCGTCGATATGCTGGCGGATCGAGACGACGTACGGCTCCAGGCCGACGACGCGAAGCTGCTGAACGGCGTCGCGGCGATCATGGCCGACGAGCTCCAGGTCGAGGAGCGCATCGACGCCGAGGCGCGCGAGATCCTCGAGCAGTATCGCAACGACATCTCCGCCGGCAGGCTCGACTACCACGAGCTCTACCGTAAGGTGAAATCGCGCCTCGTGCGCGAGCACAAGGCGATCCTGTAGGTCGAACGCCGGCTGGTTATCGCGGACGAACGGCTGCGGCTAACCACGCCTCGTGATCGGCAGTCGTCGACAGCGGTCGTTGGTCATTCAGCTAGGTCGTGATGCAGAGCAGTCGCGGTGCCTCGGTGTCGCTCCGATGCTGGTCGTCGCCGTCTTTGATCCAGACGGTCTTGACGTTGACGAACTCGCGGATGCCGTGGACGCTCAGCTCGCGGCCGTAGCCCGAGTGCTTCACGCCGCCGAAGGGCAGGCGGGGGTCGGAGGCGACCATGCCGTTGACGAAGACGCTGCCCGCCTCGATCTCGTCGATGAAGCGCGCCCGCTCGCCCTGGTCGTTGGTCCACACGCTGGAGGCCAGGCCGAAGGTCGTGTCGTTCGCGAGCCGGATCGCCTCGTCGATGTCGTGGACGCGGTAGAGCGATGCGACCGGGCCAAAGAGCTCTTCGTGATACGCGGGCGCCTCCGGCGGGATATCCGCGATGGCGCTGGGCGCATAGTAATTTCCGGGACGGTCGAGGCGCCTGCCTCCGGTAAGCAGCCGTGCACCCGCCTCCACTGTTTTCCGTACTTGCTGGTCCAGGTCCTTGAGAATATCCTCGGTCGCGAGCGGCCCGATCTCCGTGGACTCCTCCATGGGGTCGCCGACCTTCAGCGCTTCCATCGCCGCGACGAAGCCGCGCTCGAATTCGTCGTAGATCCGGTCGTGGACGATGAAGCGCTTGGCGGCGATACAGGATTGCCCGTTGTTGATCGTGCGCGCCTTGACCGCCGTCTTGATCGCCGCCGCGAGATCGGCGCTCGGCATGACGATGAAGGGATCGCTGCCGCCGAGCTCCAGCACCGTCTTCTTGATCTGCTTGCCTGCCTCGCTCGCGACGCGGCTGCCGGCCGGCTCGCCTCCCGTCAGCGTAGCAGCGACAATGCGTGGATCGTCGAGGACGGCCTGAACCTGGTCAGAGCCGATCAGCAATGTCTGAAAGGTCCCCTCGGGGAAGCCCGCCCGGCGGACGATCGCTTCGATCGCCAGCGCGCACTGTGGGACGTTGGAGGAGTGCTTGAGTAGCCCGACGTTTCCGGCCATCAGCGCGGGCGCTACGAAGCGGAAGACCTGCCAGAAGGGAAAGTTCCAGGGCATCACCGCGAGCACGGGACCCAGCGGCTGGTACGCGACGAAGCTGCGTGTTGCGTTGGTTTCGACTTCCTCGTCCGCCAGGAAACGCTCGGCGTTCTCGGCGTAGTAGCGGCACGCCCACGCGCACTTCGCGGCCTCCTCGCGCGCGGCCTTGAGCGGCTTGCCCATCTCGGTCGTCATGATGCGCCCGAAGGCCTCCTGCTCCGACTCGAGAATCTCGGCCGCCCGCAGCATGCTCCTGGCCCGCTGGGCGAACGGCGTGCGCCGGTAGCCACGGAACGTCTCGGCCGCACGCCGCAGCTTCTCTTCGATCTGTTCGGGCGCCAGCGGCTCGAACTCTTTGAGTGTCTCGCCCGTCGCCGGATTTACCGTTGCGATAGCCATGCCTTGCCTATCCTTGCTAGGCTGCTAGCCGACGAGTCCGTCGGCGACCAGTAGCTCGCCGTTGAGCAGCGCTCCGCCCGCGGCGCCGCGAATTGTATTATGCGAGAGGACCGTGAATTTCAGGTCGAGCAGCCCGCACGGCCGAACGCGGCCGACCGTGGTCCCCATTCCATTATACAGATCGCGGTCGCGCCGGGGCTGCGGCCGATCCGGCTCGTCGCGCACGACGACCGGCCGCGCTGGCGCGCTGGGGAGATCGCGAACCTGGGCCGGCGCCGTGAAGTCCCGGAGCGCCGCGATGGCCTCCTCGACCGACGGCGGCCGCTCGAAGGCCAGCGACGTGCTGACCATGTGGCCGTCGAGGACCGGCACGCGATTCACCGAGGCGCTGATGCGTATGAGTGCGTTCCGGATCGTGCCGGACTCGAGCGAACCAAGGAGCTTCAACGGCTCGCTCTCGATCTTCTCTTCCTCGCCGCCGATATAGGGAACGACGTTATCCAAAATGTCCAGCGAGGCTACCCCCGGGTAGCCCGCCCCCGAGATTGCCTGCAGCGTGGTGGCGTGCACCTGTTTGATGCCGAAGCGATCGTGGAGCGGCCGTAACGCCATGACGAGCGTGATCGTCGAGCAGTTGGGGTTGGTCACGATCGCTCCGCTCCAGCCCCGCGCGTTGCGCTGTGCCTCGACCAGGGCGACGTGATCGGGATTGACCTCGGGAATGAGCAGCGGCACCAGCGGGTCCATCCGGTAGGCCGACGCGTTGGAGCAGACCATCGCTCCCGCGGCTGCCCAGGCCGGCTCGCTCTCGCGTGCCTGTTCCGCCGGCAGCGCAGAAAAGGCGAGCGGCACCCCTCCGGCCTGGGAGGTCGGCTGCACGATCATCCCTGCAACCTTCGCCGGCGGTGCCCCGGCAAGCACCCAGCGCGTGACCTCACCGTACGGACGCCCGATCGAGCGCTCGGAGCCCGTCAGCACCGCGATTTCGAACCAGGGATGGTTCTCCAACAGCTGTACGAAGCGCTGGCCCACGGCGCCCGTGGCACCGAGAATAGCAACTGGGATTTTGTGAGAGGGTCTCATAGACTTTGCCTCGACTACGCCACGGCTGCCGCGAGCTCGTGGATCTTCGCCACAGCCGCGTCCGCCTCCGAGGCGTCGACAACCAGGCTGATCGAGCACTCGGATGAGCCCTGCGCGATCGCGTGTATATTGATCCGCTCCTGGCCGATTGCTCCGAAGACCTGGCCCGCTACTCCCGGTGTGCCCCGCATGCCGGCGCCGACGACGGTCACGATGACAACGTTGTCCTGGGCGACGATGCCGTCGATATCACGGCGCTCGATCTCTGCGCGGAGCTCTGCCCCGAGCTCGTCCAGCACCGCCGGCGAGGTGGCCGATGGGACGACGAAGCAGATGCTTTGCTCGGATGAAGCCTGGGAGATCATCAAGACGCTCGCACATACGCGTGCCACGGCGCCGAAGGTGCGGGCGGCCACGCCTGGAACGCCCAGCATACCCCGTCCGGCGACGGTGAGGATCGACAGGTTGCGGATGGCGGTCACGGCTTTGACGGCGCCGCCCGCGTCCCGGGCCCGGCGTACGATCGAGGTTCCCGGGTGCTCGGGGTTGAAGGTGTTGCGGATGTAGAGCGCAATATCACGCTCGATCAGCGGCCGGATCGTCTTAGGATAGAGCACCTTTGCGCCGAAGTAGGCGAGCTCGCCGATCTCCTCGAAGGAGAGTGTGCCGATCACACGGGCGGATGGTACGAGGCGCGGATCGGCCGTCATGACGCCGTCGACGTCCGTATAGATATGCACCTCGTCGGCGTCGAGCGTCGAGCCAAGGATTCCGGCAGTGTAATCGCTGCCGCCCCGCCCAAGCGTGGTCGTGGCACCGCGGGGCGTAGCGCCGATGAAGCCTGTGACCACCGGCACCGCGCCACGCTCGAGCATAGGCGTCAGCACGGCCTGGGCCTGCTCGCGCGTCTGATCCATCTGCGGCGCGGCATCTCCGAAACGGTCGTCGGTCACGATCACTTTGGTGGCGTCGACGACGTCGGCCGGCAGCCCGTACTGGCGGAGGACAGCGGCCACGAGCGGCGCGCTCATGCGCTCGCCCAGCGACGAGATCGCGTCGAGGGCTCGCGGCGTGAGCTCTCCAAGCACCTGCACGCTGTGGCAGAGGGTTCGAAATTCGTCCAACAGCCGGACGATATTTCCCTCGATCACCTTGATCTCATTCGCGTCGCGGATAAGCTCGCGCACCGCGGCGATGTGCCTGCGCTCGAGATCCTGGGCGATGCCGGCGAAGACTTCTCCATCCCCGGCCGCCGCGCTGTGTGCGCCGCGTAGAAGGGCATCGGTGACCCCGCTCATCGCGGAGACGACGACGACGACACGGTGGCCGCGCGCATGCTCCGCCGCAATGTCCGCGACGACGTTGATCGCCGTCGCGCTACCGACTGATGTTCCCCCGAATTTTAATACTTTCAGGCTCATGCGCCGATCCGTACTGCCTTTGCATCTGGCTGCAGAGGCATCAAAAAGCCCTCATCCTTGCTGGGTGAGGGTGCGTGTGCACGCGGACCGAAGCCGGTCGCGGTGGCACGTCCTCTCATCTTCCAGAAACGTCTGCCGGAATTGGCACCGGGCTAGCAGCATTGCCGCCGGGTTGCCGGGGTTTCATAGGGCCGGTCCCTCCACCCCTCTGGATAAGAGCGCTGCCGTATTCGATTGTGCATTGGACTATAAAGACTTCGCGCCTGCTTGTCAAGGTCTGGGCCTTGCATAGGGTGTGCGTTCTCGCATTCCGAAACGAAGTGTCACCGGACCTGAGCCTGAAACCGGGCTCCCGACCGGGCGACCGGATACAATACGCCGGGCACGGAAAGGGGGGAGCAATGCCCGGATTCTGGTCCGGCGAGGACCTTTCACCAAACGATATCGAGGTGGCGCGACGGAGAGCACTGCGGCGGCCAGATTACATCGATCTGGCCAGCAGTAATCCCACACATCAGGATCTGCTCTTTCCCGGCGACATCTTGTCTACCGCGGCTCGGGACTATTTCGAGACGCGGCGCTACGATCCCGATCCGCGGGGACTGCCCGCCGCGCGGGAGGCGATCGCCGCCTACTATGATCGCCGCGCGCCGGCCCTATCGCTTGATCCCGACCAGGTCTTCCTGACGGCGAGCACGAGCGAGGCCTACTCGCTGCTCTTCGCGCTGCTGGCCGAGCCCGGCGACAACATCCTCGGCCCGGAGGTGACCTATCCGCTCTTCGAGTTCCTCGCGGCAGTACATCACGTGGAGTTGCGACCGTACCGGATGGTCGAGCGCGAGGGCTGGGCGATCGACGAGCGCAGCCTGGAGGCGGCCGCGGACGACCGGACGCGCGCGGTCCTCGTCGTCTCGCCGCATAATCCGACCGGCATGGTCGTCGCGCGCCCGCTGCCGGTGCTCGATCGGCTCGGCATTCCCGTCGTCTGCGACGAGGTCTTTGCCTCGTTTACCTATGGCGTCGCCGACGTCCCGCCTTTCACGACGCTCCACCCCGATCTGCCGGTCTTTCATCTGAACGGCATCTCGAAGATGTTCGCGCTCCCCGATCTCAAGCTCGGCTGGGCTGCCCTGAACCCGCCGGCCTATACGCTCTTCGGCGAGCGGCTCGAGTTGCTTAACGACACGTTTCTCGGCGCGAACGGCCTGAGCCAGCACCTGTTACCGGCCCTCTTCGAGCAGGGGCATCTCTTCGTGGAGGGTATGGTAAGCCGAGTCCGCGAGAACTTGAGCTACGCACTGGACGCCTTCAAGCCGAGTACGAAGATACGCGCGCGGCCCCCGGACGGCGGCTACTATCTCTTTCCGGAGGTCCGTACCGCAGAGGACGAGGAGACCGTTGTGCTGCGCCTGCTCGAAGCGGGGCTCAATCTCCACCCCGGCTACTTTTATGGCTACGAGCAGGGTGTGCATCTGATGCTGTCGGCGCTGACGGCGCCGGCCACTTTTCGCCAAGGGGTCGACCGGCTGATCGCCGAGCTCGATCGCTTCTAGCTCGCGGCCGCGGCGTGGCTATGGTCGTTCATACGGGTGCTCCTGGATGCGAGCGTGGAGCATGGCAAGCGCGGCCGGAGATCCGGCGACGATCGGCTCCGGGGAAATGTTCCCGCCGTTTAGCTCTCGGAGATCCACTGGCGTGCTCGATCCAAGCAGGTGTACATCCCCACCGGCGCGCTGGAGAATCGCCACCCCGGCGGCAATATCCCACAAGTGCGGTCGCCCCAGCAGCGCACCGGCCGCCGTGCCCCGCGCAACATAGCAGAGGTACGCGGCTACGGCGCCGAGGGAGCGGGTCTTGCCGGGATAGTCGATGCTGTAGCGCCGGTGGCTGCTTGACGGCACACAGATCCAAGCCTGGGACGCGAGCAAGCCTTCGCTCGCCGCCTGCATCGGCCATCCGTTGAACGTGGCCGGACCCTCGATCCCCACCTCATACCACTCGCCGAGCAGCGGGAGGTAGAAGCAGCCAAGCACGGGTACGCCGCGCCGCAACAGGCCGATCGAGATGCCCCAGACCGGCAATCCCTGGACGAACGCGCTCGTTCCGTCGACCGGATCGATCGCCCAGAGGTATTCGGTTTCGCCGGGCGCTCCGCCCTGCTCTTCGCCGATGATCGCATGTCCGGGATATGCCGCCCCAATGCGCCCGCGCAGGAGCTCCTCGATCTCCTCGTCCGCCGCCGTTACAACGCTCCGGTCGGCCTTGATACGCGCCTCGACGACGTTGAAATACCGCAGAGCTATCGCTCCCGCTTCCTCGGCCCAGCTATGAACTTCGTCGATCTCCATCTGGATCCTACCGGTACGTGATCGCCGACTACAAGCGAACATTTGCCAGAATGGCACTTCCTATGGCCGGAGCGCGCCGGAGCAGCCAGCCGCTGTTCGCAGTTCGCGCACCAAGATAGGCCCAGGCGACGCCTGCCAGCGGATCTGCCCATGCCAGGCAGCCGGATTGACCGGCATGGCCGAAGGAGTCCGTGCTCGCCTCGGTCGGACTCCAATGTGGCGCTTTGCCGTCGCGCAGCTCGGGGCCAAGTCCCCAGTGACAGTGTGCCCAGGGGATGATTCCGAAGAGTGTGCAGGAGAGCTCCCCCACCTGATTGTGGGTTGCCTCGCGCGCGGTACTTTCGGCAAGGAAGCCGGCAGAGCGGCCGCGAAAGGCCTGCACGAGCGCTAATATCCCGTCGACGGTTGTGATGAGGCCGGCCCAAGGTAGGGCGAGAGAGCGCCAGAAGGCCGAGTTATAGGGCTCGAGCTCGGTCCCGGCATAGGCTCCGCGCACTCCGGCAAGCACGACTGGTGAGCGGGGCGGCTCGACGCCCAGATAGGCCTCGATCTGGAGCGGATTGAGAACCAGCTGCTTAAGCGCAGCCGTGAAGGCTTGGCCGCTGGCGCGCTCGACAACCTGGGCCAGCAGCCCGTATCCGACATTACTGTATTCGACGCGCGTTGCGGGGGCTGTTACGAGAGGCGTGGCAAGGCAAGCACGTGCGAGGGCGCTCCAGTCCAATCCCTTGCGGTAGGCCGCAGCATCCGGCAGCACGTCGCCCGGAAGCCCGCTGGTATGGCATAGCAGCGTGCGGAGTGTAACCCCGGCCTGCGCTGCTGCTGCATCCGGGAGGTGCGAGACCAGCGGATCGTCGAGACCAAGCTCGCCGCGGTCGACCAGTCGCAGCACTGTGAGCGCGGTGGCAAGCTTGGTAATCGAGGCGATCGGGAAAAGGCTATCGCGCTCAATGCTGCGCCCACGGGCGTCGACCCCTGACACGAGGTAGCTGACGGGCGACTGGTCGGCGGCGATAGCCACGGCCATGCCGGGCACCTGCGCCAGCTGCAGCGTCTTCTGAACGGCGGACGCAACTGCGGCGTTCACTCGGCGCGCACTCTTATGGAGCCGATCGTGCCGGGAGGCATTAGCGCGCCACCCGGATCACAATCTTCCCAAAGTTCTGGTTGCTTTCCATGTAGCGGTGAGCTTCGGCGATCTGCTCGAGGGGGAAAACCCGGTCGACGATCGGGCGAACCGTCCCGGATGCTAGGAGCGGCAGGACGTGCTTGCCGAAATCGGCGGTGAGCGTTGCCTTCTCGGCACGCGAGCGGCTGCGCAGGACTGTGCCGAAGATGCATGCCCGCTTGCCCATCAGCATGCCGAGGTTGATCGGCCCGTCTGCACCCCCCATCGTGCCGATGATTATTATTCTCCCGCGGTGTGCGAGCGCATCGAGGTTCGCGGCGAGGTAGGGCGCCCCGACGAAATCCAGAATGATGTCCGCGCCAGGCCCGCCGGTGGCGGCCTTGAGCTCCGCTGCGAAATTCTCGGGAGCGAATACAGCCTCGATCCCGAGCTCGGCTGCTTTGGCTCGCTTCGTCTGCGACCGCATCGTGCCCCACGCCGCGGCGCCTGCCGCACGTATCAGCTGAATTGCAGCCGTGGCCACACCGGAGCCGGCCGCGTGGACCAGCACGCGCTCGCCCGGCATGAGGCCGGCCTGCGGGAAGAGCGCGTCGTACGCCGTCATGAAGACTTCGGGGACCGCGGCCGCGGCGGTATAGTCGAGCGACGCCGGGATGGGCAGGAGCAGATCCTGTGGTGTCACCGCAAGCTCGGCCTGGCCACCGCCGCCGACGATGCCGAAGACGCGGTCTCCCGGCCGCCATCGATCCACGGCCGGGCCGATCGCCTCGACGTCGCCGGCGATCTCTAGCCCGGGGATGGAGGCCGGGGCGCCCGCGGGTACCGGGTAGTTGCCCGCGCGCTGCAGCATGTCCGCTCGATTGAGCGCCGAGGCACGGACACGTACGCGAACGTAATCCGCTTCGGGGGTGGGGTCCGGAAGCTCCTCGACTCGAAGCACCTCCGGCCCGCCCGGCCGCGTAATGACCGCTGCGCGCATCTCTCCTCTTCCTTCCCGGCCCTAGACGGTCGCCTACTTCGAGGCGCTGAGCCGCAGCACGCGGCCTTGATCATCCAGTGTGACGCCAACACCGCGTTGGAGCCAGCGGCCGTCCTTCGTGGCCGTCGCACGCCGGGCGGTAACGATATACTTGCCCGCAACCGGAGCGGGCTCGCCGGAGCAGCGCATTCCGGCCATGTCGGGGAAGCGCTGCAGGACGGCGCGCCGCGCGGCCTCGACCAGATTCCGTGGTACCGCCATGGTAAAGTACCTCCATCTAAGCGGGACGATCAGAATTGCCCAGAGGCGTCGGCCGGGCGGCGACAATAGCAGCGACTGCTCCAGTCGTGGCCTCTGCTACACAGCATAGCACAGACCTGGGCGGCTGACAACGCGGCGGTTGCCCGCCGCCCGCTTTCCTGACCGGTCTTGGACGAGGAGCCGGAGCTAGGCCTGGTGCGGCTTGAGCTCCGCCAGCAGCTCTCGCACGTGCTCGATCTCGTCGTCGTTGATTGTGTGCGGCATGCCTGGGTAGATCCGGGTCGTCACCCTTGCGCCGAGGGCTTCGAAAACCCGGCTTGCCTCCTGAACCCGGTAGAGCGGGATGTGGAAGTCGACATCGCTGCAGCCGAGGAAAATGGGCGTGCTCTCCAGGGAACCGGGGTAATCGCGCGGCGTGCCATCGGGTCCGATGAGCCCGCCGCTGAGCCCCACAACCCCGCCGAAGCGCTGAGCGTTGCGCGCGGCATATTCCAGGGCCAGGCACGCTCCCTGGGAGAAGCCGAGCAGGACGGTCCGTTCGGCACCCAGGCCCTCGCGCAGGAGTGCCGCGCGGATGTCGTCGATTGCCTGCAACCCGAGGGTGATCCCGGGCTCATTCCGGACCAGCGGCTCCGTGAAGCGGTAGGGATACCACTGACCGCTTGGCGCGGCCGGCGCAAGATAGGCGAGATCGTCACGCCCAAATGCGCTGACCAGCGAGAGAATATCGGGGGCAGAAGCGCCCCGTCCGTGGAGCATGAGGACGGCTCCAACCGCATCGTTCGGCGCTGCTCCCGCCGTCTCAACCCGGTAAGGCACCCGTCGATCGCTCATCGCCATTCCTATCCTGTGTCGACCGTATTTGATCCGGCCGTTCGAAAGCGCGAACATGCCGGCCGGGACGGTCGCGAGCATTTCACTGGTTGCCTTGTCGCCAGGCAGCGTGTAGCACGGAAACCAGGCGTGAGCGTCGATGTCCTGGTTCTGCGTCCAGGCATGCACGTGCTTGTGTGGGTAGTGCTCGTCGGGACCGATGAAATAGAGACCACGCTCCGGCCGGGCCCGATAGCCGATCACCGGGGAGTGGGAACGCGCGGTGATGCGGGTCCCGAGCGCCGGTCCTGGCACAGCAGAACGAGTGTGTGAGCACGTCGAAATCCGGCAAGTGCTTTTTCCTTCTCTCATACATCTGGAAGGTGGACCCTGATTATGCTGAGGGTAAGCGGATCCGTCAAGGCGGCTATGCCGTGCTACAATCGGCGGCTCAGATGAGGCTCTATGAAAGCGCCCGAAGTCCAGATTAACCCGGCGCTCCGTGCCAAACTGAGCGAGGGGCATCCCTGGGTCTACCGCAACCAGCTGGTCTCCGGTTTACAGCACACAAGTGGAACGTGGGTGCGGGTGCGCTGTGCGGGCTGGCAGGCGATCGGGCTGTGGGATGCTGCCAGCCCGATCGCGATCCGGGTTTTTTCTAGTGCCACCGTGCCGGACAGTCGCTGGATCCGCCAGCGAGTCCGGGAGGCCTACGCTCTGCGAGCCATCGTCCGCGCGCAGGAGACGACCGCCTGGCGGTGGCTCTTCGGGGAGAGCGACGGCATTCCAGGCATGGTTGTCGACGTCTACGGCCCCTATGCGGTGCTGCAGACCTACGCCGACAGCGTCGAGGTGCTGGTGCCACTGGTGGTCGAGGCGCTGCGGGCAGAAGCGTCGCTCGACGGAATCCTGATCCGGCGGCGACCGCACGACGAGAGAGACGAGGGCGGTGCCGCGAGCAAGATCGAGCGGCTCTGGGGCGAGTGGCCGCCGCGGGATCTCGTCGTCGCCGAGCACGGCCTGCGCTTCAAAGCCAATCTCCACGCGGGCCAAAAGACCGGCCTCTTTCTCGATCATCGCGAAAACCGGCTGACACTCCAGCACTTTGCAGCGGGGAAAGCGGTGCTGAACTGCTTCGCCTATACGGGGGCTTTCTCCGTCTATGCCCTCCGCGGCGGAGCTTCACACGTCACGAGCTGTGATATTGCGGCCGGAGCCATCGTGGATGCGCAGACGAACTTCGCCCTGAACGGCTTCGAACCGGACGCGCACGACTTTGTCACTGGCGACGTTTTCAATCTACTGGAAGCGTATAGCGCGAGCGGGCGCAGCTTCGACGTAATCGTCCTCGATCCGCCCAGCTTTGCTCGCGCGCGCAAACACGTCGAGGTTGCAGTGCGGGCCTACACAAGACTAAATCGCCTGGCGCTGCAGTGCTTGGCGCCGGGCGGCTATCTCGCTTCCGCGAGCTGTACGAGCCAGGTTTCGCCCGATATGTTTCGGGCGCTGCTCGCGGCCGCCGCCGCGCGCACGGGCAAGCGGCTCACGCTGGTCCATGACGCCGGGCAGGCGGTCGACCACCCGGTCGCGGCACACTTCCCCGAGGGCCGCTACCTTAAGTTCATGATCGGGCGTGCCGGCAGCGCACTGTGACGGAGCCGTAATCCGATTGACACGCCTCGAAGCGCTGTTATACTGGAAGGCGGCGAGAAGTCTCGCCAGGTCCCGACTCCTTTCCGTGCCGCAGCATTTCACGATCTGGTGAGCCCATGTCGACGTCAGATTCGCCGCGGGTTTCCTCCCTGCAACGACGACCTACAGGTGTTCCTGGGCTGGACATTGTCCTGGGCGGGGGACTGCCGGCGGGCGATTTGCTCTTCATCGTCGGCGCGCCCGGTATCGGCAAGACGATTCTTGCCCTGCAGATCGCCTTCTCGCGCGTACGCGCCGGGGCGAAGGTGCTCCTCCTGACGACCTTTGCCGAGAGTCACGACAAGCTGATCGCCCACCTCGCCGATCTGGACTTCTTCGATGCATCTGTCGTCGGCCAGCAGCTTCAGTTCCTGAGCATTTTGTCGATGCTGGACGAAGGGGCCGAGGAGACGACGCGCAGTGTGGTGCGGACGGTGCGGCAGCAGAATATCGAGATGGTGATCATCGATGGCTTCCGCGGGATCCGTAATGCCTTTACTTCGGAGTTCGCCACCCGGCAGTTCCTGCAGCTCCTCGGCACCCAGCTCGCCTACCTCGGGACGACCCTGGTCATTACGATCGAGGCCAATGTCGATAGCGGGGACCCTTATTCAGAGCTCACGACCGGCGACAGCATCATCGGCCTGCGGCGGGATCTGATGGGCCGGCAGCACCGGCGGCTGCTCGAGGTCCATAAGCTGCGCGGCCAAGCCCCGCTACCCGGCACGCATCGCTATTCGATCACCCGGTCCGGAGTCCACGTCTATCCGCGCCTCGAATCGCTCAATGTCGAGGCGTTGCCCCTGCTTCCCAGCGGGCGCGCCACCTTTGACGTTCCCGGTCTTGACGCGATGCTGAACGGAGGGGTCACGACCTCGACGGCGACGCTGATCGGCGGCAGTCCTGGGACAGGTAAAACTCTGCTTGGGCTGCACTATGTCCTTGCCGGCGCTGCCTCCGGCGAGGAGGCGCTCTTCGTCACGCTGCATGAAAGCGAAGATCAGCTCTTCGAAAAGGCACAGGCCCTTGGGCTGGATCTCGAAGCGCCGGTTCGTAGCGGCGTGATTCGCATCATTCGCCGGCCGCCCGTGGAGCTGGACGTCGACGAGCTCGTGGATACGATCCGGCAAGACTTGATCTGCCGGCCGGTTCGCCGTCTCGTCTTCGACGGTCTTAGCTCGCTGCAGCATGCTCTGGATAAGGAAGATCGCGCGCAGGACTATCTGGGGGCGATGGTCGAGATGCTTCGGGCACGGCGGGTGACAAGTCTATTCCTGATCGAGGTCGCCAAGCTTGCCGGCGGCGACCTCGACTTTGCCAACACGCCATTGTACGTCCTGGGCGCGAATATGCTGCTGCTCCGCCAGGTCGAGTATCTCAGCCGGCTGCATCGGATCATCTGGGTGGCCAAAGCACGTTTTAGCGATTACGATCAGACGATCCGCGAGTTCACCATCGGCCCTAGAGGAGTCGAGGTAGGCGAGCCCCTTATGGACGTTGAAGCACAGCTCACCGGAATCGGACGTAGTCGCACGGGCGGCGATGCGGGCCGTGGTAAGAGAGGGGGCAACTCGAGAGGAGGTGGCAGATGATGCGTCAGAAGAGATGGTCGCAGCCGCCGGCCTGTCGACCTTCTAGCTGGTCGCCTTCAGGCACCTAAGCCTCGGTCGTCGACTACCTGAGCGCGAGCCGCCCAGTTACGCCGGTCACACGCCGCAATCCCTCCGCCAGCCCCTCGGTCAGCGTGCCCTCGCGGTAGCGCCACCCCCAGTTCCCGATCGGCCGGCCGGGCAGATTCATGCGCGCGAATGTGCCGAGCGACAGAACGTCTTGCAGTGGAACGATCGCCGTGTTTGCGACCGAAGCAAATGCAAGACGGATGAAGTCCCAGGCGATGTCCTGGCCGGTGCTGCCGATGTAGGTGTGTACGTTGAACCGGTCGCCGGGCGCGGTCGTGGAGAACCAGCCGACGGTGGTGTCATTGTCGTGCGTGCCGGTGTAAACGACAAAGTTGTGGCCGTAGTTATACGGAAGATGCGGGTTCGTGACGTTGCCGTCGAATGCGAACTGCAGCACTTTCATACCTGGTAGGCCAAGTTCGTCGCGTATCGCCTCGACCTCCGGTGTAATCAGGCCCAGATCCTCGGCGATAATCGGCACGTCGCCCAGTGCCCGACGAAATGCGTGGAATACCTCAACTCCAGGCCCTGGCACCCATTTTCCTCGTTCCGCTGTCTCGTCGCCGGCCGGCACCTCCCAGGCGGCCTCGAAGCCCCGGAAATGGTCGATGCGGATCACATCAACCGTCGACAGCGTCGCGCGGATGCGGTCCACCCACCATTGATAGCCGCGCTCTCTCAGTCTGTCCCAACGATAATGTGGGTTGCCCCACAGCTGGCCGGTCACACTGAAGTAATCGGGCGGTACACCCGCGACCACGGTTGGATTGCCTTGGTCGTCGAGCTTGAACAGGTCGCGGTGCGCCCACACATCGGCGCTGTCGTATGCGACGAAGATCGGCACGTCGCCGACGATCCGAATACCACGCTGGTTCGCATACGCTTTGAGGGCCCGCCACTGCCGGAAAAAGAGGAATTGGATGAAGCGCTGGAAATCGACCGCACTGCTAAGCCGCTCCCGTGCTGCCGCCAGCGCGTCCGGATCGCGTAGTCGCAGCTCCGCCGGCCAGGAGCTCCACGCCCCGCTATGTTCCTCCTTAAGACTACGGAAGAGGGCATAGTCGTCGAGCCAGGCTTCCTCGGCCCGGCAGAAGGCCTGGAGCTCTGCTTCGAGCTCTAGCGGACGTGTGTCGACAAAACGGCGATATGCTCTCTGAAGCATCTCGCCTTTCCACGGGATCACCCAACCGTAATCAACACGATCCTCGGGGAAGGGAGGCGCAGAATCGATCGCTTGCCGCTCGATCAGCCCATCATCCGCAAGCTTTTCGAGACTGATCAAGAGCGGATTTCCGGCAAAGGCCGAGAGGCTCGCGTAGGGCGAGTCCCCGTAGCCGGTCGGGCTCAGCGGCAGTATCTGCCAAAGCTGCTGTCCTGCAGCATGCAGCCAGTCGACGAAGCGATGGCCAGCCGGACCAAGCTCGCCAATCCCAGCACGCCCCGGAAACGAAGTTGGATGCACAAGTATTCCGCTCGCACGCCTATCAAACATTGGCACCTCTCACGGCAACATCGGCTCGCCAGTACACCTCGCGCACGTGGCATCTTCACGAACCGGCTTATCTAGCAAGAACAGTGACCTCGATTATACTCGAGTGCTTCGTCAAGCATGTTCCTCGGCGGCGCTATACTGTGCTTCGGCATCGCGCTCTTTACTTTGCAGCGCTTAACATACCGTGCCCAGAAAGGCCGGTTAAGTTTGGGCTGTACAATGCGGGAAGCAGCGAGCGGGAGCGATCCACACGAAGGAGGCCGCCAATGCCGGATGTAAGGAAAGTCGCGTTTTTTACCAACGAATACCCGCCTAACGTTTACGGCGGCGCGGGTGTTCATGTGGAATACCTTAGCCGGGAACTGGCGCGTCTCGTTCCTGTCGAGGTTCGCTGTTTCGGCACGCAGGATGTGCAGGCGGCTCGTCTCCAAGTCAAAGGTTATACCGGCTGGGACGAAGTCAAGCACAACACCGACAAGCGATTTGTCGGCGCCCTTGACGCCTACTCCCGGAGCTTGGCAATGGCCAAGGACAACTTGGATGCGGACGTGGTTCACTGCCATACCTGGTACACCGACATGGGCGGTTTTCTTGCGAAGAAGCTCTGGGGAGTCCCATTCGTCCTCACGATCCATTCGCTTGAGCCTCTGCGTCCGTGGAAGGTTGAGCAGCTTGGGGCCGGTTATCAGCTGAGTACCTGGATGGAGAAGACAGGCATCGAAGGCGCCGACGCTGTGATCGCCGTTTCCCAGGAGACCCGGGAGGATGTCCTGCGCCTCTTCTCCGTTGCTCCGGAGAAGGTGCACGTCATCCACAACGGTATCGATCTCGACGAGTACCGCGTCACGCCTTCCGTCGACGTACTGGAGCGGCGCGGGGTCGATCCGCGGCGACCCTACGTGCTCTTCGTGGGGCGTATCACCCGGCAAAAGGGCATTATCCACCTCGTCAACGCCATCGCAGACCTTGACCCCCGGATACAAGTTGTGCTGCTTGCCGGCGCACCTGATACACCCGAGATCGGACAGGAGATGAGCTCGCGGGTGGCCGAGATAAGCGCCAGCCGTCCCGGCGTGATCTGG
>JBBSGA010000023.1:0-32030 GCA_038254585.1 Chloroflexales bacterium | reverse complement strand
GCTAGGGTGTGCGGTTGCGGCGTTTGGTAGCCGGTCACCCTGGGTGTGCAGGTTTGTAGCGGCTTTTTTTACTCCGCATCAACAACGGACCGACCCCGCCGATCGGGATAGACAGCCCAGGAGGTGAGCACGCCAGATCGTCACGATCAAAAATAGTCAGCGAGACGGCGTGCCGTCGAATGGCGGCACGCCGTCTCGTGCCATCTGCTCGAGCTCGTCGAGCGCTGCCAGGGCCGCCGCGTGGGCCGCGGGATCGGAGGTGGCGAGCCCGCGCGCGTCAAACTCATCCAGGTCGAGCCGCCGCAGATCCCGGCGATCGGGCGAGACGAAGAGGTCGAGCTCGAGATCCTCCGATGTGATCACGTCTCCCGCGACCTGCGCCGGGCGGGTAATGTTGCAGTACCAGCCCTTGAGCGTTCCTGCCGTGGTGTGGATCTCGAAGACGTTGAACCAGCGATCGGTATAGTAATGCTCGTAGAAATGATCATCCGGCTCGAAGACGACGTAGCCAAGGTCCAAAGCTGCCCGCTCCCAGCGCGCGTGGACGACAAAGTGGTCGGCATTGGACCTCAGAAGCTCGCCTCGATAGGTCACAGTGGTGCCCTTTCCGGGCTTCAGCAGATGAACGGTGATCGTACGCATCGTGATGTAGGTAGCTGTCCTTTGGATCAAATTCTCTAGCGCCGCTTAACTGCCCGCGCTTTCGCGGCCCGCAGCCTGGCAATCGGATCGTCGCTTGGCTCGGAGCGCGGGGCCGGCAGCGAGCCGCGGCCGGCCCCGCGTGTCTCTGCCTGCGTTGGCCGCTCGACCCGCGCCGATGCAGGCCGAGAATTTTCGGGACGCGCTGCGCCTAGAGCCGGCGGCGAAGCAATGTCATCGGCGGGCTGTCGCGCGTGCCGGGCTCGAGCCCGCAGCTTCGCCCGCCGGAGATCGGCGAGCATCGGCTGGGCCGCGGGCGCGGGTTCACGGCGCAGACGTCCCAGAGCCGCGGCCCACGCGCCGCTAAAGTCGCGCTTGCGGAGGCTGAGGCGCCGTATCCCAATGTCGATCGGCAGCAGCAGCGCCGCCAGGAGCAGCAGTGGCAGCCCGATCTCTTGGGCATGCTGCACCGCCCGCAGATCGTGGCGAAAGACGGTCCCCGGCGTTTGCAGCACGCTCCCGCCTGTTTCGTGGGCGATGAGATTGAGCAGCGCCAGATTTCCCGATTGCTGGCGGTACTCCGGCGAGTAGGGTACGACCAGCCCGACCGTGGACTGGGCGATCGCTTCGCTGCCCTTCGCCGCGGCGATCTGTACCAGGTACGAGCCCGTCGATGGGCTTGGCAGCGATGTCTGGTACTGCCCGGGACCGACCTGCTTGAGCGATAGGGCTTGCGTTCTGCCGTCCGGTGCGACGAGTGTCGCATTGACGGTTGCGTCCGTCCGCGGCCTTCCTTTGTCGTCGGCGAGCTTTGCGCTCACAACGGCCTGGATGCCTTCGACGCGTGCCTCCGCGGAAAGCTGCTCGCTTTCCTGCACGGGCACCGTCCAGCCGACGAGCTGGGCTGCGAACCGCCCGAACTGATCCCATCGCACCAGATCCGCGCCCCACTTGCCTTTCGTATCGCTCGTCCAAGCCACGGCGCGCCCGAGGCCATACTGCCACTGTGCGAGGACCGGGTCGCCGTCGGGCGAGCGCATGATCTCACGCGCGGCTGGCTTGATCTGGGTGCCGTTGTAGCCGTACAACGTCGGCCAGCCCGCGCCGGTCAGTCCGTGCAAGATCGGCGATTCGCCGATCAGCGTCGGCACGAAGGGCTGCTCGATAATGAACGATCCGACCGCCTTGATCGTCTCCTGGACGAAGATCTGCGGCACGTCCTCCATGTTAACGGCCGGGTAGTAGCGCCCGCCGCCTGCCTGGGCCAGTTTCTCGAGAAAGGGTGCCGAGCCGGACCCGGCAGCCACGGTCGAGAGCGTGATTCCCTCGTCGTGGAGTGCCGTCGCCACATCGAGGTTGTCGCCGCCCGTGCTCCAGCCGTCCGTCAGCAGGATGACGTGCTTGACGCGGGCGTTCGTCTTTCCCAGCGCATCTTTCGCCGCCAGCAGTCCCCCCCGGATGTTCGTCTGCCCGTTGGGCGCGACCGGCGCGATAGCCTGCTGGATCTGATCCAGCGTGGGCACCTTCTGCGTTGCGATCGCCCAATGGGGTGCGCTGTCGAAGGCGACGACGCCGATCTTGTCGTCCTTCTGCAGCAGGGCGCTCGCCTGCAGGACGGCATCCTTGGCGATGTCGACCTTCTGGACCCCGCTCGACAGACGCGTGCTCCCCATGTTCGGGCCGCTGCAATGGCACGCTGCCATCGAGCCCGACTTGTCGATCACGAAGACCAGCGCAACATCCGGCCGCCGTTCTTTGTCCTTGACCTCCATGTCGACCGGCAGCGCCGCCTCGATCGGCGTCTTGGCATAGCCGCCGACGCCGAAGGCATGGTCTCCGCCGATCATCACAAGTCCGCGCCCTAGGTCATGCACGTAGGCCGGCAAGGTCTGCATCGCCCGCGCCGGAAGTGCCCCGGCGTGGACGTTGGCGAGCACGACCGTGTCGTAGCCGCCTAGATCTGCCAGGGCGACCGGCATGGCCTGCGCAGCTACGACGGTCGGGTTCATCCTGGCAGCGGCCAGGGCATCCTTCAGGTTCTGACCATCTCCCGGCGCTCCTTCGACGATCAGGATTCGCGGCTCGCCCTGAACGTCGACGAGCGCCGCGGCCTGGTTGTTCTGCTTCCGCCCGTCATTAGGCGCGTCGACCTCTGCCTCGTAGCGCACGAACCCGCCTGTCTCGGCCTGTACAGGGAAGCTGAAGGTCTGCCGGCCCTCTTTGAGCATGATCTTCTGCTCGCTGACGACCTCGCTCTCGGCGCGAATGCGTAAGGTCGCGGGTCCGGCGCCCGTCGCCTGGACGACGACTTCCAGGGTAACCACCTGGCCCTTGCGCACCTGTGCCGGAGCATGGAGATCCGAGACCTGCACCACGTCGTTTGCACCATGCTGGTCGAGTGCCACGACCTCGATCGGAACGCCGCGTGCCGCCGCGATCTCGGTCGCAGCGCGCGCGTCTCCCGCGTTTTCGCCGCCGTCCGATAGCAGCACCATTCGCTTCTGTGTCTCCGCGGGCAGCAATGCTAATCCTAGGTTGAGCGCCTCGCCGATATTGGTTCGCGATACCACCGGCGCCGAGAGCAGGCGGCGAAGCCCTTTTTCGGGAGAGGGTGCGCGCTCCACGAGCGCATTCTCGCCGAAAACGACGATCGCGCCACTGTCGCCCTCCGGCATCGTCTCGAGCGCGTCCCGGATGAACTGCTCAGCCCGCGCCCGCGATTCTGGGCCGACCGAGTCGGAGCTATCTACGAGGAAGACGGTGGTCAGGTGGTCCACGCGCCGGACGAGCTGCGTCCCGGCGAGGCTGCCGATCAGCACGAGCAGCAGCGCCGTGCGCAGGAGCAGGCTTGCCCAGAAGCGCCCACGGCTGAGCCGGCGCGGGCCGAGGAGCGCCAGACCCCACAGCGGCACGAGAACCAGCAGGAGCAGGAGCGCGCCTGGATAGATGAAGGACAAATGCATGCTTGGCTCTATTGTACGCCGCGCTGCTGGGGCCGGCTAGCGCCGGTCGCGCGGTCGCTCCGGAATGGAGCGGCGTGTATCCCGCCAGGTCGGACGTCCTGCCGGCGACCTGGCCGGAAATGCCGTCGATCCTGCTGCGCCGGTTTTATCTGCCGTGCGCGGAGGCTCTCCCTCTGGAGACGCCGAGGCCGGGCTGCTTGTTCCCGGGTGGCGCGGCCCATCTCCCGGTCGAGTCTCCGTATTCCCGCGGGCGCGTAGAAGAGCCTCCGCGCGCCGCATGCCCTGCGGGCTCGGCTCGTGAGCCGTGCGCCGGGGCTGCCGCGAGACGAGCCGGCGGATCGTCGACGGGACGCGGTCCCACGAGCGGTACGGCAGAAGCAGCCTGCGCGCCGCGATGTCGAGTGGCCAGAGCAAGACTGCCAGCCACAGCAGCGGCCAGCTCACGGGCGCGGATCGATGGCTGATCCGGGCGGGCCGCCTAAACGCGCTCGTGGCCGGAAAATCGGTCTGGCCGGCCGTCGTCTCCGCGATCGCCTTGAGCAGTCCCGGGTTGCCCTCAGGCTGCAGGTACTCGGCCGACGGGGGAACGACTGCGCCGGTCGTGGCGACCAGCCGCTCAGTTCCATCAGCTCCGGTCGTGACGATCTGAACGCGGTAGACCCCGGCGCTCGGCAGCGGGATCGTCCCCTGGAAGCGGCCGGCCTCCCGCTCGGCCATTGGAACGGGGATGGCGTTGCCGCCAGGACCGACCAGCCGGCCGGCTACGCGTTGAGTGCCCGCTCCGCCGCTGGAGCGGTCCGCCGTTGCGTCCACACGTAGGTCCACTGCCAGCCCGGCCCCGGCCACCGAAGCTCGCACCTCATAGCCATCCGCCTCAGGCTGCGCCACGAGCGACTCGGCGAGCTGCGCGGCGAAGCGGCCGAAGCCGTTCCAGCCGACCCAGTCGCGCGCCCACTGCCCCTTCATATCCGAGGTCCACGCGGCGGCGCGGCCGAGGCCGAACTGCCACTCTGCAAGGATCGGATCGCCACCGGGTGCGACCAGGGCGACCTGAGCCGTGTCACGAGGTGTGACGGCATTATAGCCGTGGAGCGCCGGGATCTCACGCAGCTCGCGCACGACGGGGGCCGCCGGACCAAGCAGGCTTCCGAGCCGGGGCGTAAAGGTCTGCTCCACGATGCCCCGGCGTACCACGCGCAGCGTCTCGTCAAAAAAGAGACGCGGGATCGCCCCAAAATCGAGCGCCTCGTAGAAGCGGCCGCCGGCTGCCGGCGCGACGTCACGCAGGTGCGGATCATAATCGCTGCCCACGCCCACGGTCGAGAGGGTGATATGGTCGCGCTTGAGACGCTCCACGACGTCGTCGTAGTTGCGGTCCGCCTGGCCGTCGGTCAGCAGCACGACGTGCTTGATCTTCGCGTTTGCGCGCTCGAGCGCGCCCGCTGCCTGCTCCAGGCCCGGACGTAGGTCCGTGCCGCCGCCGACCCCGATGTCGCCGACCTTGCCGAGAAAGGTATCCGTGGCGGGCTTGCGCTGAAGGTCGACAACCCAATCGGCTGCCGTGTCGAATGCGATCACGCCGACCTGGTCATTGGCTTCGAGCGCGCTGAACGCCTGCGCGACGCCTTCTTTGGCCAGGTTCAGCTTTTGCCCACTCATCGAGCCCGAGCGATCGATGATCAGCACCAGTGCTACGTCCGGGCGGACGTCCGCACCTCGCACCCGCATCGTCACGGGCAGCGCGGTCTCCACGGGCGTCTCCTGGTAGCCGCCCGCGGCGTAGCTGTCTTCGCCTCCGACCATCAGCAGGCCATGTCCGAGCTCGCGCACGTAGGCCGGCAGCGCTTTCGCGGCCGCGGGCGGCAGCTGGCCAAAAGGCACGTCCACGAGGGCTACGGCGTCCCATACGTCGAGCCCTGCGAGTGTCTGAGGCAGCGCGCCGGGAGCGATCGTCTGCGTTTCGAGATTGGCGCTCCGCAGCGCTGCCTCGAGATTCGTCGCTCTCCCCGGGGCGCCCTCCACCAGCAGGAGGCGCGGCGGACCGCGCACGTCCGTGAACCCGAAGCCGGCGTTGTTTGCTCCGATGCTGTCGTTGGCCGCCTCGATGTGCGCCTCCCACGTATGGAAGCCCCGCGGCGTGGTCGCCGTCAGTGGGATGCGGTTCACGCCGGGCTGAAGCTCCACGGTCGTGTCGAGGATCGGTTGGCGATCCCGCAGCAATCGGAGGCGCGCACGCTCAGGCGCGGCTCCGCGCGCTTGCTGCAGCCGCGCCTGCACCACCAGCCGCACCGTCTGGCCCTCGCGTGCATTCGCCGGCGCTTCCAATGTTTCGAGCGCCACGTCGTTCGCCGTCGGCGGACCGGCAAGTGAGACCGTCTCGACAGGTATGCCTGCGGCACGCGCCTCTGCGGCGACGTCCAGCGCGCTGCTGCCCTCCGACTGTCGCGTCTCGCCGCCATCCGAGAGCAGCACGACGCGTCTACCCATATCCGCCGGTAGGGTCGCCAGCGCCAGCCGCAGCGCCTTCGCGATCTCCGTCGCGCTCGAATCCGGCGCCAGCCGCAAGCGCACGAGCTCTTTGTCCTCCGACGGTGGACGCTCGACCATTGCATCGGCTCCGAAGACCACCACCGCTGCGCGGTCGCCCTCCGGCATAGTCCGCAGTGCCTTCGCGATGTAGGCCTCCCCCCGCGCGCGTGCCGCCGGCGAAATCGAGTCCGACGTATCCAGGACGAACACGGTCGTCATATTCGGCGCCGCGCGCACCACCTGCGTACCGGCCAGGGCGAGGACGAGCGCTGCCAGAATCAAGGATCGAAGCATGAGCGAGGTCCAGGCGCGCCAGGACGCGACACGGCGTCGCCTGGCTGCTCCCTCCAAGCGCCGGCCGGCGATCGCAATTGCCCATAGTGGCGCAAGCAATACCAGCAGCACGAGAAGCCGCGGCTCGACGAAGGTCACCGATCCCATACCGCCACTATACCCCGAATAGCCCGCTCGATGCCTTCGAGCAGCCCGGATCCGTCCATAAGCCCACTTGCTCCTGGGGAGCGCTTCCTGGGATCTCCCTCAATTCTGCGTCGTTTCTCCCGTCAGCGCGAGCGCGGCCGGACTCATACTTCTGAGACAATCTGATTCAGTCGACGGAGCAGCATAGCTGCGGGGTATATCGATGCCGAAACTGTCTGCCTATCCCTCGCACCATATCCCGGCGCGGCCCAGGTGGGTGTCCGCCCTCGTGCGATTGGTACGCCGGATCGCTCCACGAAGATCACGTGAAATGCCCGGGGCGTTTCCTCCTGAACATGATGGCACCGATGCGACGGGTAATAGGGTCGCATAGCACGCCCTGTAGCCCCACCTACCGCGTAGGGGTTGGCCGCCGCCGGGAAGGTGCGGGATCGGGCCCGGGCTTCCGCCGCCACCGCTCCCGGAGGAGCGCCAGCGCTGGCCGCTGATAGACGAGCCACTCGACGATCAGGAGCCCGAGCGCGAGCGCTGCCAACCAGCGCCAAAACTCTGACCGGCCACTGCGCTCGCTCGAGGCTGCAACTGCCCGGCCTCCCGTCTGAAAGATCGGCAGCTGCTTGCGCGGCTCGACGCGTGATTCGGCTGGATCCATCAGGTTGACCGCGACGGCACGGACGGCAGGCGGCGCTCCCGGGCGGACGATCTCGACCTTGTATACTCCTAGGGTATCTGTGTCCGCGAAGATCGCCTGTCCGCCGGCGGGCCGGATCGTGACTGCCGCTTGACCCGGCGGCGAAATGCGCACCCCGGTCGCGTCCGGGGGCACAGGTATCGTGAGCGGCTGTCCAGGCTGAATCTGCGCCCCGATGCCGCCCTGACCCGGCGCGAGGTACCCCACGAGATTGGAGAGCAGGATCGGGAAGGCAACCTGCAGCGGCAGATCGGACTCGTGCAGCGCAAAGCCGAGTACGGCTATCCGGCGGCCGCCCTCCTCGCCTGCGAGCAGGATCGGGCCACCATCGCTGTCGATAACGCCGCGCGCCCACAGCGGCTTCGGGATCTGTGCGCTGCGCAGCACGTTGACCTCGGCTATCGAGACGTTCTGAAGCAGTGGGTCGCCCCCGGGCACCGGGCGCAGCGCTGGGTACTCCAGCTGGCCGGTGACTGAGAAAAGGGACGACGAGCGGAGCGGGCCGACGAACAGGAGATTGCCCGCGGGCAGTGGGTTGGGGACGGCGCCGTCGAGCACCGTAAGCGCTGCCGTACTGGTGAAAGTCGACGTGGTCGTCGGCACGCGCGTCACCTGAATGCCAGGAAGTGTGGCGAGACCGGCTTCCAGGAAGCGATTGCCGTCCGATACGAGCCGGATCTGCGCTTTGTCGGTAGGCGCGCCCACGGCGACCGCCCGGTCGTCGGCCGGCAGCGCATCCGAGCCTTCCAGATGGGCGACTGCTTCCCGAGCACCGGCGGGAACATCCGCGACGACTGATTGGTCGGCCGACGGCGCTAGCGTGAGATCGTAAGCGTTGAAAAGCTGCCCATCCAGCTCGACGATCAACCGCCGCGTAACTGCCGCCGGCCCGTAGTTTGTGACGCGCGTGAAGAGCTTCTGTCCCCCTGGCGCTGGCTGCAGCACGAAGGCCGAGATGGCGACGTTATCGGCCCGCGTACCGACCGGGAAGAAGCGCACCGTCGCGGGTATCTGCGTCTGCTCCGGCACCTGGACCTGGCCATCGGAGATAATTGCGACCTCCGAGTCGGCCTCGCGCGCGGCTAATGCCGACGCAAGCGCCAGCGCCTGGCTCAGGTCCGATCCACCTCCGTTGTGCAGCTCGACGCCGTTGATCGCGGCTCGCAGCTCGCGATGGTCGGCGGAGGAGGACGCCGGAACCTCCATTCGCCCACCAAAGGCAATCACCGTGGCGCGCCCCGTATCGGGGAGCTGGTCGATCAGCCGGAGCGCCTCGCGCTTCGCCGCCGCGAGGCGTGTCCCTGCCGCGTCAGTAGCGGCCATGCTTGCAGAGCGGTCGATCACGAGAATGAGGTTATGGCCGGAGATCCCGGTCGTCTGGAGATACGGGCGCGCCAGGGCAAAGATCAGCGCCAGGAGTACGAGCAGCTGGAGCAGCAACAGGAGATTTCGCCGCAGCTTCTGCCACGGCGCATTCGCCTCCACATCGCGCACCATACGTTGCCAGAGAAACGTCGACGAGACGGTACGCTCCTCGCGCCGCAGCTTGAGCAGGTACATCGCGACGATCACAGGAGCGAGCAGCGATAGCAGCAGTGCGAACGGCGCCAGCAAACCCATGCGGTCTCCTTTGACTTTCTTCGGGAGCCGGCCATGTGCCGGCAGTCTATTTCCTGGGAGATGTCGCAGCCCTCCGAAAGCTCGCAGAGGGACAACGCTATAGCTATTGTACTCCGGCTGGAAGGGAGCGTGAGCCTCGTCGTCTGTTCGCTCTACTGCTCGGTGACGCGCTCTGCGCCTCGGACGGGCCGGTTCGGCTGATTGATGCCGCTAGTGCGATGGGCGAGCCGCGGAGGCCGCGGTTGGGGACGTCTGAAGCGGTCTCTGCCTGAGGCTCAGCGCGGCGACCGAGCTTGCCAGCAGCAGCGCGGCGGCGAGTAGAAACGGCGCGGGCACTCCGATGTAGTCGAAGGCGAAGCCGGCCGCCAGTGGGCCGAGCACACGCGCAAGGGCCGCCACGGACTGCGAAAGCCCAAGCACGCGCCCGTACTCCTCCGTCGGGCTCTCGCGTGTCAGCAGACTGTTGAGCGTCGGCGTTGCCAGACTGAGGCCGATCGCAAGCGGTGCCACGGCAAGCAGGAGCAGCAGCCAGCTACTCACGAGCGCCGATGCGACGAGCCCGGCCGCCGCGATCGCCTGTCCGGCCTGCACGAGTCTCCGCTCGCCGAAGCGCTTGACCACCGGTCCGATCGCGCCGCCCTGGAGCAACGCCCCTAGCAGGCCAATATAGGCCAGCACGTAGCCGGTCTCGCGCGCGCCGAAGCCGAGGCGCGCGCGGGCAAAGAGCGCGAACATGCTCTGGAAGCTCGCCTGTGCGAAGTTGAAGACGAAGAAGATCGCGAGCAGCAGACCGAGCTGGCCTGTCCGGATCGCTTCGCGAAAGCCGGCGATGTCGACGACGCGCGGGGCCCGAACCTCCGTCCGGCGCTCAGGCGGTAATGACTCGGGCACCATCACAAAGGTCAGGATGAGCGCGACGAGCGATATTCCGGCCGCGGCGAAGGCGGGTGCGGCGTAGTTGCCGTTGCGCGCCAGGAAGCCGCCAATGGCCGGCCCGGCGATGAAGCCGATCCCGAAGGCGGCGCCGATCAGCCCGAACGCTTTGGCGCGGTTGCGCTCCTCCGTGACGTCGCTGATATATGCCTGCGCCGTCGAGACGTTGCCGCCAGAGATTCCGTCCAGAATGCGCGCCGCGAAGAGCGTCCGCAGCGATCCGGCCAGCCCCAGCAGAATGAACGAGAGAATGGTGCCCGCCTGGCTCAGCAGCAGCACCGGCCTGCGGCCGTACTTGTCGGAAAGAGCGCCGAGATATGGCGTCGCCAGCATCTGCATCAGCGAGTACGAGGCCAGCAGCATGCCGACAGTCGCAGGCGAAGCCTTGAACGACTCGGCGTAGAGCGGTAGGATCGGGATGATAATGCCGAAGCCGACCAGGCCGATGAAAACGATCAGAAAGATCGGTATAAGCGGCGATCCACGCAATCTGCGCATCGCAAACTCCAGCCTGTGAAATATGTAACGAAGGCAGTGTACCACGAGTGGCGGACGGGGTTCCGGCGGCGGCCGGCAGAGGCAAGCACGAGGAGCGGAGGCCTGATCAGCCGCGGCGGCGCGCCGATCTAGCGCACGACGCCCTTCCGGCGCAACAGCGACAGCAGAAGCTCTTCGACGGGCAAATTGGTTTCGACGGGAACGTAGGCGATGCCGTGGCCCGAGCAGTAGGCCGCGATCTCCGCGCGCCACGCCCGTAGGCTCTCCTCGTAGCGCCGCAGCAGGTCGACGTCCGCGGTCAGATCGATCGGCGCTCCGCCTTCGGCGTCCAGCAGGCGTAGATCGCCTTCCAGCTCCGGGGCGATCTCCTGGGGTGCCAGGATATGGATCACCGTGATCTCGAACTTGCGCGCGACGAGTGCCCGCAGTCCCTCCTGCCAGCCTGCGTCCATGAGGTCGGAACAAATCAGCACCGGACCGGTCGTCCGCGCAGTTCGCGCGTAGCGGTGGCAGACCTCGCCGAAGTCGGCAGTCGCACCCGGGGCGAGCTGCTGGAGGAAGCGGAAGAGCGGCAGCGCCCCGCGTCGCGATCGCTGAGCGGGCATGCGCACCTCGTGCTCCTGTCCGAAGGCGCTCAGCGTCACCCGATCAAGGTTCGTGAGCGCCAAGTACCCGGCCGCTCCCGCGACGCGCTTGGCGTAGCGCAGCTTGTTCGGCGTGTCCCAGTCCATGGACCGGCTCGTATCGAGCAGGAGATGGATCGTGAGCTCTTCCTCGGCTACGAAGAGCTTCAGGAAGAACTTTTCGGCGCGAGCATAGAGGTTCCAGTCGATCTGCCGGAAGTCGTCGCCCGACACGTAGGGCTTGAAGTCGGCAAATTCGACCGACGGCCCACGGCGCGGCGAACGACGCTCGCCCTGCATCTCCCCGGCTACCGGGCGCCGTGCGATCAACGCGAGGCGATCAAGCTGGCGCAGAAAGGCTTCGTCGAAAAGCGCGCCGGTCTCGATATGAGCGGGAGATGCTGTCATGGCGGATCAGGCCCCGTCCTCGCGGACGTTCTCGAGGATGCCACGGATCACATCGTCGCCGGTAACCCCTTCCGCCTGGGCCTCGAAATTCAGGATGACGCGGTGGCGCAGCGCCGGCAGGGCCGCGGCCTTGAGGTCGGCGAAGGCGACGTTATAGCGTCCCTCGAGCAGCGCAATAATCTTCCCGGCTAGGATCAAGGTTTGCATGCCGCGCGGCGATGCCCCGTAGCGCACGTATTGCTTGGCGATCGCCGCGGCGTCCCGCGCCTCGGGATGGGTGGCAGCTACTAGGCGCGCCGCGAATTGGAGCACGTGGGACGCGATCGGTACCTCACGCGCGAGAGTCTGCATCTGAATCAGCACTTTCCCGTTGATCACGTGCCGTGGCTCCGGGACGGTGATCCCTGTCGTGCGGTTGGCGATCTCCACCAGTTCGTCGACGCTGGGAAACGGGACGTCGATCTTGAAGAAGAAGCGATCGAGCTGAGCCTCGGGCAGCGGGTAGGTGCCCTCCATTTCGAGCGGGTTCTGCGTCGCGAGCACAAAGAAGGGTCTGTCGAGACGGTGGATCGTCTTGGCGACGGTCACCGTGCGCTCCTGCATCGCCTCGAGCAGCGCCGACTGCGTTTTCGGAGTGGCGCGGTTGATCTCGTCGGCCAGCACCAGGTTCGAAAAGATCGGTCCCGGCTCGAAACGAAACGCCTTACGACCGGCCTCGTCCTCTGCGATGATCGTCGTGCCGACGATGTCCGCGGGCATCAGGTCCGGCGTGAACTGGATGCGCGAGAACCGGCAGTCGATAACGTCCGCCAGCGTTCGCACCAGTGTAGTCTTCGCCAGGCCAGGCACGCCCTCGAGCAGCGCATTGCCGCCTCCAAGCAGCGTCACCATGGTCTGGCGGATCAGCCCTCGCTGGCCGACGATGACCTTGCCGACCTCATTTTCAATCGCCATCGCCGCCTCACGAAACTGCTCGGGCGAAATGGCGAGTGCCGGAAGTGGTGCAGTTGACATAGGTTCTCCCAAAATAGCCGGTAGCCTGGAATGGTGCGCCATGGACTATTGGCATTATAGCCGTCTACGGAGCATAAGATGCTTGGAGACAGGACAGATGCTTGCGACGCTGGCTATTTGTTCGGCGATAGCTGGCTGAAGTAGTCGCGGACGTAGCCTTTGAGGTGGGGCGGTATCGCGGAGCGGTCGAGCGCCTCGCTCGCGGCGTCCCGATACTTGCCGTAAACCTGGTCATAGGGGACCAGGGACGGGTTATTGGCTCCTGGTCCGTATTGGCCCGGATTTACCTGCGTTTGGCCCCCGGCGCCCTGCTGCCCCTGCACATTTTCGCTCTTCCCCGTCTCCCCAGAGGGCTTGAACGGCTGATAGACCGTGTTGTTGCCATTCGTGCCGGTGCCCTGTCCTTGCCCAGAACCGTTGGGATTCACGTTCCCGCTGCCGGTGCGCGTCCCGTTGCCAAGATTATTGGCGTTCGATCCGCCTCCGTTGCCGGCCTGATTACCCTGATTACCCTGGCTTTGCTGGCCGGATTGGCCATTCTGGCCTGCCTGGCCTTGCTGCCCGTTTTGGCCCGCTTGTCCGCTCTGGCCGTTTTGGCCCGCCTGGCCTTGCTGCCCGGCCTGGCCTTGCTGGCCCTGTTGGCCGCTCTGTCCGGCTTGGCCTTGCTGCCCTTGTTGGCCGCTCTGAGCCGATTGGCCCTGCTGCCCGGACTGGCCCTGTTGCCCTTGTTGGCCCTGCTGCCCTTGGCCTTGGGCGCCCTGTTCGCTCTGCTGCCCGGCCTGCGCTACGCTCTGCCGGCCCTCCTGCAGACGCGAGATCGACTGCTCGCCCGCCGAGTTGGAGGCAAGCTGCTGATTCGACGCGGCGGCCTGATTGGAAGCCTGGCCGAGACTTTGCTCGGCTGCTGCCGTGTCACCCTTCGCCAGCGCATCCGACGCGGCCTGCAGGTCCTTGGAGAGCTGAGGATCGCTGTTGGCGTTCTGTGCCGCTTGATCCTTGAGCGTCTTTGAAAGCTGCTCACGCTGCTGTGGTGTCAGCTTGTCAAGCTGACTCTTCGCCTGTTGAAGCTCGCGCGCGGCGTCTTGTGCGCCGGCCTGCCCCGCGGCCGGATCTTGGCGCGCTGCTCGAAGCTGTCGCGCAAGATCGTCCAGTCCCGCGCGCCGGGCATCGGCCTGTGGGTCCAACTGCTGCCGTAGACGTGCCTCGGCCGCCGATAGTTTGGCCAACGCCTCTTCGCGTGAGCGTGGGCTGGCGCTGAGCTCTTTCTCCAGTTGCTCGAGCTCGCGCTGGAGACGCTCGCGGTCCGTGGGCGAGAGCTCCTTGTTCTTCCCGAGCTCAGTGCGCTGCGCTTCGATCGTCTTAACCGTATTCGTAATCGCCTGGGCGACGGCGGCTTGCTCCCGCAGCGCCCGATCCTGCGGATTTGGCAGAAAGATCAGCAGCGTCCCGACGAGCAGCGGTAAGATGAGGCGCAGAAGTGCGCCGCGCCGGAAGGCCAGCCCGACCTCCCGTGCCTGGATTCGCTCCGCCGCCGCTATCGCGTCCGCCTGCTGCAGCGCCTCGATCTCGTCCTCAGAAGAGTGCGTGCTCAGCTCGAGCGCCGTCGAGAGCCGCTCGCGTAGGCCCAGCAGATGGTCGACACGCCGGGCTGCCGTTCGCGCACTGATCCGGCGCACCGCGAGGTAGCCTACAAGCCCGAGCAGCCATACCCCGGCCGGCAGCAGCGACCACCAGTTGAGATGCTGGAGCGGCAGCAGGCGCCCCGCGATCTGCATGGCGATGAACCCGGCGCCCGGCACATAGGCCGTCCGCTGGAAGATCTGGAGCGTATCCCGCAGGCGCAGCCGCCAGGTAAAAGGGCGTAGCCGCGCGTAGAGTAGTGCTTGACTTGATTGCATTGAGCGCCTCGCCGGCGAAACGCGCCGGTATCAACGGGCATTGTACTACGTCCGCCATCTGGCGGTACCCTCCGGCGACGGCCAAGCCCACAGGCCGGCGCCATAGATCGGACGCCTCGGTCTAGCAAAAGGTTCCACCGCCGATATAGATCGGAGCGGTGAGCATGCTACAATGCGCAGCCGTGAGCATATCGCAGCAACTGGTGCCGGTTCTTGTGCTGCTCGCGCTGCTCCTGCCGACCGTGGGGGCAATCCTGGCCCGGCTGATTGGCCGGAAGTTCGGGCCGCGGGCCACTCAGTCCATCGGTGCGCTTGGCTTCGCCATCGCACTCGGCAGTGCCATTGCTCTGCAGTGGATCGACGTCGACCGCGACGCATTGGGCTCGCTCGGGATCTTCGTTCCGGACCGCGGCCCCCTGATCGACGCCGAGGCATTTACGCTGCCCCGGCGCGCGCTGGCCACACAGGCAGCCGGGACACCGATCGTGCTTGCCCTTGCAGAGCCTTCGCCGACGTTAGAAGCCCCTACCTCCCTGCCCACGCCGAGCGCTAGTTCGACCCGCCAGCCGACGGCCACCGCCCGGCCCACGACAGCCATAACGCCTTCGCCGGCCATGACCGCGTCGCCGACCGTCGCACCGACCGCGGAGCCGGCATCGCTCCCACGGCCCACGGCGCGGCCTCCAACGCCTACGATCGCGCCGGCACGCGCCCAGGCGTACTTCGTCAAGCCTGGCGATACCTTGCGATCGATCGCCGCGAAGCTCGACCTTTCGGTTGACGCCCTCCTCAGCTACAACGGCCTCTCGCGCGCAGAGGGCGATCGGCTTCAGCTCGACCAGAAGCTCTACATCCCCTCCTCCTCGTCCGCCCAGGCTGCGGAAGCGCGACCGCCGGCACGTCCGCCTACTCCGACCAGCCGGCCCGCTGCCAAGGCGCAGCTATACGTCGTGAAGCCGGGCGACACCCTGCGGTCGATCTCGGCAAAGTTCGATATCTCGGTCGATGCGCTCCTGCGCTATAACGGTCTCTCACCGGAAGAAGGGGATCAGCTTCAACTCGACCAGAAGCTCTATATCCCGCCCAGCTAGTGCTCGCCCGTTTTCTACGCGTACTCTTGGCCTTGCTGCCCCTCGCAGTGGGGCTCTACCTGCTGCGGCTGATGCCGCTCGCGGTACTGGGCGTGCGGGATGTGGCCGGACAGACGCCGGCCACGACCTTTCGCATCGACCCGCTTGTGCTGAGCGGGTTCGTCCTTCTCCCACTCGCGGCGGCCCTTCCTCAACCGTCGATCGCAAGGGCGACGCGCCTTGCCGTTGGGGTGGCGCTCGCCGGCCTCGCGCTCGCCGCGACCGATCGCGCGCTTCAGCTGCTCTTGTTCTACGCCGTCACGCTCGCGCTCGCAGGCGGTCTTGGCCTTCGCTGGTTCGCTGCGCTCGGAGCGCTGTCGGCTGCCGATCTGCTTCCTCGGGCCGTGGCGCTCGGGTGGCTCGATGCTCAACACTCGCGCTCCCTCGTGCTCCCTCTGCTCATTCTGGCCGCGCTGGCCGGCCTCGGCTGCCTGCCATGGTCGGCATCGCGAGGCGGCGCCAGTGAATCGGAGCTCCTGCTCCGTCCGCTCTGGCTCTTTCCGCTGCTCAAGACATTTTCGGTCGCCCCCTGGCCGCCTCCGTGGCCGCTCGTGGTCCCATTGCTGGGCGCCGCGGCGACGATATGGGCGACGCTCGAGGCGCTTCGTACACGTGATACCCCGTCAGTCTTCGAGCGCGTGCTCGCGGCCATGCTTGGGATGGCGCTCATCTGCGCAGGTATGAGCTCTGCCGTGGGCATCGTCGCAGCTCTGTGGGTGCTATTAGCGCATGCTCTGCTCGTTCTCTGGACCGGGGCCGGGCGGCGCGCCGGCTCGTCGCTGGCGGCCTTTCTGCTGCTGTTCCTGGCCGCCTGGTGGACCGTCGCGGCTGCTGCCGGTGGCGCCGCGTTTCTGATTGCGGCCGGGGCGTGGCTGGCCGGCATGGCCGGGGGCGTAGCAGTGCTCTTGCCGGCTCAGCCATCGGTAGCCGGGAAAGGGCGGCCCTCCGGCCTCGGCGCCGTACTGATCGGCGCGGCTCTGGCCCTCCTTATCGCGCTCTTCATGCCGGTCACGACCCGGTTCGTGGCCGTGCCGGTCGCGGATCAGCTTGATCCCGGTCTAGCGCCCTACGGCCTGCTCGACTATTGGCCGTGGATCGGCGTCGCCGCTCTCGATCCGGGGCACCGCCGGGCGGCGCTGCTCCCGACCGCCGTGCTTGCGCCACTTTTCGCCGTGACCCTTGCGATCACGTGGCTCGTCCTGCGTCTGGTCGCTCATTGGATGGCTCGGCCCGACGGCCAGGTGACCGCCGCAGAGCCCGTGGAGGTTTCCATCCTTGGGCGCGTCTGGTGGGTAGGGCGACGGCGTGGATGAGCTTCTCGCCATTGTCGGCGGAAGCTGGCAGCCGCTGCTGGTCTACCCCGGTATCCTCACGGGCCTGGTTGCGACCGGCCTGATGTACGCCCTCTGGCACGCTCGTGCTCGCAACCGGAGCCGGCTCCTAGCTCATTTCGCCTGGGATCCAAGTGCAGCGCTTTACGCCGCCAGCGCCTTTCTGTTCCTGGCGCTGCTCCCATTTCCGCGCAGCTATTGGGCCTACCCGGTGGATCTCGTGGGCGCACTCCTGCTGCTCGAGCTCCCCCACTGGCTCCGCCTCCGCCGTTTACTGTGGGCACCGGAGCCGCAGGTACGGCGGGGTGCGGCATGCGAGGCAGGGGCGCTGCTCAACGTCTACCTCCTCCTCGCGCTGGCCACGGCCGCGCTCGGCCAGGCTTCCGGATCGCTCCTCCTTCCTGATCTAAAGACCGGTATCCAGAAGTTACGCTGGGCCGGCCTCGTTACCTGGGCTATCGCAATCCCACCGCTCGTCGCGCTCGGCCCCTGGTATGTCCCCGAGACGGACGGCTGGCTGCCGTCCCTGCGCCGTGTCGCCCACATTGCGCTGCTCGTAGCCCTGGCGCTCCCAGTAGGCGATAGATGGGGATATGGCGCGACGGCGATCGGCGCGGCTGCCGGCTTCGGATCGCTCACGATCCTTCACTTCGTCTGGGATGGCCGGCCCGAGCCATGGGAGCGCCTGCAGCCCTTGATTGCAGTAGCGCTGCTCGGGCTCTTGCTCTTCGCCAACGCCCAGGCCTGGTTGGCGCGGCTCCGGTAAGCTCGATCTACTGCAGCGGTGGCTAAGCATTGTGGACCTGTGCGGAACACGACCGTGCGGAGCAGGCCGACAACATGGCGGAACGAGCACTATGTCCCGCCATGTTGTGGCGGGAGGGCTGCTTCGGAGCACAAAGCGACGGCGGCAGCGCGGGGCATCAGCTCTACTGCGCCTTGATGCCCGTTACGCCGACGATCCCGGGGCCGCCGTGGACGCCGATGACGGCTGTGAGCTGCGCGACGATGATCTGGTCGCGAGCGAAGATCGCGCCGAGCTGGTTCGCGAGATCCTCGGCATATTCTTTGGAGGTGCTGTGCAGGACGGCCAGGTGCGTGTAGGGCGCCTCTTCCGTGGCCAGCTCGACCATGCGCGCGATCGCCTTTTTGTGGGTGCGAACGCGCTCACCGGGGAGCACCTCGCCGCGCACGTAGATCATGGGCTTGACGTTGAGTAGCGTGCCGAGGAAGGCCTGGCCCTTGCCGATACGCCCGCCGCGCTCGATGTACTTGAGCGTGTCGAGCACGGCCCAGAGAACGATGCGGGGTATCAATGCCTCGACCGCGGCCGCGATCTCGTCCAGGCTCTTTCCCTCGCGTGCCATCTGGGCCGCGTCGATGCCGAGGAAGCCGAGCCCCATCGAGACGCTGCCGGAGTCGACGACCCGAATCGGAATGTGCGGCACCATGTCCGCTGCCTGCTGTGCCGCGCGCACCGTGCCGCTCAGCTTACCGCCGAGGTGGATCGAGATGATGCCCTCGTGATCTTTCGCGAGCCGCTCATAGGCCTCGACGAAGTCGCCGGACGAGGGCTGCGAGGTCGTCGGATGGATGCTGCCCTCCACGAGCCTGGCGTAGAACTCGTCGTTCGACAGGTCGATCCCGTCGCGGTACTGGTCGTTGCCGAACAGCACGAGCAGCGGCACGACAGTGATCCCGAGCTCTTCCCTAATATCGGCTGGAATATCGGCGGTCGAGTCTACGACAACAGCTACGGTCACGCTATCCTCCATAGGTTACAAGCTAGAGGGGACAGGTTACAGGGAGAGAAGACGCCGCGACGGACGCTCGATCTTTCGCCACTTGACGTCTCCTGTTCCTTGTAACCTACGCTTGTCCTTCGTAGACGACGATGCCCATCGCGCCCGGACCGAGATGCGCGCCGACTGACGGGCCATATTGGCCGACCAGGACGCGCTCGCGCGGAAAGAGCAGGCCAACCTTGTCGAGCACCTTCTCCACGTCCTCCGGCGTCGTGCTGTAGACCACGGCGATCTCCTCCGCGCGCGGGAAGTCTTCCACGAAGGTAAACAGCCCGTCAATCGCCTTCGCACGCGTGCGCGTACGCTCGTAGAGCACGATATGCCCTTGGTCGATCAGCAGGATCGGCTTGATGCGCGACATCGAGGTAATCATACCCTGCGGCAGGCTCATCCGCCCGGAGCGGTCGAGATACTCGATCGTGTCGACGAAGAAGATCATGTGCGTATGCTGCACGCGATGCTGCACCTCGCGCAGGATCTCGTCGTGTGACGCGCCGGCCTGCGCCAGCTGTGCCGCCGCGATCACCGTTAGACCGACGCCGAGCGACGCGGAGTGGGTGTCCACGACGTCGATCCGCGCCAGGGAGGGCGGTAGTTTCTCGCGCGCCTGCGCGGCAGCCTTGAAGGCTGTGCTCAGGTGCCCCGAAACATGGATCGAGATGATCGAATCGTGCGTGCGCGCCAACCGCCGGAAGGTCTGCTCGAAGACGATCGTCGGCGGTGCCGAGGTCGTCGGCGCTACGTCGCTCTCTCCGACGAGCCTGTAGAACGATTCGTTCTCGACGTCTGTCCCGTCGCGGTACGTATCGTCGCCGAAATGGATATACATCGGTACGACCTCGATGTCGAGGTCACGCAGCATCTCAGGCGGGACGTCCGCCGTGCTGTCCGTTACGATTTTAACCCCGGCCATGGACCTGCCGCCTTTGGCGTCTACTCCACCGAAAGAATGAAGTCATAAAATGGTTGTCCACCGGGTGCAAGATCGACGCTGACGAGGCCGGGAAAGCGCTCCTGAATATGATCGGCCATCGCCTGGCCCCGCGCTTCGTCGACTCCTTCGCCCAGGTAAATAGTGATAACCTCGTAGTTGTCCATCTCGACACTGTCGAGAATCTGGTCGATGACGGCCTTCTGATCGTCTCCGGCGGCGATCAGCTTGTCGTCGAGCAGGCCGATCGTCTGCCCACTGCGAACCTCGGTATCGTCTACGACGGCGTCACGGACCGCCGTCGTAATCTCGAGTGTGCGAACCTTGCCAATCGCCTTGGTCATCGCCTTGACGTTGGCTTCGAACGGCAATTCGTAGTTGAGCGCCAGGCTCGCCGCCACCCCTTGCGGCACTGTGCGTGAAGCGACGACCTCGACGGTCTTGTCGACGAGCTCTTGTGCCTGCCGGGCCGCCAGCAGAATGTTCGAGTTGTTGGGCAGCACTACCACTTCCTGCTGGGGCAGGTGCTCGATCGCTTCGACCAGGTCCTGCGTGCTCGGGTTCATCGTCTGGCCACCCGTGACGACCTCCCCGACATTCACAGAGCGAAAGACCTCCGCGAAGCCGGGTCCGGGGGCGATCGCCACGATGCCGAAGGGCGTCTTGTACTCGTCGGACTGCGAGGTCGCCCTGCGCCCTGTCAGGCTGCCCTCCTTGGGCTGCCGGCTGGCGACGGCAGAGACGGTGCCAGTCTCACGGATCTGCGCGCGCTGGGCATCCATGTTCGCGATCTCGACGTGCGTGATGGCGCCGAAATCGATGGCATAGTTGAGCACGTCGCCCGGCCTGAGGGTGTGGATGTGTGCTTTGACCGTGACCTCGTCGCCGACGACGACCACTGAGCGGCCCATCGCGGCGATCCGCTCGCGGACTTCCTCGAAAGGAATGCCCTCACCTTCCAGCAGGAACGTCGTGCAGTAGCCAAAGTCGTCCTCGCTGTGGATGTCCTCGAAGGCGACCTCGGCGGCGACGGAGTCGCCCCCCGGCCGCACGAGTTCTTCACCCCGCATATAGCGCTGCAGGCCGTGCAAGATCACGGCAAGGCCCCGCCCGCCGGCGTCGACCACGCCCGCGTCGCGCAGCTTCTGGAGCTGATGCGGCGTCTCCGCTACCGCGTCGTCCGCCGCCTGGACGGCAACATCCAGGGCGCCCTCCAGATCGGTGCCGCCATCCACGGCCGCCATCGTCCGCTCCGCGACGACCCGCGCGACCGTCAAGATCGTTCCCTCGGTCGGCTTCATGACTGCCTTATAGGCCCGCTCGGCCGCCCCTTGGAAAGCATGCGCCAGCCTGGACGCATCGATCGTCTCTTTTCCGGCTACGCCGTCGCTGAAGCCCCGGATGATCTGGGAAAGGATCACACCGGAGTTCCCGCGCGCGCCGCGGAGCGCCTGTCGCTCGACCTGCTTGGCCACGGCGCTCGTCGAGTGCTGCGGCGCGACATTCTTGATCGCCGCGGTCATCGTCAGGTGCATATTCGTGCCGGTGTCGCCATCGGGCACAGGGAAGACATTCAGGGCGTTGATCTCGCCGACGTGCTGCTCGAGCCACGTCGTCGCCGCCTCCAGGCCAGCCAGAAGCTGCGTTCCGTCCCAGACCGCGACATCAGTAGTAGCCATGCTGAGTCCTTTTCTGCGTGGAATGGATCACTGGGCGCGCACGCCCTGTACATGGATGTTAATGGCTGCGACGGGAAATCCGAGCGACTGTTTCAGCGCATAGCTGACCGTGGCGATCGCCTGCTGGGCGACTTCGGAGATGCGGGTGCCGTACTCGACGACGATGTAGATGTCGACCGTGATCGCATCTTGGCCGATCTGGACCGCGATACCGCGGTGCTGGTCTTCCTTCCGGAGCACTTGCCCAACGCTGTCACGGAGATTGGCGGGGGCCATACCCACCACCCCGTAGCTGCGTGTGACCGCCTGCGCCACGAGGCTGGCGATCGCGCGCGGGGCAACCTCGATCGTACCCTGCGGGAGCACGCGTGTATTCGGATGGACCGGTCGTTCGCTCATGGTGCTCCGAGGCCGGCCATCCCGCCAAGGTTGCGGGAAAGGACGCGGTATGCTATATTTCAAGGCCGATTGCGCTGAAATTACAGGAGGTCCTTCGATATGGCAAAATGCGCTGAATGTGGCAAAGGCCCATCGTTCGGCAACGCGGTGAGCTTCTCGGCTCGCCACACGCGCCGGCGGTTCAATCCGAATATTCAGACGGTCACCGTCATCAAAGACAACAAGCCGCAGAAAATCAAGCTCTGCACCCGCTGCATACGGACGGCGTCCAAGAACCGCTAGCCGCCGCCGGGGCTTCTAAGGGTCCATCCCGAACGGATGGACCTTGTCTTTTTAAGCTGGGAGGCGGCCTCGCCGCTGCTCCCTGGCACGGCACATTATAGCGGATTGTCTTTAACCATCGCAAGGACGGATTAGGTCACGAAATACCAGCGCACGTAGAACGCGGCGAGGACGACGAAGAGCGGGATGCAGACGAGCAGGATCGCCCGGTGCACAGCACGTCGACGCCCCCAGCGGGCCATGGTGATGAAGACCGGAAAAAGGACCATGACGTAGCGCCCCAGGCTGCGGGTCGTGTTCTGATCGGGCGCCGCGGAGGAGAGGATCATCGTGAAGAGCAAGAGCCCGTAGACCACGTAGGACGGCCGCCACCGGCACGCCGAAACGAGCAGCACGGCCATAAAGCCCAGCATCATCAGCACATTCATCACGTCCCGAGCATAACGGCTGAGCCGCCCGCTCCAGCTCGGGTGGATCGCATAGCCGACTGAGCGCCACAGGGCGACGAGCGGGAAGTTCGCCTGGTGGTTCCAGGCCGCGTGCGCATGGACGAAGGCGAGCGCATCGCCGAGCTCGGCGCGCTGGTAGAGCATGTAGAGCGCGAGCCCCGCCGGAGCAAGGATCAGCCCCGTGAGCGCCCGGGCCAGCTCGCTCAGGCTCCACACGCCTTTGCGACGGGCTAGAGTCAGCTCCACGGCCAGTGCAGGCAAGAGCAGGATGCCAACCGGGCGGGCGGCAGAGGCGACCGCCGCGCACAGCCCGGCCGCAGTCCAGCGGCATCGGCGCGCGCAGAGGAAAGTCCCCACGCTCGCTCCCAGAAAAAGCCCCTCGCTGTAAGGCACGGCATAGTAGAAGCCGAGCGGGAAGATCGCCGCGTAGAGCACCGCGCGACCGGCGAGCGCCGCGTCGCCGGTCTCCTCACATGCCAGCCGGTAGAGCAGCCCGAAGGCGGCCAGCGCCGCGACGTTGGCGACGAGCACGCCCGCGGCCAGCAGTAGCGGGTCGGCATCCCAGATCGGACGCGCGGCCGGAGCGCGCAGCCCGCCGAGGATCGTGGCGGTAAGGCGCGTAAGCAGCGGCAGCAGCGGAAAGAAGGCGGGTAGCCCGCCCGGCTGATTACCGGGCATGGGAAAGCTATAGTAGAATCGGTAGCCTCCCGCCGCGATGCTGTAGTAGTGCACGGCGTCCCAGCGCCAGTGCAGACCGAGCGCCACCGGACCCTTCACAGCTACCTGGCTCGGCTCAGTCGCGTCAGGCAGCAGCGCGAGCCCCACCCACACGCCTACATAGAAGAGCAGCCGGTCGAGGGCGAAGGTGCCCAACACAGTCCGCACTCCGGCCGATCGCGGCCCGATCAGCCTCAAGTTCTGACGCCGAGGCAGGCCCTCACTCCGTATCCCACCTCCCGCTGCGGCCGGCGAGGGGCAAACGACTTGCCCTCGCCGGCCGTTTATGATCGACGGAACCCTAATCGTTGCCGAAGAAGTTGGTGATGTCGCCGAGGCCGATGCCGCCGCTCGAGCCGGAGGAGCTGCCGGCCTTGGGCAGATACTCCGCGATCTTCTTGGCGACGTTGACGATCGGCATCGTTTGCAGCCAGACCCGGCCAGGGCCGCGCAGAGTTGCCAGAAATAGTCCCTCGCCGCCGAAGAGGATATTCTTAAAGCCCCGGATCATTTCCACGTCGAACTGCACCGTCGGCTCGAACATGGCAACGTGGCCCGTGTCGACTTTCAGCATCTGGCCCGGCTCCAGCGTGTATTCGACGATCTCTCCGTCAAGCTCCACGAAGGCGAGGCCCGGCCCCGTCAGCCGCTGCAGGATGAAGCCTTCGCCGCCGAAGAGGCCGGCCCCGAGCTTGCGGCGAAACTGAATGTCGAGCGATACGGATTTTTCGGCGCACATGAAGGCGTCCTTCTGGCAGATCATCTGCTGGCCTGGACCTAGGTTGAGCGGGATGATCTTGCCGGGGAACTCGGATGCGAACGCGATCAGGCCCCGGCCGCCGGTGACCGTGTAGTCGACGATGAAGAGCGACTCGCCTGAGACGGCGCGCTTCATCATGCCGCCGAGCATGCCGCCGAGGCCACCGCCACCGCCGCCGGTGTTGGTATTCATCACCACATTCCCGGACATCCAGGCCATGCCGCCACTCTCGGAGTAGATCGTCTGGCCGGGATCGAGCTGGACGATAACCGCCTGCAGCACCGTGCCGACGATCTGGTAGTCGACCCCGGAGCGGCCCTCGCCGCTCTGGAAGACCTTCGGATCGGGAATGTCGAGGCGCTTGCCCTCCTCCTGGCGGTAGGCCTCCTCGGCGCCGGAGAGGCTGACGGTCGGACCGGTTGCAGCCGGCTGGGAATCGGCTTGCACCGCGACCGGTGTGCCGCATGCCGTGCAGAAGCGCGTGCCCGGAGGCAGCTGTGCGCCACAGTTCGAGCATTGCATAGAGAGACTCCTTTGCGTGGGGCGAACCGACCAATCTGACGGAGCCGGACGCTTCGCAGTTGCAGTGCGCAGGAAGCCATACGCCCATTCGGGAGTGTAGCATAAGCGGCAAGACCTTCGCGGAGTCTATAGGTGCTACAATAGCCGCCAGAGCGCGGGCAAACTAAAGCCGGCGGCTGGCCCGTCTGCACGCTTGTGATCGGTGTCAAACGTCCCATACCATAGGTTCTGAAGATGATGCAGCCGCTTGTCGGCGTGATTATGGGTTCACGGTCCGACTGGGAGACGATGACCCACGCTACGCAAACGCTCGAGGCTCTCGGCGTTCCCTTCGAGGTCCGCGTCGTCTCGGCCCACCGCACGCCCGATCTGCTCTTCGAGTACGCGGGCAGCGCGGCGGATCGTGGCATCGAGGTGATCATCGCCGGAGCAGGCGGCGCGGCGCATCTGCCGGGCATGGCGGCCGCGAAGACCGATCTCCCGGTGCTGGGAGTGCCGATCGAGTCGAAGGCGCTCAAGGGGCTCGACTCGCTCCTCTCCATTGCCCAGATGCCCGCCGGAGTGCCGGTTGGGACGCTCGCGATCGGCCGCGCCGGGGCGATCAACGCCGCGCTTCTGGCGGCTGCGATCCTGGCGAATAAGTATCCGCAGATCCGCGAGGCCCTGGCGGGCTACCGCCGGCAGCAGACCCAGGCCGTGCTCGACCATCCCGATCCGCGCGAGGACGCATGATCGTCGGCGTGCTGGGCGCCGGGCAGCTCGGGCGGATGCTGGCCCTGGCCGGATATCCGCTCGGTCTCCGCTTCCGGTTCCTCGATCCGGCGCCCGGAGCGCCCGCCGGCCAGCTTGCCGAGCAGATCGTGGCGGATTACGAGGATCCGGCGGCGCTGGAGCGCTTTGCTCGTGGCCTCGACGTGATCACCTACGAGTTCGAGAATGTGCCCGTTGCGACGGCGCACGAGCTGGCGCGCCGCGTGCTGGTCTATCCCCCGCCCGAGGCGCTCGAGGTAGCCCAGGATCGGCTGGTCGAGAAGCACTTCTTCCAGAGCCTCGACATTCCGACGCCGCCGTTCGCGCCGGTGGAGACGCGCGACGCCCTGGCAGCGGCGGTCGCCGAGATCGGCTTGCCCGCGGTTCTCAAGACTCGTCGCCTCGGCTACGATGGCAAAGGCCAGTACACTCTGCGTGAGCCAGCGGACGTCGACCGTGCCTGGGAAGCGCTGGGCGGAGCTGCGCTCATCCTCGAGGGTTTCGTCCCGTTCGAGCGGGAGCTATCGATCCTGGCAGCCCGGGGGGGTGATGGCGCGACGGCGGTCTATCCCCTGGTGGAGAACCATCACCGCGACGGTATCCTGCACATTTCGCGCGCGCCCGCGCCGGACCTTGCGTCGGAGCTCCAATCGCGGGCAGAAACCTACGCCGCGTGCGTGCTCGACGCCCTAAGCTACGTCGGGATGTTGGCGATCGAGCTCTTCCAGGTCAAGGACGACCTGGTGGCCAACGAGATGGCTCCTCGCGTGCATAATTCCGGTCATTGGACGATCGAGGGCGCCGAGACAAGCCAGTTCGCCAACCATATCCGGGCGGTCGCCGGCCTACCCCTCGGCTCTCCCGCGGCCATCGGCTGCTCCGCCATGGTCAATCTGATCGGCACGGTGCCCTCGACGGCTGCCATGCTGGCCGTCGAGGGCGCCCACCTGCACCTCTACGGCAAGACGCCGCGACCTGGGCGCAAGCTCGGCCACGTCACCCTCCGGGCGGACAAGGCACAGATCATGGAGCAGCGGTTGGCACGTTTGCTGCAGATCGTGGGGTAGTAGAGACGTTATATATAACGTCTCTACGCGAACGATTTCGGCCTTAATCCCCTCAATCTCTACGAGAACTTGCCGGTTTCGTATCGGAGCCAAACCTCCTATCAGCGCGTCTCCGGCAGCGACCGGAGCCGATCCGCCGCCTGCTCCGCGGTAATGTCCCGCTGCGGCTGGGCCAGCAGCTCGTAGCCGACCATCCACTTACGCACGGTCGCGGAGCGCAGCAGGGGCGGGTAAAGGTGCCCGTGCAGATGCCACTGCGGAAATGGCCCGCTGTGCGCCGGAGCCTGGTGCCAGCCCATGCTGTACGGAAACGAGACTTCAAACAGATGGTCGTAGCGGATCAGCAGGCGGCTGAGGAGCTCGGCCAGCGCGTCACGCTGCGTGGGAGTGAGGTCGGGGAGGGACGCGACATGCCCCGCCGGCAGCAGCAATGTCTCGAAGGGCCAGACCGCCCAGAACGGCACGAGCACCATCCAGTGGTCGTTGCGTACGACGACTCGGTCGCCGGCCCGCTGCTCGATGGCCGCGTAGTCACAAAGCAGGCAATGGTCCTTCTCCTCGCGGTAGCGCGTCTGGGCGCGCAGTTCGGCGGCGGGGATCGTCGGGAGCGTCGCATTGGCCCAGATCTGACCGTGGGGATGGGGATTGCTGGCGCCCATTTGTGCCCCACGGTTCTCGAAGATCTGCACATGATCGATCCAGGGGATGGCGCCGAGCTCAGTCGTCTGGCCTGCCCACACGTCGACCACCGTCCGGATGCCTTCCACGGGCATTTGGGCCAATGTCAGATCGTGGCGCGGCGAGAAGCAGACGACACGACAGATCCCGGCCTCGCTCTCGGCGCGCAGCAAGCCGGCTTCGTCGAGCTGAGTAGGTGGAGCATCGGGCAGTAGCGCCGCGAAGTCGTTGTCGAAGACGAAGGTGCTCGTATACTGCGGATTGTGCTCGCCGTTCGCGCGCACGTTGCCCGGGCAGAGATAGCACTTGGGATCATAGGCCGGTCGGGTCTCGGGGGGTACGGCCTCGACCTGCCCCTGCCATGGTCGCGTTGCACGGTGGGGCGAGACGAGGATCCACTCGTCGGTCAGCGGGTTGTAGCGCCGATGGGACGCTCCAAAGAGATTGACATCACTCATGCGAGACCCTCACAAACGCCATTCAGCTCCAGCATGTTATGCGCCACGGCGCGTGGCGGCGCGGCGTGTCATGCTGCGCCGGCCGTCTCGAACTGGCGGTTGATCCAGGCGAGACGCCGTGTCTGATGCAGCTCGGGGACTGCATGGCCGTGCGCAGGGTAGACGGCCAGCTCTTTCGGCCCCGGAAGGTGATTGAAGACGGCGTAGATCGTCGACGGCGGGCAGATCAGGTCGCGCAGTCCGACGCTCATCAGCACCGGGCAGTGGATACGGTCCGCCAGGTTGAGCACATCGAAATACTGGAGCGTGCGCCACATGGTCGCCTCGCGGTCAGGGTAGCGCTGGAGATAATCGTCGAACTCGGTGTAGGGATAGGCATTCGAGATGTCGACGGCCCGCCGGAAATGGCAGAGGAAAGGCACGTCGGGCGCGGTCCCGACGACGCGCCGGTTGAGTGCAGCCGCGACCAGGGAAAGCCCTCCGCCCTGGCTACCGCCGGTCGTGATGATGCGCGCGGCGTCGACTTCGGGCCGGGCGGTCAGCACCTCGACCGTCTGCACCACGTCAGCATAAACGTCGCGGTAATAGTAGGTTTGCGGATCGTCGATTCCCTGGGTCATCCAGCCCTTGGCGGCGCGACCTTCCGAGGGCCGCGGATCGATGCTGTCCCCGGACTGGCCGCGAACGTCCACGGCGAGCACGGCGTAGCCCTGCGCGATCCACGGCAGATACCCCCACGGCTCGCCGCGAAACCAGCCATAGCCATGGTAGATCGCGAGCGCCGGGAACGGCCCTCCCGTAGCCGGCGTTATGAACCAGCCGGCCACCCGCGCTCCGCCCAAGCCGGCAAAGGTCGCCCGGTAGACGCGCGCGCCTTTCGTAGGATAGTCGATCTGCTCCAGCTGCATGTCGCGCGGCAGCCCCGCGACCTCGCCAAGGACACCTTCCCAGAATTGGTCAAAATCGGCTGGACGTTCGAGGGGTGGACGATACTGTTCGAGCTCGGCACGTGGAAGATCGATCAGCGGCATACGACTCCGTTCCTTTCAGCGTGTGATCGGCAGGTCGCCATTCCCGACCGCCGACCAGGATACCACGAGCGCCCGGATGACTCGACGCCGGTGGTATAGTTGAGCCGGTTACGGCTACAGAGCAGGATCAAAAGGGAAGGATCGCGTGGACCAGATAGCCCAGGGTATCCTCTTCACGGATGCGTACCAGATCACGATGGCCCAGGTCTATTACCGCATGGGCATCCACGAGCGACCTGCACTCTTCGAGCATTTCTTCCGCAGCTACCCCGACTACGGCTCGCACTCGGCGGGATACTGCATCTGTGCCGGGCTGCAGACCCTGGTCGAGTGGATGCCGTCGGCGCGTTTCCGCGATGCCGAGCTCGACGTCCTGCGCGCGCTGAAAGGGAAAGACGGCGCGCCGCTCTTCGCCGAGGACTTTCTTGGCTGGCTGAAGAGCGCCTGCTCGTTCGATCGGATTTCGCTCCGTGCTCTGCCCGAGGGACGCGTCGCGCATCCCCACGTTCCGCTCACCGTCGTCGAAGGCCCGCTGGCGATGGCCCAGATCCTCGAGACGGCGCTCCTGAACCAGATCAACTTCCAGACCTTGATCGCCACGAAGGCCGCACGGGTGCGTGAGAGCGCGCGCGGCGGCATGGTGCTCGAGTTCGGCCTGCGCCGGGCGCAAAACGGCGGCGGCAATGCAGGGACACGCGCGGCACTGATCGGCGGCGCCGATTTCAGCTCCAACGTCGGTATGTCTGCGCTGCTCGGACTGCCTGCCAAAGGGACGCACGCCCACAGCCTCGTCCAGGCGGCGATGGCCCTCGGTATGAGCGAGCTCGACGCATTCCGCGCCTACGCGGACTGCTATCCCGACGACACGCTGCTGCTGGTAGATACGATCGACACGCTCGGGAGTGGCATACCCAACGCGATCGTCGTCTTCGAAGAGCTCAGGCGCAAAGGCCGCCAGCCGATCGGCATCCGGCTCGACTCGGGTGACCTGGCCTACCTCACGCTGCAGGCGGCCAAGATGCTCGATCAGGCAGGCTTTCCGGAAGCCTCGATCGTCCTTTCGAACAATCTCGACGAGCTCGTGATGTGGCAGATCATCAGCCAGATCCGGCAGGAGGCGCCGCGCGAAGGACTCGATCCGGAGGCCGTGATCAAACGCCTGGTCTTCGGCGTCGGGACGCAGCTGATCACGTCATCCGGGGAGCCTGCCCTCGGCGGCGTCTATAAGCTGGTGGCGGTACAGCGCGACGGCGAGTGGACCCCGGCGCTCAAGCTCTCGGACTCGAAGGAGAAGATCGCTAATCCCGGCTTCAAGCGGGCCTGGCGTCTCTACGATCAGCGTGGGAAGGCGACCGCCGACGTACTAAGCCTCGAACAGGAAGACCTTCGGGCCACGCCCGAGATCATGCTGCGCCATCCGTCGGACTATTCGAAGCTGCGTGTCGTTCGGCGCGAGGATGTCGAGCTCGAGACGCTTCACGTTGATATCCTCAAGGATGGCCGCCTGGTCTACGATTGGCCGGATCTCGCCCAGATGCGGGAGACGCGCCAGTCCGACGTCGCGCGCCTCGACGCCGGCGTGCGCCGGTTGATCCATCCGCACATCTACCATGTCTCTCTGACCGAGGCGCTGTGGGATCTCAAACAAGAGTTGGTCATGCGTGCCCGGGCACGCATGAGGTAGCGAGCCGGCAGTCTGAGCCCAAATTGCCCTCTTGCCCTTTCCACGGCGGCGTGCTATAGTTGCGGCCAGGCAACGAGGCCGCGCTTCCACAAGCTGGGGGGTGGCTTGCCCCCTCAAGTTTCCAGGAAACGCGCACGTCGGGTGTGAGAAAACAGTGAACAGTCATCTACGCGGGTTCAGCTATTACTTTTACTTTAGGAGCGCCGCCAAAGGCTTCGCGCCTGTCTGACCCTGCGTAGGTACCTGGTCAATCAAGAGCGTGAAGCCAAACAGGCTTCGCGCTCTTTCTGTTGTATGGAGGAAAGAACGTCCATGCCGATCTACTGCCGTGGCATCCGTGGCGCGACGACCGTCGAGGCGAATACGCGAGAGGCTATCCTGAGCGCGACCCGCGAGCTTCTCCAGCAGATCATCGAGGCCAACGATCTCCAGCTGGAGGACGTGGGCAGTGCGATCTTCACGACGACGCCCGACCTCGACGCCGAGTTTCCGGCTGTCGCCGCGCGCGAGCTCGGCTGGCATGACGTCCCATTGATGTGCCAACACGAGATGAATGTTCCCGGATCGCTCGCGCGCTGCATCCGAGTCTTGATCCACTGGAATACCCCGAAGCTCCAGACCGAGATCCTTCACATCTACATCAAAGGCGCCGTCAACCTCCGTCCCGACCGGCGGCGGATGCGGCTCGAACCCGCCAACCCATCCCTTAGCAGAGAAGGAGTCCTTTCATGATCGTCGTCATGCAGCCGGACGCGAGTCCCGAGGATGTCAGGCATGTTATGGAACGCATCGGCGAGCACCAGTTGGTCGGGCATATCTCCGAAGGAGAGGCCCGTACTGTGATCGGCGTCGTCGGCGGAACGATTCTGCCGGAGCTTAGCGGCGAGCTCGAGTCGCTCAGCGGTGTCGAGCGCACGCTGCGCATCTCGAAGCCCTATAAGCTCGTTTCGCGCGATTTCCACCCGCAGCGCACGCTGATCACAGTGGGTGACGCCGTGATTGGCGGTGACGAAATGATCGTCATCGCCGGGCCCTGCTCGGTCGAAAGCGAAGAGCAGACGCTGCGAACGGCGCATGGTGTGCGCGAAGCAGGCGCGAAGCTGCTCCGCGGTGGGGCGTTCAAGCCGCGGACGTCGCCCTACAGCTTCCGCGGTCTTGGCGAGCGCGGCCTCGAGATTCTGGCGAAGGCGCGCGAAGAGACCGGCCTGCCGATCGTGACGGAAGTGCTGACGCCGCGCGACGTGCCGCTCGTCAGCTCATACGCGGATGTGCTGCAGATTGGCGCGCGCAACATGCAGAATTACCTGCTCCTCGAAGAGGCCGGGCGGAGCGGCAAGGCCGTGATGGTCAAGCGCGGACCGGGCGCGACGATCGAGGAATGGCTCCTGGCGGCCGAGTACGTCATGGCCCAGGGCAATCCCAGCGTCATCCTCTGCGAGCGCGGCATCCGAACCTTCGAGACCGCGACCCGCAATACGCTCGACCTCAACGCCGTCGCCTATGCCAAGCGCGCGACGCACCTGCCGGTGATCGCAGACCCGAGCCACGGCACCGGCCACTGGAAGCTCGTCCCGCCCCTCTCGCTCGCCAGCGTCGCCTGCGGTGCCGACGCGCTGATCCTGGAAGTCCACTGCGACCCTGACCGAGCGCTCTCAGATGGCTCCCAGTCGCTGAGCATTCCTAACTTCGCCGCGCTGATGGAGCAGCTCGCAGCCGTCGCGAGCGCCGTGGGACGCCGGATGGGGGACCAGGTCGTGGCATGACGATCGCGAAGGTCGCGATCATTGGCCTTGGTCTGATCGGCGGTTCGCTGGGGCTGGCTCTGAAAGAGGGCTACTCCGGCGATCCGCCGCCCGCGCGTACCGGCTGGGATCAGGACCCGGCCGCTCGGACGCTGGCTCGCGAGCGCGGTGTGGTCGATCGAATCTTCGGCGATCCCGCGGCCGCCGTCGACGGCGCCGATCTGGTCGTCGTGGCGGTACCCGTGCTGGCGATTCGCGATGTCTTCAGAGCGATCGCGCCTGCGCTTGCCCTGGAAGCGGTCGTAACGGATGTCGCCAGCACCAAAGCCGCGGTATGTGCCTGGGGCGGCGAGCTGCT